>DATJQW010000070.1:0-19778 GCA_035505395.1 Acidobacteriaceae bacterium
CAGGCGGTTTCGCCGGGCAGAATGTTCATCGTGGCGGCGTAGGCGCCCACCGCCGCGGCATAGATCCACGGCTTGCCCTGCGCCACTGCGTAGTCGTTGACGAGGTAACGCGTCTCGAAATTGTCGGTTGCGTCGAGGACGATCTCGGCGCAGTCCAGCAGCTCGTGCACATTGCCGGGAACCAGATCGGCTACCTGGGCGCGCACCTCGATCTCGCTGTTGAAGGCCGCGATCTTTCGCCGTGCCGCTTCGGCTTTGGGCAGCGCGTCGCGGGCATCGGTTTCGTCGAAGAGCACCTGGCGCTGCAGGTTGCTCTCCTCCACAAAGTCGCGGTCGATCAGCGTGAGCGTGCCCACCCCCGCGCGCGCCAGCAGGCTCGCAGAGGCAGCCCCGGTGGCGCCGACGCCGACCATGGCCACGTGGGCGCGGCCGAGCTTTTCCTGGCCCTCCAGTCCCACGCCCGCAAAGAGTATCTGGCGCGAGTACCGTTCCGACAGAATCTGAGACGAAGCTGCCATCAGTCAGTAGTATAGAAACTTGCTTCATCGGGGGGCTGGGCTGCCATCGGAGCAACCAGGGGAACTGCACTTTTTTACTTTGCAGCGCTGCCGCTCCCCGGCGGTCGCGCTGGACACGGCAGATCGTTTCTGGTTTTGCCGGAACCGGGCTGGCCGCGCGCACCCTTGTGGCTGGCATCTCATGAATTTTGGAATCGATTTTTCCGATGCATGACGAGGGCACCCTTTCCAGCGACGGCGCGGCCAGGCCGCGTCCAGCGGGCCCGGGCGTGCCGCATTTCCGCCTTGTCGCCTGGCTGTTGGCCCTCGTTATCGCATGGGGCGTGACACCTCTGAGCGCCCAGCAGACGGTGAGTCCCACCCAGCAGGTGCCCAATCCCGGATCTCCGGAGCAGCAGCGCAAAAAGACGCCGCCTGTGCCCCCGGGCAGCGTGCTGCCTTCCTACAACAACATCATTTCCGCGCCGAACGCGAAGGTCTCGCCCACGCCCACGGCCGACGTCCTCCGGGGATGGGCCGGCCTGAACGTGGTGGAGATCCGTTTTGAGGGAGTGAGCCGCGACGTACTCGAGCCCGTGCCGGAGCAGTTGCCGCAGCAGCCGAACATGCCGCTCGATCCTGTAAAGGTGCGGGACAGCCTGCGCCGACTCTACGCAACCGGGCTGTACCTCACCATTGCCGTGGATGGAGAGAAGACCGCCAACGGAGTCGTCCTCAACTTTAACGGGACCCCAACCCTGTTTCTGGGCCGCATCCTGGTGAGGGGCGTCAAAAATAGCCAGTTGTCCAATCAGCTCAGCTACTCGACGCGGCTTAATCCGGGCACGCCGTTTTCAGACACAAAGGTGAAGCGGGCCATGGCGCTGCTGCAGCAGACCCTCCAGGACAACGGCTACTATCAAAGCGCGATCACACCGCACACGGCGATTGACCGCAGGAATGCGGAAATGGACGTGCAGCTGAATGTGAAGACCGGCCAACAGGCGCGCATCGGGAACGTGGCCGTCGAAGGCGACAGCGGTATGACCATTCCTCAGTTTCGCAAGCGGGCGAAGCTGAAGGCCGGCGCGAAGGTCAATAGCGACACTGTGAGCCGCGCGCTCAACGACCTGCGCAAACATTACCAGAACGAGCAGCGGCTGGAGGCAAACGTCAGCCTCGCATCGAGGAGCTACCAGCGGCCGGCCAATCACCTGAATTACGATTTCCACGCCGATCGCGGCCCGGTCGTGGACGTGGTGGTGGAGGGCGTGAAACTGAGCAAGGGCAAAATCCGGAACCTCGTTCCGGTTTATGCGGAAGGAACGCTGGACGAAGACCTGCTGAACGAAGGCAGCAAGCGCATTCGCGACTATTTCCAGCGGGAAGGCTACTTTGAGGCGAAAGTGGAGTTCCGGGACTCGTCTGCCGCGGGAGCCACCCACATCACCTATCTCGTGACTCTCGGGCCACGCGACCGCATCGACTCGGTCTCGGTCACCGGCAATCACTATTTCGGGACAGATCTTATCCAGCAGCGGCTGGGCGTGCAGGCGGCATCGTTCTTCGTCCGGCACGGCATCTACAGCCTTGCTCTGCAACAGGCCGATGTCACGTCCATTACCGCGCTTTACCAGAGCAATGGATTCACCAACGTGAACGTGACGCCTGAAATCCGCGAAGTCGGCCATGGTCCCAAAACCGGCGAGCGGAACCTGGCGGTAATTTATCGCATCGACGAGGGCGTCCAGCAGAAGGTGGGGGCCTACAAAATCGTGGGCGTTACTCCTGAACAGCTGGCCGCCATCCGGCCGCGGCTGAGCCTGGAGCCCGGCCAGCCCTATTCCGGATCGAACCTGGCCAGCGACCGCGATACGATCATGGGCTACTTCCTCGACAACGGATACGACCACGCCCAGGTGAACCTGAAGCAGGAGCCCTCGCCGAAGGACAAGAACCTGATCGACGTGACGCTGAACGTCGAGCCCGGCGATCGGATTTTCATCCGCCACATCCTCATCAGCGGGCTGCACTACACGCGCCCCTCCACGGTGCAGCATGAAATCCTGGTCAAGCCGGGCCAGCCTCTCGATCAGGCGAAATTGCTGGAGACGCAGCGCCAGCTTTATAACCTGACCCTCTTCAACCAGGTGAACACGGCGGTGGAAAATCCCGGCGGAGACGAGCCGCGCAAGAACGTTCTCATCCAGTTTGACGAGGCGCGGCGCTGGGACGTGAACTACGGGGCCGGTTTTCAGGCGCAGACCGGGACCCCGAGCACCAACTGCCCCACGCCGGCCAGCCTGGTGGCGCTGGGCATCAATCCCGTGGGCTATGTCTGCAATCCGAACGGCAAGTTCGGGCTCAGCGCTCTGGTGGAGCTGGATGTATCGCGCATCAATCTGTTCGGCAGGAATCAGAGCCTGGGTTTCCGGGGCGAGTACGGATCGCTGGAGCAGGAATTCACCGCCAACTACAGCGCGCCGCGATTCCTGAACCACCCCACCCTCGACCTTTCCATCAGCGGCGGCTACATCAACGCCATGAACGTGATCACCTTCGCGTCGTCCACCTCGGAAGGCGACCTGCGGCTGACGCATCGGCCCAACCTGGTGGACACGCTGATCTATCAGATCTCCTACCGGCGCGTGAAAGTGGATCCGAACACCATCCAGGTCTCGCCCAACCTGATTCCTCTGCTGACCGAGCCGATACGGGTGGGAGGCCCGGAACTGACCTGGATCCACGACACGCGCAGGCCGGAGCCGCTGGATGCGCGGGCCGGGATGTACAACAGCATCCAGGTCTTCGCCACCGACAACTACTTCATGACGTCGCAGTCGAACTTTGCCCACTTCGACTGGACCAACTCGACGTACTACGCTCTGGGCAAGCGGAAGGATTACGTGCTGGCGCGCAACACGCGCTTCGGCATGGAGCGGGCCTTTGGCGAGGATCGCTACGAATTTATTCCGCTGCCGGAACGCCTGTATGCGGGCGGCCCCGAATCGCTGCGCGGCTTCCCGCTGAATTCGGCAGGGCCGCGCGACGCCGAAACAGGATTCCCGATCGGCGGCACGGGCGCTTTCGTGAACCAGACAGAGCTTCGACTCCCCAATCCCCAGTTGCCCTATTTTGGCCGGGCGCTGGGCTTCGTGCTCTTCGAGGACATGGGCAACGTCTTCAACAACTCCTCGGAAATCTGGCCGAGCGCAATCCGGATCAAGCAGCCGCACTCGTACACGTGCACGGCTCCGCAGTACCTGACGGCCGCGGAGCAGGAGAAGGTCACGCGCTCCTCGAGCACCAACCCGACGGGCACCTGCGACTTCGACGATTTTTCCCATGCGGTGGGCATTGGACTTCGTTACCACACCCCCATCGGGCCCATCCGCCTTGACACCAGCTATAACCTGAATCCCCCGGTCTATCCGGTGATCGTGAACTACGGGGCGACCTCGACTTCGACCTCCAGCGCCTGCGAAAACTCCGCTCTGACGCCGCCCTGCGTGGGCCGCGCCGGGCGTTTCAATTTCTTCTTCAGCATTGGGCAGGCATTCTGATGAGGCGCCTAATTTTCATCCAGGTTGTTTGCGCGATGCTGATCGCTGCGGGGACGGCGCACGCGCAGGAGACAGAGCCGGGGTATGGGCAGACCGATGTGCAGCCCAAACCCCGTCCCGCTCCAGCGCCACCGGCGGGCGCCGTCCAGCTGGATCACGTGGTCGCCGCCATCGGCACGAATGTCATTCTGCAGAGCGACGTTTTCGAAGAGATGCGCTTTGCCGCCCTCGAGCCGCTCCAGGTGGTTGCCGGAGAGAACACCCCCGACCGCGCGCTGCGCCGGCTCATCGACCGGACGCTGATCCTGGAGCAGATGAAGCAGCAGCAGCTGGCGGTGACCACCCCCGAGGAGCAGGTCACGAAGGCGCTTGACGAGTTGCGGCGCCAAATCCCCGCCTGCAGGAAATACCATTGCGAGACCGATCAGGGGTGGGAAGAGTTTCTCCATGTGGAGAACCTGACGCCGGGGATAGTGCGGCAGCGCTGGAGCCAGCGCATGGCCATCCTGCGCTTCATCGATCTCCGCTTCCGCGCGGGCATCCGCGTCTCATCCGATCAGATTGCCGCGTATTACCGGAAGACACTGCTGCCGGCGCTCGCCAAAGAGCACGAACCGGCGCCGCCGCTCGCGGAGGTTTCCTCGCGCATCCAGGAAATCCTGTTGCAGCAGCAGGTCAGCGGGCTCTTTCAGGACTGGCTTTCGAGCCTGCGCGACGAGGGGAACGTCCGCATCGTCGACCCGGCCTACAGCGCCGACCTCGATGCGCAGTCGCAGGAGAGCGCGCAATGAGCATCACGCCGCGTCCCGAGCCCCCCGCGCCGCCACGCCGGCCGCGGCGCCATGCCGGGCGTGTCGCGCTCATCGTCGTCTTCTGGGGTCTGGTCGCAGCGATTGCCTTTATCGGCGCACTCGCGTGGTACGCCACTACGCCGTCCTTCGAGAATCGCGTCCGCCACGCTGTCATTGCGGAGCTGGAAAAGACCACGGGCGGCCGCGTAACGCTGCAGCGCTTCTCCTGGCAGCTGTCCCACCTTGCCTTTGAAGCCGACGACCTCACCATCCATGGCCTCGAAGCGCCCGGCGAGGTCCCTTATGCTCACTTCGACCGGTTGTACGTGCGCCTGCAAATCCTTTCGTTTTTCCGGCCGAAGATCAGCCTGAATTATCTCGAGGCGGACCATCCGGTTGTGCACCTGATTGTCTATCCCGACGGCTCGACGAATGCGCCGCGGCCGAAGCACCCCAGCAGCAAATCGACGACGAATGAGATCTTCGACCTCGCCATCGGCCGCACCGTGGTCGATAACGGCCTGGCGATTGTGAACGAGCGATCGATCCCCTTCAGCCTGACCGCCAGCAATCTGGGCGCGCAGGTCAGCTACGTTCCTTCGGATGGCCATTACGTAGGGAACCTGCACGCCGAAGACGTTGTCGCTCAGCGGGGAGTCGATCCGCCGGTTCACTCGCAGCTCGACGCCTCGCTCGATGTCGGCCGCAATACCGCGAAGCTGATTTCGCTTACGCTGCAGAGCGGGCCGACGAGCCGCCGGCAAAAAACGGTGATCCGGCTGAACGGCACCCTCAGCGACTTCGCCGATCCGCGCTGGGTCTTTGCGGTGCAGGGCGCGATTGATACGAGCGAGGTGCGCGCTCTCACCGGCGTGCCCGGGCTCGAGGCGGGTGTGGCGCAGCTCAGCGCTGCCGGCCATGGCACACGCGAGCAATTCACCATCGATGGATCGGCGGGCATCACCGGCGGCGCCTTCCGCGAGGGCACGGTGAACATCGCCGGGGTTTCAGCCCACTCCATCGTCCACATCACCCAGGATCTGATCGCCGTAACCGGCGTTCACGCCACCGTAGCAACGGGCGGATCCCTGAATGGCGCGCTCACCATCGCCAACTGGCAAACGCCGGTCTCCGGCGCCGCGACCGCCGCTTCGGAAAAGGGAACCATCCGCACGCGCATCGCCGGATTCTCGCTCGACTCCATCCTCGACATGGTCGCTCCGCGTCACTACCGCCGCCTCGGCTTTGACACCGCCGCCTCGGGAACTGCCAACGTGGACTGGACCGGCGGCGCAACGTCGCTGGTGGGCACCGTTCAGGTCGCGTTGGCTCCGACGCACGCTCCGGCGCCGGGCGAAGTGCCTGTCACCGGGGTCGTCGACGCAAAGTACGTTCATCGCACCGGAACGGTCAGCGTGGAAGACCTTGACGTTCACACCCCCGCCTCGCAGATCCGCGTGGCTGGAACGCTGGGCGTTTATCCGCTGACGGGCCGCTCTGAGATCACAGGCAGCCTGGTCACGACCAACCTGGCGGAATTCAATCCAATCCTGGCGACCTTCGGCATATCCGCGGAGGGACGGCCCAGCCCGATTCCCGCGCAACTGAACGGCCAGGCGCAATTTCACGGCATGGTGACAGGCAGCCTGGACTCGCCGGATTTCCGCGGCCATCTGGAAGCGACTGAGTTCACCGTCGTCCCGAACTCCTCCGCGCCTTCGGCGGAACAGCCGCTCGGCAACGTGCATTTCGACAGCCTCACCGCGGACGCCGATTATTCCTCCGGGTCGCTCTCCGTCAGCGCTGCGACCCTGGTCCAGGGCCAGACGACGATCCGGTTCCACGGCGAGGTGCACGGCGACCCCGAGAAGCCCGAAGAACTTTTCGCCGGCACATCGACCATCCGGGGCGGCGTCGAGGTGGAGAACGCGGATCTCGCGCAATGGATCGCCCTCACCGGCAAGAGCTCGCCGGTTTCCGGCGTCCTGAATCTCCATGCTGAGACGGCAGGCACGATCGGCGACCTGCGCGGCAGCGGGCAGGTGAGCCTGACGCATGGCGCGATCGATGACGAGCCGTTCAGGTCGCTGACCGCCGATCTCGAAGTCCAGGGCAAGGACATCGCCGCGAGCCATCTGGTCTTCACACTGGACGGCGGCCGCGTCACCGGCAGCGGCGGCTACAACTTCGCCGATCGCACGGTGCAGTTCGACTTGCAGGGCAGCGGCTTTCAGCTCGCGCATATCCGCCGCATCCAGAACGAGCAGTATCCCGTGTCAGGCCTCGTTGTCTTCAGCGCGCATGGCAGCGGACCGCTGCGCTCGCCCTCGCTGCAGGCCAGCTTCCACGTCCGCAATCTCAGCCTCGCGCATCAGTTCAGCGGCTTTGTGGACGCTGCGGCTCACACCCAGGGCGGCGCGCTCGATCTCCATCTGACCGCGCATCTCGACGCGTCCACGCTCGACCTGAGCAGCGAGACCCAGCTCAGCGGCGATTACCTCACCCATGCCAGCCTGAACGTCGCAAAATTCAACATCGATCCGCTGCTGCGCACCTTCTCGCTCACCGGCATTCGCGGCAGTTCCGACATCGACGCCGCCATCACGGTCTCCGGACCGCTGCGGCATCCGAAGCAGCTCAGCGGAGACGCGAGGGCGAGCGAACTGGCCATCACGCTCGAAGACGTGCCCATCCACTCGGACGGCACGCTGCATGGCACGCTCAGCAACGGAACGCTGCGGCTCGATCCCGTGCACATCGTCGGCACCGATACCGATTTGAAGGCGCAGGGCTCGCTCGGCGTTTTTGCCAATCCCCGCCCGCTGCACGCCAGCGCCAGCGGGTCCATCAACATGTCGCTGGCCGAGTCTCTCGACACGGACATTATCTCTTCCGGCCACGTCGACTTCAGTGTGACCGCGCAGGGAACCACTCAGGCGCCGGATCTCAACGGCCAGGTGAAGTTCACCAACGTCAACCTGGCTCTCGAGGATTACACCAACGGCCTCAGCCGCATGAACGGCACCCTGGTCTTCGACCAGGACCGGCTCGATTTCCGCGACGTCACGGCGTACTCCGGCGGCGGCCTCATCAAAGTGGGAGGCTTCGCCACCTACCATCACGGCCTCTACGCCGACCTGACCGCAACTGCCAATCAGGTGCGCATCCGGTATCCGGAAGGGATCACCTCCACCGCGAACGCCAGCCTGCGATTCCAGGGAACCCGCGCCAGCATGGTGCTGAGCGGGCGTGTGCTGCTGACCGGCTTTTCGGTCAGCCCCAATCTCGACGTGGCCGCGCTGGCCGCCAGCACCAGCGGTGTCTCCCTGCCGCCGAATCCGGAATCGCCATCGAATCGGGTGCGCCTCGACGTCCGCATCAGTTCGGCTCCTTCCCTGAATTTCCAGAATTCCTTCGCTCGCCTCGCCGGGAACGTCGATCTCTCCATCCGCGGAACGCTCGCCCAGCCGACGGTGCTGGGCCGGGTCACCATCACCGAGGGCGCCGCCAGTTTCAACGGCGACAAATTCGAGCTGCAGCACGGCGAAATCTACTTCAGCAATCCCGTTCGCATCCAGCCGGTCGTCGACATCACGGCGACCACGCGGGTTGAGGATTACAACATCACCATCGGCCTGCAGGGATCGACCTCCAACCTGAATCCCACCTTTCGCTCCGAGCCGCCGCTCTCCGAGCAGGACATCTTCTCCCTGCTGGCCATGGGTCGGACCCAGGAGGAACAGCAGGTTTACGAAAACGAGGAGAACCAGGCCGGGGTCAATTCCACCGCGGACGCGCTGCTGGGCGGCGCGCTCAACGCCACCATCAGCAGCCGCATCCAGAAGCTCTTCGGCGGCGGATCGGTGCGCATCGACCCGACTTTCATCAGCGGCGTGGGCAACGCAACCGCGCGCATCACGGTCACCGAACCAATTTCCAAGCAGGCGACCCTCACCTACGCCACCAACGTCAACTCCACCGCCGAGCAGCTCATCCAGGGCGAATGGCGGCTGACGCAGGATTTTTCCATTCTTGCCGTCCGCGACGAATCCGGCGTCTTCAGCCTCATCTTCCGCCTCCATCGCCGCTACCATTGAGGCTGGCGCCGCGGTTGCGACGGCGCGAGTGCGAAAAAGTTGCAGAATCATCCCTTTCGCCACTGAGAAAGATCGCTTTCCGCATTCGCATTTTGCGCATTTTTTGCGCATCCAATTGCCGCCTGGCAGTGTCTGAATAGATGGAATGGCTGCCCTTGCAGTCAGAGAATTCACCGCCTCAGCAGCGGTGGGTCGTGACCTGTAAATCCAAATCCCCACAGGGCAGCCGGGAGATGATCACATGAAAGCCTTTGCAATTCTTGCAGTTGCCTCAGCCCTCGCCGTTCCTGCGGCGTTCTCTCAAAATAACGGGCTTCAGCAGAAGGTCGAGAAGGCCCTCCATGGGCCTCAGTTCAAAAACGTGCAGGTCGCGGTAGATAACAACAATGTTGTCACGCTGACCGGCACAGTAGAGGACTACCAGGCCAAAGTCACCGCTGACCAGAAAGCCCACCACGCCGCCCACGACGACGCCGTTCGCAATGAGATTCAGGTCGCCGGACCCACGGTGCCCGATCAGCAGCTTCAGGCGAAGGTCATCAAGGCCGTCAATTACGGGCTGCTCGGCTATGTACCCGTGGCTTTTCAGGCCATCACCGTCCAGGTCCAGAACGGGACGGTCATTCTGGGCGGGCATGCCGCGGGCCCCATTGCCGCCTCCGATGCCGTGGCCATTGCTGAAAACGTGAAGGGCGTGAAGGATCTGGTCGACAACATCCAGGTCGATCCTCTGTCTCCAATGGACAACCAGATTCGAATCGCCGAGTTTCGCGCCGTCTACAGCTCTCCGTTCCTGAGCCAGTACACGATCGATCCGGAGAAGCCGATTCGCATCCAGGTGGCGAACGGGCACGTGACCCTGTACGGCGTGGTCGACACTGAGGCGCAAAAGAACGCGGCGGGCATCAAGGCCAATACCGTTCCCAACGTTTTCAGCGTGACCAACAATATCGTGGTCGCAGGCGCACCGGCGGAGAAGCCGCAGAAGTAGGCGGCCTCGCTGGCGCGCGCATGGGGCCTGCCGTTAAAACAGGCCCCTTCGTTTTCGGTGGTCTGCGGCTCGCTGCCGGCGGCTGTTCCGTCGCTGCACGCCGCACCCTGTACCCTGAATGCATGCCCTTTTTGCGCAGCGTGGGTGTCACGCTGGAAATGATCAAGTGGGAGCACTCGGTTTTTGCGCTGCCCTTCGCGCTGACGGGAGCGATGCTGGCCGCGCACGGCTGGCCTTCCGCCTCGAAGCTGCTCTGGATTGTCGTCTGCATGATCGCGGCGCGCTCCGCTGCGATGGCCTTGAACCGCTGGGCCGACGCGGAGCTGGATGCGCATAATCCGCGCACGCGGATGCGGGCCATCCCGGCGGGAATGCTCACTCGCCGTTTCGCCGCTGGATTTACGGTGGTCATGTCCGCGGTTTTCCTGCTCGGCGCGGCGAAGCTGAACTGGCTGACGCTGCTGCTGGCGCCCCTGGTGCTGGCGGTGCTGTTTTTTTATTCCTGGACGAAGCGCTTCACGCGCTGGTCGCACCTCTTCCTCGGGCTGGCCCTCGGTCTGGCGCCCGCCGGCGCCTGGATTGCGGTGCGGGGCTCGCTCGATCCGCGCATCCTGGTGCTAACGGTGGCGGTGCTGTTCTGGGTGGCGGGATTTGACGTGCTGTACGCCTGCCAGGATGAGGCGCACGACCGCTCCAGCGGGCTCTTCAGCATTCCGGCGACGGTCGGCACCGAGGCCGCATTTCTGGTCGCCCGCTCCATGCACCTGACCATGCTCGGACTGCTGGTCTGGCTGATCGCGCTCTTTCACCTCGGCGGTTTCGCGATCGCCGGCATCGTGGCTGTGGCCGCGCTGCTGCTGTGGGAGCACCTGCTGGTGTCGCCGCGCGATCTGAGCCGCCTGAACGCCGCTTTCTTCACCATGAACGGCGTCATCTCGGTGATCTTCTTCGCCTTTGTCGCTGCGGATCTGCTGGTGCGGCGCGGATAAGAGGCGTGAGTCAGGCGCTCTTCCGTACCGTTCTCCGTTCGATGCGCTTCTGGTGTTTCTCGCCGAGCACGATGCGCTGCACATAAACCCCGGGCGTGACAATGCGATCGGGGTCGATCTCGCCCGGTTCGACCAGCTCTTCCACTTCGGCAACGGTGATGCGCGCCGCCGCCGCCATCATCGGATTGAAATTCCGTGCGGTCCTGCGGTAGATCAGGTTCCCGGTGCGGTCGCCCTTCCAGGCTTTGATCAGCGCGTAATCGGCGCGCAGCCAGCGTTCGAGCAGATACGCCTTGCCCTCGAATTCGCGCGTCTCCTTGCCCTCGGCGACGATCGTGCCGACGCCGGCCGGCGTGTAGAAGGCGGGTATGCCCGCGCCTCCGGCGCGAATTCGCTCCGCCAGGGTTCCCTGCGGGGTCAGCCGGAGATCCAGTTCGCCCTTGAGCACTTTTTCTTCGAGGAGTTTGTTCTCGCCGACGTAGCTGCCGGTGTGCGAGGCGATCATCCCCGCTTCGAGCATCAGCCCCATGCCGAAGCCGTCCACGCCCATGTTGTTGCTGACGGTATGCAGGCTGCCCAGGCCGCGCCGCGCGTGCTCGGCGACCAGTGCCGCAATCAGATTCTCCGGGATGCCGCACAGCCCGAAGCCGCCCAACATTATCGTTGCGCCCGATGGGATATCGGCCACGGCCGCTTCGGCGCTGGCAAAGACCTTATTCAAATCGCACCCTCCGCAAAGACTGAACAGGATAGCCAGAACCCGGTGGTCTTCGCCAATCCACCCCGGCGGGAGCTCAGCGGGACGATCGAATACCGTCTCCCGCAAATGCTCCCGTATCATCTCCTGCAGCGATGAGCACAACGCCCGACCCTCGAAATCTGCTGCGGGAAACGCTGATCTTCGACTGGCCCAAATGGAACCCGGGCATCGCCTGGCGCGGCCTGCCTGCCCTCGCCATCTCGCTGGCTGCGGGCATCGCCTTTGGGCATCCCGCCGCCGGATTGGTCGCCGCAGCCGGCGCTTTTACCACCGGGCTGGGCTCGCTGCACCGGATCCGCGGCTCCTGCGTGCTCCCCATGCTTCTGGCAGCTGTGGGCATGGCGGTCTCCACCTTCGTGGGAATGACCGTCGGGCACGAGAGCTTCTTTTTCGTCCTCATCGCGGGAGTCTGGGCGGCGGCTTATGCGCTGCTGACCGTGTTGCGAGGCGGCACAAGCTGGGTGGGCCTGCAGTGGACGGTGTTTCTGCTGGTGGCCAGCGCCTTTCACACCACGCCGCGCGGCGCGCTGGTGCGTTGCTCGCTGGTCCTTGCCGGCGGACTCTTCCAGGCGCTGATCATCGCGGCAATCGTACACGGACCGTGGGGCCTGGGCTGCGATGAGCCGCCGGAGTCTGAAACGGGACCGCCGGCCTCGTTCGGCAGCCTGCGCCAATGCGCCACGCTGCGTACCCCGGTTTGCCTCTACAGCCTCCGCATGGCGGTGGTGGTGATGGTCTCCACCGAGGTTTTTCGCCATCTCAACTTTCTCAGCGGCTACTGGATTCCAATGACCACGCTGCTGGTGGTGCGGCCCGACTTCTTCCAGACCCTGACCCGCGGCACGATGCGTGTGGCCGGGACACTCATCGGCGCAGGCGTCGCGGGGCTCATCGCCGCGCATCTGCATCCCTCGCCGGCGATCCTTGCGGTATTCGTGCTCTTCTTTGCGTGGTGGTCTTACTCGGTGCTCAACGTCAACTACGCCCTCTACACGCTCAATCTGACCGCGTATATCGTCTTCCTGCTCTCGCTTTCCGGATTACCCCCGTCGGCCGTCGTTCATCGCCGCGCCGCCTACACGCTGCTCGGGGGTGCGATCGCGCTGCTCGCCTACATCGATGTCTTCGTCAGGACGCGCCGCTGGATTCGCGCCGAAGGGCTCACCTTGTTGCGCGGGAAGCGTGCGGCATGAAAAAAGGCAACGAGGCCGTCGCCGCTTAGCCATCAGTGGCGGCCTCGTTGTCCGAGGAGGGTTGCTGATTGCAGGAAGCCCGCCGGGACTTCCCACAGTTTCGTGGACCCGGTCCCCCGGACAAAGTTGCGGCGGGAAGGTTAACAGGCTCCGATTTTCGCGTTCCCCCGGCTTCGGGACCCGCTTCGCCCCCGCGCACCATGCAATACACTGAAACCAGTTGAGGACTCCACCATGCTCGTCGTGATGAAGGCGCAGGCCACCCGGGAAGAGATTCAGGCGGTCTGCGAGCAGATCGAAGCGATGGGATTCCGCGCCCACCCGCTCCCCGGCGCCCAGCGCACCGCCATCGGCATTACCGGAAACCAGGGAGAGGTCGACCGCGGCAATCTCGAGGAGATGTCCGGCGTCGCGGAAGTGATCCGCGTCTCCAAGCCCTACAAACTGGTGAGCCGCGATGTGAAGGAAGACGATACAGTCATCCGTTTTCCGGGAACGAATGCCACCATCGGCGGCACGAGCATCGCCATGATTGCCGGCCCCTGCTCGATCGAATCGCGCGAGCAGGCCTTCGCCATTGCCGAACAGGTGGCGCTGGCCGGGGCACAGTTTTTCCGCGGCGGTGCCTGGAAGCCCCGCACCTCGCCGTACACCTTTCAGGGTCTCGGCGAAGAAGCTCTGAAGATCATGGCCGAGATCCGCGACCGCTTCGGTCTGCGCATCGTGACCGAAGCCATCGACCATGAAGCGCTGGAGCTGGTGAGCGAATATGCCGACGTGATTCAGATCGGCGCGCGCAACATGCAGAATTATTCGCTGCTGAAGGCCGCCGGCCGCAAGCGCAAGCCGGTGCTGCTGAAGCGCGGCCTCGCTGCCACCCTCGATGAGTTCCTGATGGCTGCCGAATACATCATGAGCGAGGGCAATTATCAGGTGATCCTGTGCGAACGCGGCGTGCGTACCTTCGCCGATCACACCCGCAACACGCTCGATCTCTCCATCGTCCCGGCCGTGCAGCGCCTCAGCCACCTGCCCATTCTGGTCGACCCGAGCCACGGCACCGGCAAGCGCAACAAGGTTCTGCCGCTGGGCCGCGCAGCCATCGCGGTGGGCGCCGACGGGCTCATCGTGGAAGTGCACCACCAGCCCGACAAGGCTCTTTCCGACGGGCCGCAGTCGATCCTGCCCGACCAGTTTGCTCAGCTCATGGACGAGTGCTCGCAGATCGCCGCGGTGCTGCACCGCGACCTGCCTCGGGGCATTCGCGTTGAACAGGCCGCGGGCGTGGCCGCTGCCGCGCGATAGCGCCGGTTTGCCGCCGCCTCTTTTCATCTCGCTGCGCCGTTCGCGGTTTGCCGGGCGGCGCGCCCCGCGTATTCTGGTGCGGATGGTCCACGGCTCTCCGTACTACAGGCGGGCAGGGAAGCGCTGCGCTGCCCTGATGGCGGCGCTGCCACTGCTTCTCGCCGGCTGCCGGCACAAGGGATTCCCCCATTACCCCGCCGATTTTCGCGAATATGCGTGGATCACGAATGGCGGAGGCAATTCCGTCACCGTCCTGAATCTCGTGGATATGACCACGGCGACCACCATCCCTGTCGGCGCTGATCCCGTTGCCGTCGCGGCCAGCCCCACGCGCGATGAAGTTTATGTGGTCAACTCCGGCAGCGGCACGGTCAGCGTCGTCGATGCCGTCTCCAACCGTGTTACCGCGACCATCGGCGTGCGCCGCCAGCCCGTTTCCATCGACGTGGATGCCGCCGGGCAGCGCGCCTACGTGGCGAATGCCGGCTCGAACAACGTCTCTGTCCTCGACCTCAAGACGCGCCGCCAGATCGGCGTAGCCGGCGTGGGCGAATCGCCCGCGGAAGCGCGCATCTCGCCCGACGGCGATTCTCTGGTGGTCACCAACCGCCGCAGCGGCAGCGTCACCGTGCTGGACGCGCGCAGCCTTGCGGTCCGCGCAGTCTTCAGCGGTTGCCCCGGCGCTTCCGATGCAGTTATTTTGCCCGACTCCTCGAAAGCTTTCGTGGCCTGCTCCGGCGGCCATCAGGTGATGGTCATCGGCCTGGCCCGTCCCAAGAGCGAGTTGCCGGTCGAACGCGCCGATCATCTGCTCGATTTTCTGGACGTGGCTTCGCAGCCTATCCACCTGGCGCTGAAGCCCGACGGGGGCGAGATATTCGTTTCGAATTTCGGGAGCGATTCCGTCTCTGAGATCGCCACCAACAACGACGAAGTCGGCGGCGCCTATGTGATGGGCCTGCATCCGTGGGGCGGCGTGGTCAGCTCCGACAACTCCACGCTGTGGGTGAGCAATTTCAGCGACGACACCGTCGCCGCGTACTCCATCGACGACGGCCAGCGAGTGAACACGGTGCAAGTTGGCAGTGGTCCCGGACCGCTGGCGCTCTCCAGCGACGGATTCCTGCTGCTCGCCGTCGATACGCTTTCCGGCGATGTTTCGGTGCTGCGCACCCTCAGCTATACGCCGAAAGGCCAGCCGGTCACGGGTTCGCTCTTCACCGTGCTGGCTGCCGGAAAACAACCGAATGCCATCGCGATTAAAGGATTTCGCTTGCGCTGAGGAAGCTCTACCTTCGGCTGCGGGAGAAGCCGGGTTTCGGGTTTCGCCAAGCGATGGTGATTTCTTCGCGGTCCAGGATCTTGCGCGCCTGCAATCGCGCGTGATTCGCCCACGGACCGACGGGATCGAGCCGTGCGTAGGCCTGCCAGTGGCGCAGGGCGCGCCGCCGCTCGTTCGAGCGCTCGCAGGCCAGGGCGAGATTGTAGTGCGCATCGGCATAGCCGGGCGCCAGCCGAATCGCCGCGCAATAGGCGTCGATCGCCTCCGGCAGGCGCTGCAGTTCGTCCAGGGCGTTCCCCAGGTCGAAATAGGCCAGCGCGTAGTCCGGGCAGGCAACGGTGGCGCGCCGGTAAAGCTGCTCAGCGCGGTGGAAATGGCGCTGGTTGTAGAGAATCGTTCCCAGATTGATCGCCGCCGGCGCGTGTTCCTCGATCGCCAGCGTCTGCTCGTAGAGCGCGATCGCCTCTTCGGTCTTCCCCAGTTCCTCGCAGCGCACCGCCTCCAGGAACAGCGCTCCGATTTCGCTCTGCCGCCGCGCCTGCGGAACCGCGCCCTCGTTCACGGCCGCCAGCCGCGGTCCGCCCGCCTCGAAGTCGAACTCGAACTGCAGGGCCACGGGATCCATAGCCGCGCCCGAATGCCGGAATACCACCCGCGGCCCGCGCCTCGTTACGCCTGCTTCCAGCAGCGGATTGGCCATGCCCGATACGGCTTTCATGGCGCTCACGCTGGCGCGAATGCTGGACGCGGAAATGCGCTCGGCGCGCAGGTCGCGAAGTTTTCTCAGCTGGACGAGGTCTTCAAAGCCGTAGTCGACGGCGGCGGCGACGAGTCCCGATCTCTCCCACGCGCTCAGTTGCCGGGAAGAGATGCGCAGTATGCGAAGAACATCCTGGCGGCTGTATCGGTTCACTCGGCGGAGCATAGCTCCTGTTATGTTGCCCCGATTATCCGGGGCGCGCAGGACAAGAGCAAGCTCGCAGCGAAAAATTTCCGTGGATAAGCAGGTACGAAACAGGTACGTCCTCTGTGCCCGATCCGCTGCCGGGCCGTGCATTCACAGTGTCGCAACACTTACCCGCAGCTCGATCGCACGCGCGGCCTGCTTACTGGCCGCCGCTGCTCGCCGAACCTGCAGCAGCGGGAGATGGGGCCGTCGCCGGCCGGATCAGCACCGCCGTACGCGGAAACGTGAAGGTTCCGCCGGCGTCGTCGATGACGTTGATCTGGCAGATATACGTTCCCGGCTTCAGACTGTCGAGCGGCAAATCGAACTGGAAGGCGATCGCATCGCGCTCCGGCTCATTGATGCGCGTTGCCTGAATCACCGGCGTCTCAAACACCTTTGCCGACCCGCTCAGAAACTCGATGCTGGTCATCACCCGCACCGGCTCGCCTTCCGGCTTCGCGCTCTTCTCCGGTTTTGTCTCCGCCGTTTTTTCCAGCGTGGCGTGCGCCGGATCGTAGACCTCATACAGCAGGTAAAGATGCTGGTTCTGCCGGAAGACGTGCGGCAGGTTCGGCACCAGCTCCTCGCCGTCGCGGACGAGCAGATTGTCCTGCTTCTTCCCCGCGGGCACGCGCTGGCTGGCCAGCACCACCGAGCTCATCTTCAGCGGCATCTTGCGCAGGTCGGGCACAAACAAATCCGTCTCGAACGAGCCCATGCGCCCCGTCTCGTTCTCACGCACCACAAACTTCACGTGATATTTGCCCGTGGGCAGGTTGAATCCGGTGGTGTACTGCACGTTCTTCTGCCGCACCTGTTCCGACTCGTTGACAGCCAGCTTCACGGTGTCGCGAATATCGCCGATGTCGTGCCCGGCGGCATCGCGCACCTGGCCGATGATGTCCAGCGTCGCTTTGTCGCGGTCGCCGCCCTTCACAAACGGAATCGCCGAGCCGGGAACCACCAGGGAAATGGGCACGAAGAAGCGCTCCGGGGACAACCGGAAATACATCGCCTGCAGGTAGACCGGCAGGTCCGTATCCGGTAGTCCGCTGGCTAATTCGTCTTCCAGCTGCTGCTCGCGCTCGTCTCGGTTCGCGTGTTTGAAGTCCGCGGGCGCATAGTAGCCGCGCCGGTATTCGACCTTCACATCCGGGCGATCCACCTTGACGGTCAGCCGGCGGTAGCCTCCGTCGCGCTTCAGGTTGGTCGAGTGATACCCGAGGACGTAATACGCCGAGGTGTCATTCTGGATCTGGGTGAAGGCCGGAGAGAAGTCGTTGGAGTCGAAGAACGCCTTGCCGCCGGTGTCCGAGGAGAGCGTCGCCATCACTTCCTGGGTGTTGAAATTGGAGTCCAGATTGTTCTGCAGCGCCGCGCCGTTGTAGGCGCTGGCTCCCCTCAGGCTTCCGGTGGTGGCGTCGCCCAGCGGCGAAATCGCCTGCAGGCCGCGCGCGTCCACGCTGTAAACGGCCAGGTTGGAGCGCACCGCGGCGTTGATGGCCGCGTCCAGCGACGCCTGGTTCTCGATGCCATCGCGCTGGATGCCTCCCGAAAAATAGAGCAGCGACTTCTTCTCGTCGAGATAGCGCAGCGACTTCGCGATGTCCTCGATGGCGAACAGCTCGCGGTCGGTATTGATGTCGTTGTACTCTTCCTCGTCGGCCGTGAAGGAGGTCGCATCCTCCACCTGATTGGTTGTGCTGGTGGCGCCGGCGCCAAAGCCCTGCCCCTGAGTTCCCGAGTAGCTGTTGACCGCGCGCAGCAGCAATTGCTTGTTGGCCGTGAAATCCTGGTCGAGCGACAGGGTCTCGTCCAGCGAAACTACCGCCACCAGGTCTGCCGGATGCATCTGTTTGTCGATGTAATCCCGCGCCGCTTCCTGCGCGCGCTCCACGTCTTCCGGCTGCATCGAAGTCAGATCGAAAAAGATCACGATCAGCCGGTGATTGCGCAGCTCCGCCTGGGTCGCCACGCCCGTCTTCGCGCCAAAAACTCCGTTGGGCGCGCTGGCGTCGATGGTCGCCTCGTTCAGCGGCGCGGCTTCGTCCACATTCTCAAAGTCGAAGCTGATAATCCGCTGCGGCTTGCCGTCTTCGCTGATGCTGAAATCCTTCTGCGTCAGCCCGCGAACCAGCTGGCCGGTTTTCTTGTCGCGTACCACCACGTTGGTGAGCACCAGGTCGGCGTTCACACGAAAGGTGACGGTCGTGTTGCTGGCCTGCTGCTGATTCTGTTCCTGCGCTGCTGCTCCGCCAGCCAGCAGCAGGGCCGCAAGCGCCAAGCCGGAGACGCGGGTTCTCATACCATGCCTCCTCAAAACCGGTACCGCCCCAGAAACGAGAACTGGCGCATCTGCGCCGCCGAGGTGACCTGGCCGTAGCTGGCATCGCCGAGGGTCGAGTCCACTCCCGAATACTGCACGGTGTTAAAGACGTTGTCTGCCGTCGCGCGCACTTCCAGGGTCTTGAAGTCGCCAAACCGGACGCTCTTCGAGATCGACATATCCACGGAAACCGTCCCGGGTCCTGGAATGCTCAGACGCGATGCGGTGCCGTACAGCCCCGACGGCGGCGCAAAGGCCGCTTTGTTGAACCAGTTCTCAAGGCTGCCGCCGCCCGCCGTCAGCGAAACGCCCGGCACGCGGTCCGGCCGCAGCGTGTTCGTCGTTCCGGTTGCCACTTCCTGCGCCGTCACCTCGTAGTGCGGCGTCAGCGGATTGCCCGACGCGAACTCATAACTGCCGGAGAAGTTCGTGTTCGCCAGAACGTGGCCGAACCAGTCCGCCGTCATCAGGTGGGTGTTCGGTCCGAAGGGCAGCTCGTAGAGAAAGCTTCCCCTGACGTTGTGCCGCACGTCGAAGCTCGAGTTCGATTCCTCCGCGCGCAGATTCTGCCAGTTCTGCGCGAGGCAGTTGCCGCCGCAAGTGGTGCCGCCGTTGCCGCCGATCGTGCTCGCATCGTCGATGGCGTGCGAGTAGGTGTAGGTCGCCTGCAGCGAGATGCCCCCGCTGAGCCGCTTGCGCACGCTCAGCGTGCCGGCGTTGTAGCTCGAAAACGCCAGCGCCTGTTCGTAGTCATAGGCCACCGTCTGCGCCGGATTGTTGTACGCTACCGGCTGCGTTGTGGTCGGCGCTCCGTCCACCGTCGTTGGATACCGCCCCGGCGCATCCACCAGGTCCAGCCGGTTTCCCTTTTGCCCGTTGTAGCCCGCGTTGATAACGATGTTCCACGGAATCGTCCGCTGCAGGTTCAGGTTCCACACCTGCACCCAGGGCAGCCGGTAATTCTTGTCCACGGCGTAGGTGCCGATCTGCGCGCTTTCGGGCACCGGAAAACCGTTGGCCAGGCAAAACGAGCTG
>DATJQW010000071.1:0-13703 GCA_035505395.1 Acidobacteriaceae bacterium
GCGGACAACCGCGGCTTCTGGCTCGGCCTTCCCTGGCACGGACAGGGCCTGATGACCGAAGCTGCCGTCGCCACCGCCGATTTTTGGTTCGAAGTTCTCGGTTTTCCGGTCCTGCGCGTCGCGAAGGCGGCGGCCAACGTCGCCTCCCGCCGCATCTCCGAGAGAACCGGCATGAGGCTCGTCGGCGCCACCGAGAAACACTACGTTTCCGGTCGGCTCCCCACCGAAATCTGGGAAATTACGGCTCCAGAGTGGATTACGGCCCGGTCGCGACTCGCGGCCTGGCGCTGCCCGGGGATCAAATGAGGATTACTGGTCGTCCTCCGACGTATCCGGCACCGCGAAGTAGCCCTTGCGCGCCTGCACCTTCAGCTGGCCGTCCTGTTTATCGCCGCAGAAGACATCGACCCTCCGGAACATCCCGTTCATGGTTTTGTTGGTCGGGATGTACTGCGCGACGTACTGCGTGCGCAGTTCCTCTTCAATCTGATCGAAAGCATCTTCGAGCTTCTTGCCGTTGTTGCCCACGTTGATCACGCGCCCGCCGGTGGCTTCGGTTAGTGCGCGCATCTGCATATCGCCGGTGTATCCGCCCAGCGGATAGCCATTGCTGAAGTAGAACCCGCGATCGGCAATCAGAATTACGTAGATGATGGCATTGGCGTTCTCCGCGGCTGCGATGGCCTCCTTCGGCTTGGTCTCGCTGCCCTCGTCCTCGCCATCCGTCAACAGAATCAGCGCTTTGCGCCCGGTCTGCCCGCGCATCTTGCCGTTCGACACCTGGTCGACCGCGTCGTACAACAGCGTCCCTTTCGGCGCGCCCTGCGTCGGCACGGGCCCTTCGCCGATGCCCGGCACGCCCACCTGCCCACTACCTGCCCCGGTATTAATTTCAACGTTGTTAATGGCCCGATCGAGCTCGCGTGTGTTGTTCGTAAAGTCCTGCTCCAGATGCACGCCAATGTCGAAGCTCACCACAAAGGCCTGGTCCTTCGGCCGCAGGATCCGGCTCAGAAAGGCGTCCGCCGACTGCTGTTCCAGGGGCAGGACGTATTGCTGGCTGCCGCTGGTGTCGATCAGGATGCCCAGGGTCAGGGGCTGGTTCGCCTCCGCCACAAAGCTGGTGAGCTTCTGCGGCTGCTTATCCTCGAACACCGAACAGTCGTCTTTCGTCAGGTAAGGGATCAGCGCGTTGTGTTTGTCGCGGACCGTGAAGTACTCGCTCACCAGATTCGAGGTCACGTGCAGCGTCTCGGTCGCGGGTCCCGGGGCCGAGTTATCTGACGGAGGAACGGTGCTCACAGGGGGGGCGTCGGGTGACGGAGCGTCCTGTCCCCGCGTCATAGGAACAGCGAAACCCGCCAGCAGTACCGGAATGACCAAAACGCGCAGACAGCGCACAACCATGCCCTCTTAGACGGAACGGCTCGTCGATGGGTTATACGAATTCAGCCATCTCGAAGCTCTGGTAATCTTGAGCATACGCCCGAGTCCTCCACCGGCTCGGTGACGCATCTCAAGACGATGGATACCACCTGCGGCCGCTCCGGCGGGCGAGGCGACTGGAAAGGTGCATTTTGCGGAATCGGGTACGAACTGGGGGTCTTAACTGCATGCGGGGGGTAGGGTTCGGCGCGTTTTCGCTGCTTTTTCTCGGGATTGCCTTTGGCCAGCAGCAAACTGTTCCCAATGCGCCGGTCCCCGCGCCGCAGCCCCAGCAGGCCGCCCCGAATGCGCCCACGCCCCAGCCATCCACCAGCCCCCTGCCTGACCTGAAGGATGAGGTCACACCCGGCAGAGGCACCGGCATCCCCGACGATCAGGCTGCGGGGATCGCTGCCGCCGGCCAAGCTGCGCCGCACCAGGAATCCGGAGTCGTTCAGGCGCCCCAGGAAACCGCTCCGCCGATCGACAACGTACAGAGGACCGCGCCCATCATGCCGAAGCCGGGCGAATCTTCGGCTCCGCCGGTAACCACCTTCCACGTGAACGAGACCGTCGTCGATGTTCCGGTGACGGTGATGAACAAGCACAATCAGCTGGTGGCCGGCCTTCCGTGGTGGCGCTTCTACGTCTATGAAGACGGCGTGCGCCAGCGCATCTGGTTCTTTACAACCGATGCCTATCCGCTCTCTATCGCCCTGGTCATCGACGGCACCCTTCCCTCTGACGTGATGGACAAGGTGAATCAGAGCCTTTCCGTGATTCCCAACGCGCTGACGTCGAGCGACACCGTGGCCGTGATCACTTACGCCGGAACCGCGCCCGAGCTGGTGACGGATTTCACCGGAGCCTCAGGCGCCCGCCTTCCCCGGGCTCTGGCCATGGCCGAGAAACCGGGCGAGCGCATGGGCGTTCCGCTTGTCGATGGTCCCTTTGCGGCCGGCCCCACGGTCAACGGCCAGCCCGCCGACCCGACTCTGGAGCCCCAGCCCGGCAACGCCAGCGGCTTCCTTGTTCTGCCGCGCGAGGCGCATCCGCTGAATGACGCCATTCTCTACGCCGCCGAGCAACTGGCCGGCCAGCCGCGCGGCCGCCGCCGCATCATCTACGTCGTCAGCGACGGCAAGAATGTCCGCAGCAAGGCGAGCTTCAAGGAAGTTGCCCAGTACCTGCTGACCAACAACATCTCGGTCTACGGCGCCGGCGTCGGCGATGCCTCCCTGTGGGGCATCGGCTATCTCGACCGCACCAAGCTCCCGCTTATGTCGCCGGAAGACGTCCTGCCCCGCTACGCTGCAGCCACCGGCGGCGAGGTGCTCAATGAGATCAGCGAGAACGGCATTCAGAACGCATTCGTCAACATCGCCAACTCGGTCCGCACCGCTTACACCATCGACTACATCAGCCATCAGCCGACCATCAGCGGTAAGTATCACCACATCGAAGTCCGCGTCGAGGGTCTGCCCGGGCTGACCGTGAACGCCAAGGACGGCTATTACCCGTCCGCTAACGACATGCAGTATTAGTTTCGACCCAACGAGCCTCACCGAATTGGACGAGGCTCGCCGCGCAGGCCTCTGCTCTCGCCGTTCGCTGATATTCTGTCTGGCAGGCATCGCCCGCACACTCTGATCCAACCAACTGACCGCGCCGCAGGCGCAACTCCTTTCATGGCTGACGCAAAACTTCAAATCATTCCTCTGGGCGGACTTGGCGAGTTCGGCATGAACTGCCTTGCCCTCCGCTATAAAGACGACATCGTCGTCATCGACGCCGGACTCATGTTTCCCGAGTCGGAACTGCTCGGCGTCGACATCGTGGTCCCCGACATCTCCTATCTTGTCGAGAACAAGCAGCATGTCCGCGCCATCGTCCTCACCCACGGCCACGAAGACCACATCGGCGGCCTGCCCTGGATCCTCTCCGAGCTGAACGTCCCCGTCTACGGCACCGAGTTCACGCTGGCCTACGTCGAAGGCAAGCTCGAGGAGCATGCCCTGCTCGACGATACCGAGCTGATCGAGATCACGCCCGGCGCCCGCTTCACCCTCGGCGCCTTTACCATCGAGCCCATCCGCGTCACCCACTCCCTCGTGGACTGCGTCGCCCTGGCCATCGAAACCCCGGTCGGCATCGTCATCCACACCGGCGATTTCAAAATCGACCTCTCGCCGCCAGACGGCAAAGCTTTCGACCTGCATCGTTTCGCCGAATACGGCCAGCGCGGCGTGCTGGCCCTGCTGCAGGATTCCACCAACGTCGATCGCCCCGGTTATACGCCCAGCGAGTGGGCCGTGAAACCGCGACTCGACGAGATTTTTTCGCGAACCCGCAAGAAGCTCTTCTTCAGCTGCTTCTCGTCGTCGATCTACCGCATCCGCATCGCCATCGAGCTGGCCCGCCACCACGGCCGCAAGGTCGCCATCGTGGGCCGCTCCATGATCGAGTCGTCGGAAATCGCCCAGGACCTCGGCTATCTCGAGCTCGCTCCCGGTGTGCTTATCCATCCTGGACAGATCGGCGACCACCCGCCCGAGGAGATCATGATCCTCATCAGCGGCACCCAGGGCGAACCCATGAGCGCGCTCAGCCGCGCCGCGGTGGACAACCACAAACACGCGCGCATCGCCGCCGGCGACACCGTCATCCTCAGTTCTCGCGTTATCCCCGGCAACGAGAAGAGCATCTTCCGCGTCATCGATCACCTCTGCCGCCGCGATGCTCATGTCATCTACGACGACGGCTCCGCCGGGCTCATCCACGTAAGCGGACACGCCAGCCAGGAAGAGCAGCGGCTGATGATCAATTTGCTGCGGCCGAAGTTCTTCATTCCCATCCACGGCGATTATCGTCACCTGAAGAAGCACGCGGAGGTGGCGCAACGCCTCGGCGTCGTCGATCTCGCTCTGGTCATCGAGAACGGCGAGGTCCTCGAGCTCGACCGCGACAACGCGCGCAAGAACGGCAAAGTCACCGCCGGCCGCGTCTGCATCGATTCCGGCTCGACCGCCGACGTCGTCGAAGACCTTGTCATCCGCGACCGCCGCCATCTCTCCGAGGACGGCATCGTGCTGCCCATCCTCACCATCAACAAGCTCAGCGGCAAGGTGGAACGCCAGCCGGAGCTGGTCAGCCGCGGCTTTGTGGGTGGCGAACCGGATCTGATGGAGGGCGCGCGCCAGGTGGTCACGCAGACCCTCGAGAACTCCAGCGCCGAAGAGAAGGCCGACTACGGTGTCATCAAGGAGAAAATCCGCATCGACCTCAAGCGGTATATCCAGAAGAACACCAGCCGCCGTCCGCTCATCATGCCGGTCATTCTGGAGATCTAGAGCCTGTTATTAACTTTTCTGCAAGCAGCTGATTTCAGGGCACTTGCAAGCCAAACGCGGATGCGGTGGAATCGCTGCAACTTGCTGATTTTGTTGAACTTCCCACCAAGTTAATAACAGGCTCTAGAAACAATCTTGGCTGATCCTGGGGCGAGTGCCCTGCGCAGCATCCGCGGTGTTACACTCCGGCTTTGCTGCAAAACCCCAGGAAAACTCTATGAATTTCTGCCGTCGTGTGCTCTTCGGGGCGTTCGTCTGCCTGTTCGCCTCTGTCTTCGCTGCCGCAGCACTCGCCCAGCAGGGCGCGCCGTCGAATGAGCCGTTTGCCGGCCCGGCCGGCCCGCAACTTGCCAACAGCGAGGGCCGCACCGAATTGCCCATGGTGGTGCGCAAGAGCGTTAGCTTTCGCGAGATCGGTCCCGCCATCTCCGGCGGGCGCGTCACCGCGGTGGCCGGCGTCGCCGGAAATCCCGAGGTCTATTACGTCGGCTCAGCCGACGGCGGCGTTTTCCGCACCGACGACGGAGGCACCACCTGGAAGGCGTACTTCCAGCACCAGCATGTTGCCTCCATCGGCGCGATGGCCGTCGATCCCGAGAACCCCTCGGTCGTCTGGGTCGGCACCGGCGAAGCCAACGTCCGCAACGACGTTTCCTATGGCGACGGCGTCTACAAAACCACCGACGGCGGCGCGCACTGGCAGCATCTCGGTTTGGACCACACCTACCAGATTTCTGCCATCGCCATCGATCCGCACGACCCCGACACCGTCCTTGTCGCCGCGATGGGGAGCCCCTGGGCCGATAACCCCGAGCGCGGTGTTTTTCGCACCACCGACGGCGGCAAGATCTGGCAAAAGGTTCTTTATCTCGGGCCGGACATCGGCATCTCCGACCTCGCCCTGAATCCGCAGAACCCCCAGATCCTCTTTGCCGGAACCTACAAATATCGCCGCACTCCGTGGAGTTACTCCGGCGGCGGCCCTAAAGACGCCATCTACCGGTCTGTCGACGGCGGCACAACCTGGCAGCGCCTCAGCGTCCACGGATTACCCACGCAGCCCGTCACCCGCATCGGCCTCGCCATCGCGCCCAGCATGCCCAGCCGCATCTATGCGGTCATCGGCTCCAACGAAGGCGTTCTCTGGCGCTCCGACGACAACGGCGACCACTGGACCATGGTCAGCAAAGATCAGGAAGTCGACTCGCGGCCGTTTTACTTCTCTCACCTCGCCGTCGACCCCAGGAACCCGGACCACGTCTTTGCGCTCTCCAATGATTTTGAGGAGTCCATGGATGGCGGGCACACCTTCCACGCCATCGCCCACCAGATTCACGTCGACAACCACACGATCTGGATCGATCCGGCCGGCAGCGGGCGCATCATCGAAGGCAATGACGGCGGAATCACCATCTCCACCGACAACGGCCGGCACTGGGCCTTCATCGACGACCTGGCCATCGGCCAGTTCTACCACGTGGCCACCAACGACGCGATGCAGTACCTGGTCTGCGGCGGTCTGCAGGACAACAGCGCCTGGTGCGGCCCCGGCAGCGACAAGAATCCCTCCGGCATCCTCAACCGCGAGTGGTTCGCCGTGAACGGCGGCGACGGCATGTTTGCAGTCCCCGCTCCGGACGATCCCGACATCATCTATAACAGCACGCAGAACAGCGTACTGGCGGCCTTCAATCGCGTTTCCGGCCAGTCCCGCGACATGGAGCCGTACCCTGTGGACTTTGGCGGCGGCGGCGTGGCGGGCCTCCGCTACCGCTTCAACTGGAATGCGGCTTTCGCCATCAGCCCGCAGAATCCTGCCGTCCTCTACGTCGGCGGCAACGTCGTTTTTGAGAGCGACGACCACGGCCACACCTGGAAGCCCATCAGTCCCGACCTCACCCGCAACGACAAATCGAAGCAGCAATCCTCCGGCGGCCCCGTCATCAAAGACAACTCCGGCGCCGAAGTGTACGACACCATCCTCACCGTCGCGCCTTCACCGGCCGACGCGAAAACCATCTGGGTGGGCACCGACGACGGTCAGGTGCAGCTGACCCGCGACGGCGGATCTACCTGGAAGAACCTCACCGCGAATATCCCCGACCTGCCCGAGTGGTGCCGCGTCGAATCCATCGATCTCTCCGCGAAGGATCCCGGCGAGGCGCTCATCGCAATCGACCGCCATTTCAGCGGCGACTTCAAGCCCTATCTGTTCCGCACGACCGATTATGGCGCGAGCTGGCAATCCATCAGCGGCAATCTCCCCGAAGACGTCTACGCCCACGTTGTCCGCCAGGATCTGCACAACCCGCAGCTCCTCTACGCGGGCCTCGAAAACGGCCTCTACGTCTCGTGGGACGAGGGCGCACACTGGTATCTCTTCGGCCTGGGCCTGCCCAACGCCGCTGTCTACGACATCGACCTGAATGCCAAACACAACGATCTGATCGTCGCCACGCACGGCCGATCCATCTGGATTCTCGACGATCTGACGCCCTTCCAGCAGTTCACTTCGCAGATCGGTCAGGATTCCGCGTACTTCTTCCCCCCGGAGCCGGCGCTGCGCTTCTGGCCGTTCTCGCCTGTCGAGGACCTCGGCGACTCCGCCTTTACCGGCACGAATCCCCCCTACGGCTCTGACCTCAGCTACTTCGTCGGCAGCGGAGTGAAAGGCCCGGGCGAACTGGTGATCACCGATGCGCAGGGCCGCGTCATCCGCACCATGAAAGGCAATCGTCCCGGCAGCGCTGCTCCGCAGGACGAAGACCTGCCGCCATCGGCAACAGGGATAGCGTCTGAGAACCAGGCGACGAAGGCGGAGCAGCAGGAGGCCAAACCGGCGCAACCTGCCGTTTCCTCGCAGACCCAGCAGCAGCCTCCGCCGGAGAAGACCGCCGAAGAGGAGGAGAAGCCGAAGGAGCAACCCTGGATTCCCACCGAGCCAGGCCTGCAGCGCATTGCCTGGAACCTGCGTGCCGATGGGCCGGTTCGCTGGAATAGCGGCAAGTCGTTCCTCAAGGGTCCTGAATTCGGTCCAATGGTGCCTCCCGGCGAGTACACGGCCACGCTCAGCATCGGGGGCCAGAAAATGACGCAGAAGATCGACGTCGTCAACGACGCGGCGTCGCACGGAACGCAGCAGGGCATGCAGGCGCGCTACGACACCATCAAGGAGGTCATGCACGAGCTCTCGCAGCTCGATACCGCGCTCAATCGCCTCGACGCCATGCACGCCCAGCTCGAGGCCCTGCGCGCCGCGGTCAAAGGCACCCCTCAGGAGAAATCCGCCGGCGACGCCATCGATGCACTGGAGAAGCAAAGCAAGGCCGTCGAGGCCGTCATTACCAGCAACCCAGGCGCCGCAGAATCCACCCTCCGAGTTCCCGATCAGATCCACGAGAAGATTTTCGGGATGATGTTCGAGCTCGAAGGCGAAGACGACGCTCCCAGCCCGGCCATGCTCAACCAGAAGAAGCTGCTGGAGCCGGAGTACGAATCGGCGATCCACAAATTCGACGACTTCTTCTCGGCCGATGTGGCAGCTTTCAACCACAAGATGGCCAATCAGAAGCTCACTGGCGTCATTGCCGGGGAACCGCTTCAGCCGTAGTCTCCGCAGCCGATCCCGATGCGCGCAAACCATCGCGCGCACCTCGCCGCTCCGGTCCCAAACGCCAGATCCTCAACGCTAATCCCTGCCCGCTCAGCCCTGATCCCTGCCTTTCGTGCTATCCTCCCCCGCATGGCGACCGTTGCGCCGCGTCTTGAAACGAAAGCCCCGCGCCACACGGCGCTGGTGCGCGTGACGCACTGGCTCACGGTCATCTCGTTCCTCGCGCTGCTCGTCACCGGCTGTGAAATCCTGGTCTCGCATCCACGCTTTTACTGGGGCGAGGTCGGCAACGACCTTACCCGTCCGCTCTTCATCATCCCTATCCCTGCGTCCCGGGATATGGTTCCCACCGGCTACCACGTCGTCCTGCCGGATGAGAACGGCTGGAGCCGGTACCTCCACTTTGAGGCCGCCTGGGTGTTGGTGCTCACCGCATTCGTCTACGGACTCGCCGGCCTCTTCAGCGGACACTTCCGTCGCGACCTGTTTCCCGAACGCGGCAACCGGTCGTTGCGCGCCCACTGGGAGCGCCTGGCGAAATACCTTCGCCGCGCGCCGCCCGACGATGCCGAGGCTCGCTCCTACAACGTCCTTCAGCGGACCGCGTACGTCGTCGTAATTTTCATCCTCTTCCCGATGATCATCTGGACCGGCCTCGCCATGTCGCCGTCCTTTACTTCCGCCTTCCCCGCTACGGCTAGTCTGCTCGGCGGCCGGCAGTCGGCGCGCACGCTTCATTTTTTTCTCACCGGACTACTCGTGCTTTTTCTCGTGGTTCACGTCACCATGATTGCAATGTCCGGCTTCAGGAGCCGCATGCGGGCCATGATCGCCGGACGCGCAGCCGCTCCCAGGGAGCGCCCATGAGCCCAATTTCACGCCGCAAGCTCATCACCACAGGCGTTGCTGCTGCCGCCGGTGTGTCCGGTCTCGCCGAAGCCGCACGTCTGGCCCAGCGCTACGGGCTCATCCCTCCCGATCACGGCGGCATTTACGGTCCCGGCGAGACGCTCACCTATGCCGCGCAGCGCCTGCTCACTCGGCACTCGATGGCCCGTACCTTCCCGCGGAGCATGATCTCGAAGACGCCTTTTGCCAACGAGGTCGTCCCTCGCGGCAAGGATTTCGAACGCTCCCAGTCCAATCGCTTTCTGGACTGGCGCCTGGTCGTGGACGGCATGGTGTCGCGCCCGTTGTCGCTGTCTCTTGCGGACATCAAAAGCAGCTTTCCTGTCCACAGCCAGATCACCGAAGTCGCCTGCGAGGAAGGCTGGTCCTATATTGCCGAGTGGATCGGCACGCCGCTGCATGAAGTCCTCACCGCTGCCGGCCTCGAGCCGCAGGTGCGTTACATCGTTTACTACTCCATGGATCACGTCATCTGGGAAAGCATCGACATGGCCGATGCCCTGCATCCCCAGACCCTTCTCACCTGGGGTATGAACGACGGCGATCTGCCGGTGGGATTCGGTGGACCACTGCGCCTGCGCGTTCCGCGGCAGCTTGGCTACAAGAGCGTGAAATACGTCATCCGCTTCACCGCTACGGACGACATCAAGAAGTTCGGCAAAGGTCTCGGTTCCATCGATCCGGAAGGCGGCTACGCCTGGTACGCCGGCATCTGAGCCCAGGCCCCGCATGTTTCCTGGTCCTCGCTAAACCGGCCTGCATCCCTGCCGACAACCGCCCGCTCTCGCATGGCTTCCAACTCAGCGAGGGATTTGCGACATGAATGCATCCGATGTGTTGGTGGAACGCCTCATCGCCTGGGGAGTGGATACCGTCTTCGGCCTGCCGGGTGACGGCATCAACGGCGTCTTCGAAGCGCTGCGCAAGAACAAGGACCGCATCCGCTTCATCCACGTGCGCCACGAAGAATCCGCGGCCTTTGCCGCCTGCGCTTACGCCAAATTTACCGGCCGGCTGGGCGTCTGCATCGCCACCTCCGGCCCCGGCGGTATCCATCTGTTGAATGGGCTCTACGACGCGAAAATGGACCGTCATCCCGTGCTCGCCATCACCGGCCTGCAACATTCCGACCTCATCGGCACCTTCACCCAGCAGGACGTTGCGCTCGACAAGCTCTATCAGGACGTCGCCGTCTACAACGAGCGCGTTATGAGCGGTGCGCACATGGAAAGCGTTGCCGACCTTGCCATTCGCACCGCGCTCGAACAGCGCGGCGTCGCCCACATCACCATCCCGGTCGACGTCCAGGTGCAGGAGCAGAAAAAAGGCCGGTCCTCGCGCAATCCGCCGCACCACACGTCGGCAACCCCGGCGTATTCCGATCACCTGCCGTCCCAGGTGGATCTGGAGCACGCGGCCGACATCCTGAATCGCGGAAAGAAAATCGTTATCCTCGCCGGCCAGGGTGCGCTGCACGCCACCGATGAACTGGAGCGGGCCGCCGAGGTTCTCGGTGCGCCCGTCGTCAAAGCGCTCCTCGGCAAAGCCGCGGTTCCCGATGACAGTCCCTACACCACCGGGGGCATCGGCCTGCTCGGCACCGAGCCCTCCCAGGACGCCCTCGAAGACTGCGACACGCTGCTTATCGTCGGCTCGTCGTTCCCCTACATCGAATTTCTGCCCGAGCCCGGCTCCGTCAAGTGCGTCCAGATCGACATCGATCCGCAGCGCATCAGCCTGCGCTATCCGGCCGACGTCGGCCTTATCGGCAGCTCCTGCGCGTGCCTGCGCGCGTTAATGCCTTTGCTCAAGAAACACGATCACGGCTTCCTGAAGAAGATGCAGCGCCGCAAGAAGGATTGGGAAGGGCTGATGGAAGAGCGCGGTACCAACCCCGAAAAGCCGCTCAAGCCGCAGGTGGTGGGGTGGGAACTGGGCAAGTGCATCCCCGCCAACGCCATCGTTACTTCCGACTCCGGAACCATCACCACGTGGTGGGCGCGCTACGTGCCGGCGCGCCGCGGGCAGATGCACAGCTGCTCCGGCAACCTCGCCACCATGGCCTGCGGCCTGCCCTATGCCATCGGCGCTGCGGTTGCCTATCCCGACCGACCCGTCTACTGCATCATCGGCGACGGCGGCCTCAGCATGCTCATGGGCGAGCTCATCACCGTCGCCGCCTACAACCTCAACATCAAGATTGTCGTGATCAAGAACAACACCCTCGGCCAGATCAAATGGGAGCAGATGGTCTTTCTCGGCAATCCCGAGTTCGCCTGCGACCTCTACCCGGCCGATTTCGTCGCTATCGCCCGCGGCTGCGGCATCACCGGCATGCAGATTACGGAACCGGCCGAGTGCGGCGAACAGATCAAAAATGCCGTCAGCACCCAAGGCCCCATGCTCATCGAAGCGGTCGTCGATCCGTTTACACCGCCCATGCCGGCGAAGGTCAAGCCCGGGCAGGCCGCCAAGCTCGCCGAAGCGCTTGTGCGCGGCGAGCCGAACCGTTCGAAGATCGTTCTCACGACCATGCACGAACGCGTGCGTGAGCTGGTCTGACCCGCGCGCGCGTCCACTCTGCCGGCGGATGAGGCATCTCCTCCGCCGGCGGGTTTACGTCGTCCTCCACATGCGCGGCGATGGTTCCCTGGTGAAACAGGATCCGCCAGCCGTCACTCGTTCGCTGCCAGATGGTCGTCCGCCGCGTTACCCGCTCCCACTGCCGCAGCGTATACGTCAGCAGGAACACCTCCGCTCCGAGCGCGCGAATTCCAAAATCGGAGCAGGTCCAGCCCGCCTCCACGGCGTCTTCTGGCGGAGCCTCCTCGAGCGTCCGCAGGATGAAATCGCGGCTGTAGCGCCGCCCGGATGCGCCCACCTCCCAGTAATCGGACACCATGGCGCGCCCGAGCTCCGCGCGCGTCTGCCCGAAGGCCGCCGTGTGAAAGATCGGCTCGCGTTGCTTCAGCTCTTCCAGCACCGGCGCGAGATCGGCCGGCACCTGTGTGAAAACCGAATCGCCTGCCATGCCGCCATTGTAGGATGGTGCCGCCCTCGCGAGGGGCAGATCATTCTGCGCTCTCAGCCGGCTTCGGCTCCCCCGCCTCATTGGGCGCCTGCGTAGCGTCCTTTTCCTCCACGGGCACCATGTCGTCCTCGTTGTGCGTGACCGCTGTGCCCTGATGGTAGAGAATCCTCCAGTGATTGCCGACTCTCTGCCAGATGGTCGCCCTCCGCGTCAGCCGCCCCCACTGCTTCAGCGTGTACGTGAGCAGGTAGGTGTTCTGTCCCAGTTGCTGCAGTCCGAAATCGTCGCATTCCCACTCATCCGCTCCCGCTACCGGCGGAAATGCTCTGAAGGTTCCCAGGATGAATTCGCGGCTATAGCGCCGCCCGGTGGCGCCGACCTCCCAGTACTCCGGCGCGACAGACCGCTCGAAGTCATCCACGGTGGTCCCAAATTCCGCGGTGTGAAAGACAGGCTCCCGCCGTTTCAGCTCTTCGAGCACGGGCAGCAACTCCGGATCGACGTGCGCAAAAGGGCGATCGTTCGCCATCCCGACATTGTAGGTCGGGAATGCGTCTCCTATGTCGGTAAAATGCAGCCGAAAACCGGCGCCCGGTCCGGCAAGCCCCGGCCGCCCTGCTTGCTAAACTGAAGTCTGCATGGCTACCGCTGTGACCATCTCGCCGGAAGTGCGCGCGAAGTACGAACCCGTCATCGGTCTCGAGGTCCACGTCCAGCTCCTCACAGAGACCAAGGCCTTTTGCGGCTGCGCCAACCGCTTTGGCGCTCCGCCCAACACCAATGTCTGCCCGGTCTGCCTGGGATTGCCCGGCGCCCTGCCGGTCCTCAACAAGCGCGCCGTCGAATTCGCTGTCCTGGCCTCGCTGGCGCTGAGTTGCCAGGTCCGCGAGCGCTCGATTTTCGCCCGCAAAAACTATTTCTACCCCGATCTCCCCAAGGGGTACCAGATCTCGCAGTACGACCTTCCCCTGGCCGAGCACGGCTCGATCGAAGTGCCCACGCCCGAGGGCCTGAAGCGTATCGGCATCACCCGCCTGCACATGGAAGAGGACGCCGGCAAGAGCATGCATGAGGGCTTCGCCGACTCCGCGTCGCGCACCTATGTGGACCTGAACCGTTGCGGCACGCCGCTGGTCGAGATCGTGAGCGAGCCGGATATGCGCACCCCCGACGAAGCCTTCGACTACCTCACCCGGCTCAAGGAGATCATGCTCTACACCGGCGTGAGCGACTGCAACATGGAAGAAGGTTCGCTGCGCTGCGACGCCAACGTGAGCGTGCGGCTGCGTGGTGCGGAGAAGTTTGGTACCAAAGCCGAGGTAAAAAACGTCAACAGCTTCCGCTTCATCCGCGCGGCGCTCGAATATGAAATCGA
>DATJQW010000072.1:0-5534 GCA_035505395.1 Acidobacteriaceae bacterium
CTTCAGCGGTGACCACGGGCGCAGGCCGGCGGCAATCTGATCGGGACAGACGTTCGGATCGCCGGCGGCCGTGAAAGCCTCCTGGTTCATTTCGCCTGAGACCTGGTGGTGACCGTGGCCGTCGGTGATGTTGCCGGTAAAGGTGGAGGCGGTCACCAGCGGGCGGTACTCGCGCACGATGCGGACGACGTCGCACAGAACGCGCTCGCGGCCCCACTGCTGATGTGCCTCTTCGATGGTCTTCGAGAAGCCGTAATCGATGACAGTCGAGAAGAACTGTTCCGAGCCCGAATACTGATCCGCGAGCAGCAGTTCGTTGGTGCGGATCAGACCCAGGGCATCGTAGGTCTCGTCCGACATGGCATTCTGTCCGCCCTCGCCGCGGGTCAGGGTCAGGATGGCAGTACGCGCGCCGACACCGCGCGATTCGAAGGCGAGCATGCCACCGTCCTCGTCATCGGGATGAGCGACGATGAACAACAGGCTGGCCCAGGTATCGAGCTTGCGCAGCGTCTGCGCGAGGCCGTCGGCGCCGCGATCCTGGGGCAGTGTCTGCGCGTCGGGCGACGCGGCAATGGTGGTGCGCCAGGGCACAACCTGCGCTGAAGCAGAGAAAGCAAACAGGCCGCTGAGCGTGGCGGCGGCGATCTGGCGAATTCCGCGAGGTGAAAGCAGGGAAGAGGGACGCATCGGTGAAATGCCAGTGTATCGTGACGCGATCTGATACAAAGACTGGAATGGCCGACGGGAAAATTGCGAGCGCAGCGCCGGACTCGCAGGCGGCAACGCCGCATCTGGAGCGCCGCGTGGGCCTGGCCAGCGCCGTCTCGCTGAACATGATGTACATGATCGGGGTGGGCCCGTTCATCACGCTGCCGCTGATTGTGGCGGCGATGGGCGGCTCGCAGGCGCTGCTGGGCTGGATCGCCGGCGCCCTGATCGCCTGCTGCGACGGCCTGGTGTGGGCGGAGCTGGGCGCGGCGATGCCTGAAGCGGGAGGGTCGTACGCCTTCCTGCGCGAGATCTACGGGCGCAGCGGCGCCGGCCGCTGGATTTCCTTTCTCTATGTCTTTCAGCTCTGCTTCAGCGCGCCGCTCTCCATGGCTTCGGGCTGCATCGGGTTTGCGGAGTTCGCGTCGGTGCTCGTTCCCGGGCTGCGTCTGCCGCTCTTCGCGGCGTGGCCGGCCGGGCCGCATCGCACCAGCCTGCTGGCCGCCGGCGCGTGCGTGCTGATCGTCGCCATGCTCTACCAGGATATGCGGGCGATCCTGCGCATGGCGTGGGTGCTTTGGGCGGGAGTGATGGCGGCGATGGCCATGATCCTGTTTGCGGGGTTCACCCATTTACACCCGGCGCTGTTACAAATGCCGCCGCACGCGCTCAGCTTCACGCCCGGGTTCTTCGCGGGCCTGGGATCCGCGACGCTGATCGCCACCTACGACACCTGGGGCTACTACAACGTCTGCTTCATTGGCGGGGAAGTGCGCGATCCCGGCAGGACCATCCCGCGCGCGGTATTGCTCTCGATCGTGGCTGTGGCCACGCTCTACATCGCGATGAACGTCGCGGTGCTGGGAGTGATTCCGGCGCGCGCCATGGGCTCAACCGCGGTGGCCGATATGGTTCGGGAGACGCTGGGGCCGGGTGCGGGCGTCGCCATCGCGTGCCTGATCATGTGGACGGCGTTCTCCTCGGTGTTTGCGCTGCTGATGGGCTACTCGCGCGTGCCCTACGCCGCCGCGCTCGACGGTAATTTCTTTCGCGTCTTCGCGCACCTGCATCCGAAGCGGCATTTTCCCGATGTCGCGCTGGTCGCGATGGGCGCGGTGGCCATGGTCTTCTGCTTTTTTCGGCTGGCGCAGGTGATCGCGGCGCTGGTGGTGATTCGGATTACGCTCCAGTATCTGCTGCAGCAGGTGGGCGCGATGGTGCTGCGCGTGCGGGGGCCGGAGATGCCGCGTCCCTTCCGCATGTGGCTCTATCCGCTGCCGCCAGTGCTGGCGCTGGCGGGATTTTTGTTCATCCTGGTGTCGCGGCCTGAGGCGCGGCGGGAGTGCCTGCTGGCTGGGGTGGTCGCCGCGGTGGGCAGCGCGCTGTATTTTGCGCGTGCGCGGGTGCGGCGCGAGTGGCCGTTTCGTGTAACCTGAAGCCGCATCCGCCTCGCAATGGGGCGCGATGAGCGGGGGCCCTTATGGTCGATGTGCAGGTGTCGGAAGGCAAGCTGGTGCTCCACGTGCGGGGCGCGGACCAGTTGTGGGCGCTGAGGAGCACGCTGGAGATTCCGCTGGAGCATATTGCGGGTGCGCGCGCCGATCCTGAGGTCGCGCGGGGCTGGTGGCATGGCGTGCGCCTGCCGGGAACATTCATCCCGGGCGTGATCACCGCCGGCACCTTCTACCAGCACGGCCAGCGGGTTTTCTGGGACGTGCACCATCCGGACAACACCATCGTGATCGACCTGCACGACGAGCGCTACAACGAGCTGATCGTGGAAGTGGAGAATCCGGCAGTAGTGGTGGAGATGATCCAGGCGCAGCTGGCGGGGAAGTAGCGCCGTGCAGGCCTTCGTGCTGGCCGGCGGCCGAAGCACGCGGATGGGCCGCGACAAGGCGCTCGTGGAGCTGGATGGGCGTCCGCTGATCGAGCTTGCCGTGGGGCGTTTGCGGGCGCTCGGCCTTTCGCCGCGCATCTGCGGCTCGCGTCCCGATCTGGCCCGCTACGCCGAAGTGCTTGCCGATCATTTCCCTGACAGCGGGCCGCTGGGCGGCATCGAATCGGCGCTGGCAGAGAGCGATTCGGAGCTGAATCTGTTCCTGCCCGTGGATGCGCCGCTGATTGCGGTGGATTTTCTGCGCTGGCTGATGGAGCGCGCCACGGCCAGCGGCGCGGTGGCCACCATCCCCGCCGCCGGCGGACGCGAGCAGCCGCTCTCCGCGATCTACAGCCGCCGGCTGTTGCCTGGGTTGCGCGCTGCAATGGCTGCCGGGCATCTGAAGACCATCACCGCGGTGCGCGAAGCAGCGGCATCGCTCGGTGAAGGGGTGGACCTGTTTGCCGTGGAAGAGGTCGAAGCGGCGCTGTTGCCGGGCACGTGGCCCGAGGAACCGCCCGTGTGCGACTGGTTCCTGAACGTGAACGCTCCGGCCGATGTGGAAGCGGTGAGAGCGCATCTCAAGAAGCACCCTGGAGCAATCCGGCGTGATCCAATAAGCTGAAGGTGAGCTGAAAGCCAGCCGAGGTCATCGAATCAGACGTGGTGAGCCCTCCGGACATTCCTATCGAGATCAGCCCGCCCTCCAACGGCGCGGCGCCGGTCCAGCCGTACATCGCCTTCGAGAACGTCTCCAAGTCGTTCGGCGACCAGCATGTGCTGCGCGACATCACCTTCGATGTGAAGCCGGGCGAGATTCTCTGCATTCTGGGCCGATCGGGAGTGGGCAAGTCGGTCTCGCTGCAGCACATCATGGGTTTCCTCAAACCGGATTCCGGGCGCATCCTGGTCGCCGGCGAAGACATCACGCTCTACAACGAGCAGCAGATGCAGGCGGTGCGCCGCAAGGTCACCATGGTCTTCCAGAACGGCGCGCTGTTCGATTCGCTGACGGTGGGCGAGAACGTGGCCTTCCCGCTGCGCGAGGGGCGGGGGCTGGCCGACGATCAGATCGCTCAGATTGTGCGCGGGCTGCTGGAGATGGTGGGGGTTGCCGAAATGGTTGACCTGCTGCCATCCGACCTCTCCACCGGGATGAAGCGCTCAGTCGCCATCGCCCGCGCTCTGGCTGCCGAGCCGCAGGCCATCCTCTACGACGAACCGACGACCATGGTCGACCCGCTGATCGCGAACCTGCTCGGCAGCCTCATCCAGAAGCTGCAGAACCAGCTCAGGCTGACCAGCATTGTGGTGACGCACGATATGCGCTTTGCCGAACGGCTGGCCGATCGGGTGCTTTTTCTGCATCAGGGCCGCGCGGAGTTCTTCGGCACCGTGGAGCAGATGAAGAATACAGATGACGAAGTGCTGCAGCAATTCCTGGAGTTGGACGCGTTCGTGCTTCCGCAGGTGTAGATTGCCGCTGCGGCGAATTCCCGCGGAACCGCGGCAGATCGTTCCTGTCGGGCTGGATTATGCGTTGCCGGTTCCGGTGAAGGACTTGGGCAGCAGCATCTCGATGCTGATGCGGCCCGGGCTCTTATGCGGCGGTTCAGCAACAGCTTCTTCCGCCTGGGCGACAGCCGCGGGCAGATGCGAACCGAATGCGCCGTGGAAGCGAAGCAGACGGTCGACAGCCCAGCAGCGGTACTCGTCCAGAGAGGCGGCGGAGTCTTCAATTTTGCCCTGCCGGGAGGCGGCGATGCGGCAGGCGCGGCGGCCCTGGCCGTAATCCCAGTCGAGGGCTTCGCCGAAGGCCTGCTCGAGGGCATGCTTCTCGGCGCGGAGAGCTTCAAAAGCGGCGACGTTCTGGGCGCGCTCGCCGAGATCGATGTACAGCTCCGTCCAAATGCGGTCGCACTGATCGAAGCTGGCGACGTACTGGAAGCCGCGGGTCTCGGCGTTGAAGGAATACCAGCTCTGCGGCCCCGCGCGGCGCGTGGAGGCAAAGCCAGGGACTTCGTGGAGGTCCTCAAGGAGCCGCTGGAAGAAGCGGAGATAAAGGGTGTGCCTGGAATTGGCCTCCTCGGCCGGTGCTGAGGCCGGGGCGGCGGGGTCTGCTGCAGCTGCGGCAGGAGCAGGCTGAGCCGGCGCCGCAGCGGCCGCGGCAGGAACCGGAGCGGGAGCGGCAGCTTCGTGCGCGGGTTGGGCAGGCGCCGCTTCGTGCGCGGGGTGCGCGGCCGCAGTTTCGTGCGCAGGCTGGGCAGGAGCAGTTTCGCGCACGGTATGGGCGGGCGCAGCTTCATGCGCGGGTTGAACGGGCGCTGCAACGGAAACGGTTACAGCCTCGGCGGCGATGGGCCGCACGCCGCGGGTCCAGCGTGTGGGCGTGGCGACCACGCGAAGGTTGGGAGCGGGGCGGGAGTTGTCGATCTGGAGAAGCTCGACGACGATGCCGAAGTACTCGGTGGACCCGCTGTCGCCGCGGTTGAGCCAGGCAATGGCCTGGCGGTGCTCGTCGCGCAGCTCGCGCGAGACCCAGACGACAACGCCGGCCTGGAGGCTGGCGGCGTGGGTAATGAGCTGTCCGAGATGGGCGTGATCGGTCTCCTCAAGGCGGCTCTCGATGAGCACGCGGCGATTGCGGGCGCGGTCGTGCGCCAGGACATCGACGGAGCTCTCTCCAAGGCCGGGGCGGTGACCGACAACTTCGAGGTCGAGGCCGAGGGATTCTCCAATGAGGCCGATGTTTTCCGCAACCCAGGGGGCAAAGTCGAAGGCGTCGCTCTTCCAGACCGAGCGCAGGTCGATGCGAAGGAGCTTTCCGAGAGGGGCTTGATTCATTGGGAGGGATCTCCGGGTGAGCCAGGACAGCGCACTGATTATAAGGCAATATGGATTGGCTTCGGCTATGGCTCTTTAGGGGGATTGGGGGCGGGTCGAC
>DATJQW010000073.1:0-4031 GCA_035505395.1 Acidobacteriaceae bacterium
CGCCCTTCGCCGCAGGCACGCCTCCAAGGTTCGAGCCGCGAATCTCCACGTCGCCGCCCGGCAGCGCCGCATCCGGATTGATCGCGTCAATCCTGGGCGCCGTGCTCGGTTCGGATTTAAGGATTCTCACCATGGATCAACCGCTCCGCTGCCCACCACCTGCGTTTCACCAACCGCTCTTCCGCTAACCGTCTCGTCGCTAACCGCTGTTCCGCTAACCGGTTTTCCGCTAGCCGCTCCTTCACCCCCAATGCCTCACCACCAGCATCACGCCCAGCGCGTACGCGCCCGCGGCCAGGTCGTCGAGCACAATCCCTGCTCCTCCCGGCAATTGTTCCAGCTGCCGCGCCGGCCACGGCTTCACAATATCGAAAACGCGGAACAGAACGAAAGCCGCAATCCCGTGCCGCAGGTCCAGCGGAGCCGCCGCCAGGGCCAGCCACTGCCCGGCTACTTCGTCAATCACCACAAATCCCGGATCCTCGCGGCCGCTTTCCCGCTCCACCCGCGTGGCTGCCGGAATCCCGATCAGCGTGACCGCCAGCGCCCCGGCCAGCGTCGCGCCGACGGCCGCCCAGCCGGTAAGATGCGCCCCGCGCAGCCCGAAATACCAAATAGCCGCCGCCGCCAACGATCCCCACGTTCCCGGCCCAGGCCGGATCAGCCCCGCGCCGAAAAACGTTCCCACCGCCCACGCCCAGATCGTCTTCGGCGGCCCGTCTCCGGAGGCGCTGCGGGCTGAGTCTTCCTTCATCGCCGCACTATGACTCATCGTTCCCGTGCCGTTTCACGTTTTCCGCCAACCCCTCCAGAACTTCCGGATCGACAATCGGCGATGAAATTTTGTACGCCCCGCTCGCCCACTTGCCCAGATCGATCGCGCGGCAGCGGTCGCTGCAGAAGGGAAAATTCTCTCCCTTCGCCGTCACCACAGTCCGGCAGGTCGGGCAGCGCAGGATTTTCTGCTTTTTGCTCACCGCGCCGCTCCCGTCAGTTCGACCTCCGGCTCCAGCGCCGATTCGCCCACTACGCGCGCCACCACGTCATAATCGTGCGCCTCGCTCACTGCGCACCGGTAGAATTTGCCCGGCGTCAGATCCTCGAACGGACCAAAATCATTCAGATACACCGTCCCGTCGATCTCCGGAGCATGGTGCTGCGTGCGTCCCTCCCACAGGAGCGGCGTCTCTTCCGACTCGCCCTCCACCAGCACTTCGATCTCGCGCCCCACCAGCTGGCGCTTCGCCTGCCGGCTCAGTCCCTGTTGCAGCTTCATCAGCGCACGCCGCCGCTGCTCGATCACCCGCTTCGGCACCTTCCTCTCGAGCGCGAACGCCTTTGAGCCCTCTTCATCCGAATACGCGAAGACCCCCAGCCAGTCGAACCGCGCCTCCGCGACAAAATCGCACAGCGCCTCGAAATCCGCGTCCGTCTCGCCCGGAAAGCCCACGATGAACGAGGTCCGCAACGCAATCCCCGGCACCGCCGCGCGCACCTTTTCGATCATCTTCAGAAAAATCTCCGCGTTGCCGCCGCGCTTCATCGCCTTCAGCACCGGCGCTGCGGCGTGCTGCAGTGGCACGTCGAGATATTTGCAGATGTTTTCGTGGCGCGCCATCGTCTCCAGCAGCGCCCCGGTAATGCGGTTGGGATACGCATACAGAAAGCGCAGCCACACCAGCCCTTCGATCCGCGCCAGCCGGTCCAGCAGCGCCGCCAGACCATCCTTCAGGCCGAGATCTTCGCCGTAGCAGGTCGTGTCCTGGCCGATCAGCGTGATCTCGCGCACGCCCTCGGCCACCAGCGCCTCCGCTTCGGCCACCACCGACTCGAATCGCCGCGACCGGAACTTCCCGCGCAGGTTCGGAATGACGCAAAAGCTGCACGGATGATCGCAGCCTTCGGCGATCTTGATGTATGCCGACGACGACTTCGTTGTCCGCAGCCGCGGCGTGGTGTGGTCGTAGAGATACTGCGGCAGCGCCGCCGCCGCGCCATCCCACTCGGCCCGCGAGAACCGCCCTTGCTTCTCCCGGCGGTCGCCCTCGGCTCGGGAGCTGCCCATTTCCGGCACATGGTTGTGAGTTCCGGCCAGCGCTTCGCTTCCCGGCCGCACCTCTGCCGCCGCCCCGGACAAAATCGTGAACGGCGACGCATCCGCCGCCGGCGCGCTTGGCCGCAGCCCCGCCGCGGCCAGAATCGTCTCCAGTTCGCCGGTTCCGACCACCGCGTCGACCTCAGGAATGTTCTTCCGGATCTCGTCGCGATACCGCTCCACCAGGCACCCGGCCACGATCAGCTTCTTCGCGTTGCCGGCCGTCTTGAGTCGCGCCATTTCCAGGATCGCGTCCACGCTCTCCTGCTTCGCCTTGTCGATAAAGGAGCAGGTGTTCACCACCAGAATCTCCGCCGTCTCGGCGTGCGGCGTCATCTCCGCCCCAGCGCGATCCAGCAGCCCCATCATCACTTCGCTGTCCACCAGATTCTTGGGGCATCCCAGCGAGACAAAACCCACGCGCGGCCGCGCCTTCCCCTCACCCGCCACCCGGGCTTCCCTGGTATTCGTTCGTTCCGTCACTTCTTCATTTTACCGGGACGGCGCGCAGACCTGCCGAGGCATAGCGATGGATTGCTTCATCCAGGCTCACCAGCCGAAGGCCCTCTGAGATCGCCTGTGCGATCAGCACACGGTCGAACGGATCGCGATGAATGGGCGGCAGCTCGCACACCCCGGCCACGTGTTCCGCGCGCAGCGCCAGCGGCGATGCAGCCAGCTGGTCCAGCGCATCCCGCCACCAGCTTTGCGGATCGCCAACGTCCAGATTGCCCTTCATGCTCTTCAGCACGACTTCCCAATAGGAAACGACGCTGAGAACGTTTGGCCCCGCCAGGATGGCCCGGCGCGCCGCCGGGGCAAGACGGCTGGGATTCGCCAGGGCAATCAGCGCGGCATTGGTGTCGAGCAGGTAACCGCTCACAAATCCCCGCCCAGGAAGCGGTCGGGATCGACCGGCGCATCCCAGCCTGGCAGCAGGCGGATGCGGTCCTTCATGCCTCCCAGCCGCGCCTTCTTCCGCTCGGCAACGGCCGGCCCAATTTGGGCCACTGGCTTGCCATGTCGGCGGATCACGATGGTTTCGCCGTTTTCCGCAGCCCGAATCAGCCGCGACAACTGATCCCTTGCCTCGCCCGTATTCATGGTTCAATTATAGCCAACTTTTTTGGCTAAGTCGCCACATGCACGGGCCACTTCGCTGGGTGTCGCGTGGTGCTATCATCACCTGTGTGCCGGGTCCTGCGCGACGCAATCCCGCCAAACCCGCCAGGTCCGGAAGGAAGCAACGGTAACGGGCCAGTGCGTGCGCAGCAGGTCACCCGGCGCTCTGAGAAAGCGGCCTCGCCTGTGAAATCCACGGCCGAACTCGGCATGAAAATCGGCGCGGCTCAGCGGGAATTCTGCCGCTATACAGGGATCTCCGCCGACTATGAGCGACGCGGTTTCGGCGCCTCCCGCGTGAATCTCTGCTGGACCTGTCGTTTTCCTCTCGCCTCCGAACCGGCTCCCGCTCATTCCGGCGCACCTGACTCAGAAGCGTATCCAGAACCACACTAACCGCGCGTCATTCCCGCTCTCGAACCCGTGCCTTTCTGAGACAATACTTCTTTGCGCTCAGGAGACCTGATTTGAATCTGACAGTCCGCCCGCGTGTGCCCGCTCGCGCCAAGATCAGCGCCCTCGGAACCTGGACGCCCCCCAACCTCCTCACCAACGCCGACCTGGAAAGAATGGTCGAAACTTCCGACGAATGGATCACCACTCGCGTCGGCATCAAAGAGCGCCACATCGTTTCTCCCGGCATGGCCACCAGCCACATGGCTGTCGAGGCCGCCCGCCGCTGTCTCGCCGCGCGCGGCATCGACGCCTCCGAAGTCGAAGTCATTATCATCGGAACCGTCACCCCCGACATGCTCTTCCCCGCCACCGCCTGCCTCGTACAGGATCGCCTCGGCGCCAAAGGCGCCTGGGGCTT
>DATJQW010000074.1:0-36084 GCA_035505395.1 Acidobacteriaceae bacterium
CTGAAGACGCTGCGCTGATCGTTGAGCGAGTTGCCGTAGTCAGCCATCGGGTCGTAGTACAGAGGCGCGGTGGAACCCTCGGCCGAACCCGGCGAATCATCCAGGGTGTGCGACCAGGCGTACGAGCCCGTCGCCAGCAGGTCTGTGCCCTGGCGGTGCTGGTACTGCAGCTGCAGCCCGTTGTAGTTGCCGGTCCCGTTGTAGTTCTCGTAGGTGATGCTGCCATACGTCGGGAAGTTCTGCAGACCGGTTCCGAAGTGGTAGATGTTGTAGGGATAGTAGGTCGAGAGGTTATCCGACTTCGACCCGACATAAGCCACATCGATCACGTCGAACCGGCTGAGCTGCTGATCCACTTGCACGTTCCATTCCTGAATCCGCTGGTTCTTGTTGTTGCGGTTCACAGCCAGGGAGCTGAATCCGGACGGAGGAACAGCCGGGTTGAAGTTCGGGAAGCCGGGTGCCGGCAACGGAGTGGTCTGTTGCGCAGACGTTCCGTCGCAGCTGTACGGCGCTCCCGGAGCGGGCGTCTGCCCCGTGAACGTGACGCAGTAGCCGATGTTGGCGTTATAGCCGACGCTGCCGCCGAAGGGAATCTGCTGGCCCAGCTGGTTGCTGATGCCGCCGTAGTCCGGGAAGTAGAAGATCCCGTAACCGCCGCGAACGACCTGCTTGCCGTTGCCGCGCACGTCGTAGGCAAATCCCAGGCGCGGAGCAAAGTCGTCGTAGTTGTTGTTCATGATCGTCCGCGAGACGCCGTTTTGCCCCGCAAGCAATACCTGCCCGTAGGTGGAGCTGGACGAATCGATATCGAACGATGCCTGGCGGTTCTGCGCTTCATAGGGCCAGGTGATGATGTCATAGCGCAGGCCCAGTTGCAGGGTCAGCTTCTGGTTGACGCGCCACTCATCCTGCCCGAAGAAGCCGTCTTCCCAGGAGATGTTGCTGAAGAAGCCGTTCTGCGCCCCGATGGAGTAGCTGTCGGTGAATCCAATCAGCATTTCCGCCGTCGGGAATCCGGTGAAGTCGCCGTTGCCGAAATTGAAGTATCCCTTGCCGGAGATGGGACGGAAGTACTCCATGTTGCGCATAATGCCGCTCGCGCCGAATTTCAGCGAGTGGTGACCGTGTTCCCAGTCGAAGCTGTCGTTGAGTTCGTAGGTGTTCTGCGGAACGGCATACAGACCGTAATCGCCGGTGTAGTCGATGCCGGCGTTGCCGCCAATCAGAGCGCCCCCGCTGGTCTCCTGGTTGCGGTTCGCGTTCACGATGCCTAGGCCGGCCGACAGCGCATCCCCGTAAAACGGCGGCTGGTAACCGTAGTCGTCGCGGTTATAGCCGATCAACAGCTCGTTGACGAGAGACGGAGTAAAGGTGTGCGTGTAGCCCAGGCCCCATGCGCGCGCATGAGCATACGACGAGCCGGTACCGAAGCCGGAGGGCAGAGTGCCCAGTTCCGGAGTTTCAGTGAAGTTCGAGTTGTCGTAGCTGAAGCGCAGGAAGGCTTCGTCGCGCGAAGTCGGGTTGTAGTCGATGCGCGTGTCGAAGGTGTTGTAGTGTTCGTACTCGTGCTTGTGCGTGAGGAAATTGTTGACCACCCCGGAAACTGTCTGCGTCGGGTAAGCGTTGAAGTAATTGACCGCCGCTTTATTCTCGGGAACTCCCGCCGCTGCGACGTTGTTGCCGGGAATTGCGGTGCAGTTGATTGGGTTATAGAGCTGACCGTTATTGGTCGCCTGATAGGTCGAGTTCGGTACGCCCGCATTGATGAGGCACCGGGGCTCGCTGAACTGGCCGTCGACCTGGCTGTTATTGAGCAACTCGCTGAAGTCTCCCTGCCGCATCAGGGTCGTGGGTACGGTGACGAAATACGGGTTCTGCGGCAGATTCTCGCGGAAGGCCTGATAATCGCCGAAGCCGAAGAGTTTGTTCTTAATGAATGGCCCGCCGATCGAGAAGCCGGGCTGGTTGCGGTTGAAGGGTGGATTCGGGCTCGCCGGTGCGTCCAGGAAGCGGTAACCCTGGTTCGCGTCGAAGTTGCCGCTGCGATAGAACCAGAAGGCGGAGCCGTGGATGTCGTTGGTGCCGCTCTTGATCGAGCTGGCCACGATGGCGCCGCCGGCGCGGCCGTACTCGGCCGGGGCCACGCTGGTGTCCAGCTTGAACTCCTGGGTCGCGTCGATGTTGGGGAAGATCAGGATCGTATTGAGGAGCGAATCGTTGTCGTCCAGACCGTCGAGAAGGTAATTGTCCGCCTGCTGCCGCAGCCCGTTCACAGACAGGGCCGCGCCGCCGCTTCCGCTCTGGCGGAACGTCTCCGCATTACCGCTGACGCCGCTGGACTCATCGCCGTAAACGCCACGAGTGACGCCCGGAACCAGCAGCGCCAGGCCGGTGAAGTTGCGCCCGTTCAGAGGCAGCTCCGTTACCTGCTCGCCCTGCACCGTCTCTCCAATCGTCGCGTCACTCGTATCCACCAGCGGCGCTGCGCTGGAAACGGTCACGGTCGTGCTCACCGCACCCGGAACCAGCTTGAAGATCAGTGTCTGGGCCGTCGACACTTCCACGGCGAAGTTCACCTGCTGCGTCTGGAATCCCTGCGACTGAGCCTCCGCCTGGTAGTTGCCGGGAGGCACAGCGAAGATCTGGAACTCGCCTGCGCCGTTCGATGTGGCGTGGAACTTCAGCCCGGTCGCCACGTTGGTCACGTCGATCCCGGCGTTGGGGATGGCCGCGCCGGTCGGGTCGGTGACCGTACCCACGATGCTGCCGTTGTTGGATTGCGCGAACAGGCGTCCGTTCGTCAACACGAGGAACACTGCCATCAGCAGCAGCCCCGCCCAGCGAATCGCGCTTTTCTGTCTCTCTCTCAAATTCATGTTGCCTCCCAAAAAACCATTGGCAGCCACAGTTCTGTGGCGGATCATCATTTGAACTCTGCGGTGCCAGCGTGAACTAAACTCGCCTGCTGCAACGACCTGCAATGCACGGCAATTCTTTTTTCCTTCAAATGTTAATCAACAGGCAAACATCTTCAGTCCAATAACATACGAATTACTTTCATCTGCTGCATGGGTGGAAAACTCCGTTGACCGTCCTGTGTCATTCGCGTTAAAAAAGAATGTCCCTCCTCTCACGGACACGCCATGCCGGTTGAGCATCAGGAAAAGACGGCATCAAAGTTCCGCTTCGGTCTGTTCGAGGCCGACCCCGAATCAGGCGAATTGCGGAAGTCCGGAATTCGAGTCCGGCTTCAGGCACAGCCCTTCCGCGTTCTCGTCTGCTTGCTGGAACGCCCCGGCGAACTGGTCTCACGAGAAGAGATTCAGCAGCGGCTCTGGGGTAACGACACAATCGTCGATTTCGACCATAGTCTCGGCACCGCCATCAATAAACTGCGCGAGGCGCTGGGCGACTCGGCGGAGAACCCCCGCTTCATCGAGACGCTGGCGCGCCGGGGCTACCGCTTCCTGGCTCCGGTGACCACCGTTCCAGCGGCTGTTCACGAACCCTCCGGCCGTGTGATCGATCTGCCCGGATCGGCTCCGTCTTCCGACGCGGTGCCTGCTTCGATTCAGGCCGGCTCTCATGCTCTTCCCTCCGCCCCCGACCGGGCAAGATCCCGGACCCTCGTCTGGCTTCTTGCGGCGGCCCTGCTTTCCATTGCGGGCTTTCTGCTCGGCCTCGTCGTCCGGCCCACGTATACCGCTCCTCCCCGGATTACGCAGCTTACCTTCTCGGGTCGGGTATCGCCCGGCGATCCGCTCTTCGAGAGCTTTCCCGGGAGCGCCACCGACGGCACGCGTATCTATTTTCCCCAGATCGAGAACGGCCGCGCCATGCTCGCCCAGGCGCTCATCGCCGACGGCGAAACCAGCACGGTTCCGCTGCCGGACGAGCTGGCCGCACCCACGCTGTGCGACATTTCGCCCGACCGTTCGCGGCTTCTGCTGCGCAACCACCTCGCCACCGCCCCCGAGCAGGCGCTCTGGATCGTCTCCACCACCGGCGGCACCGCGCGGCGCATCCCCGGCATTCTCGCTCACGACGCCACGTGGACGCCCGACGGGCAGCGGATCGTCTACGCAAACGGCGACAACCTTTATATTGCGCGCGACAACGGCACCGACAGCCGCAGGTTTGCCACCCTGCCGGGCCGCGCCTTCTGGCTGCGCTGGTCCCCCGATGGCCGGCATCTGCGGCTCACCCTGCTGAACAGCGAGACGCATACCTCGACGCTGTGGGAACTGGACAGCGACGGCAGCAACGCGCACGTGTTCCTTGAAAACTGGACGAACGCTCCCCCCGCCGAATGTTGCGGCAGCTGGACCGACGACGGACGCTACTACGTCTTCCAGTCCGCCCGCGGAGGCGACAGCAACATCTGGGCCATCCCCGAGCATGGCGGCTTTTTCGGCGGCGCCGGCAAGCCCATCCCCATCACCAACGGCCCGCTCGACTATCAGGCTCCCATCACCGAGCGGGGAGGGCGGCGGACCTTCTTCATCGGCCTCAACAATCAGTCGGAGCTGCTGCGCTACGATCCCGCCACGAAGGTTTTCGAGCCTTACGGCGCGCCCCTCACCAACGCCCGGCGCGTGGAGTTCTCCCGCGACGGCCAGTGGGTGGCGTGGATCCGCCAGGATGACGATACGCTGTGGCGCAGCCGCGCTGACGGCTCCGGCCGCATGCAGCTGACCGCGCGCCCGATGCAGGTCTTCATGATGCACTGGTCGACCGACGCCCGGCGCATCGTCATCATGGCGCGTGTGCCCGGCAAACCATGGAAGCTCTACACCATGGACGCCGACGGCGGCCACATGCAGGAAGTTCTGAACGAGGAGCGCAGCGAGGCTGACCCCGACTGGTCTCCCGACGGCAAAATGCTGGTCTTCGGACGGCTGCCGGATCTGATGGCCGAGGCCTCACAGCCGAAAGCCATCTATGTCGTCAATCTCGCCACGCGGCAGTTCTCCAAGCTGCCCGGCTCCGATGGGCTCTTCAGCCCGCGCTGGTCGGCCAACGGCAAATACATCGCCGCTCTCTCCATCGATCAGCAGAAGCTGATGCTCTACGATGTCGGCACGCAAACCTGGCGCGTGCTTGCTGAGCAGAACATCGCGGATCCGGTCTGGGCGCACGACGACTCCGCCATCTACTTCCACGATTTCGCGCAGGCCGATCAGCCCATTTACCGGGCCGACATCGCAACCGGAAAAGTGGTGCGCGTCTCCGATCTCCACGATCTGCGCCCCGCCAACGTGGTCGACTATCGATTCGCCGGCCTGGCGCCGGGCGACGTTCCGCTGGTCAGCGCGCGCCTGTCCACCGCAAACATCTACGCAGCCGATCTGCCTGAATAGCTGCCGGCTCGCGGCTCGACAGCAGGCGGCTCAGCACCGAGGTGCGGTTCGGGTCATTGCGGCGTCGCAGGCGGCGCTTTTGCCTTCCGCTCTGCCTCGAGCTCCGCAATCAGAATCTCAATCTGTGCCAGCTTGCGCGCGGATACGCCGTGGAAGCGGAACGCCGCGCCCTTGTCGCTCCACGCCAGCAAATTGGCCGCCACTCGCAACGGCAGACCTTCGGCTTTCATGCAAATTTCTACAAGCGTGCCGCGCTCGAGGCGGCACTTCGTTCCGAGAAAGCAACCACCCGCGCTCAGATTCACAATCTGGGCCGCGAAGCGTAACCCGCAGCCCGGCGCCACAATCTCAGCGTCGCCGGCGCAGCCATAGCGAGGCAGTTTCCTTCGCTCCGCTCCAACCGGAGCTGGCTCGGCCCGGTCAGATCGCAGGTTCGTCCCTTCGCCGCTCATATTTCCGTTATCGGCGGCCGCGCGCGGGACCTGAATGCCTTCCGCCTGACGCAGGCCGCTCAAAACGATACAATCCCCTGTTCTGCCCTCTTATGACCCGATCCCCAATCCTCCTCGTTCACGGCGGCGCCTGGGATATCCCGGCCGATGCCCTTGAAGCCCACGAGCAGGGCGTTTTTGACGCGCTCCAGGAAGGCTGGCGCCGGCTGGAGCGCGGCGCTTCGGCGGTGGACGCCGTCGAGGCCGCCGTGACCGCCATGGAAGACGACCCCGCCTTCGACGCCGGACGCGGCAGTTTTCTCACCCGCGACGGCCGCGTCCAGCTCGACGCGCTCATGATGGATGGCTACGCGATGCGCGCCGGCGGCGTGGCCTGCGTGGAGCGCATCCGCAACCCGATTCAGGCCGCGCGCCTCGTTCTGGACAAGAGCCACCACGTCTATTTCGTCGGCGCCGGCGCCGAGGCCTTCGCCGCCGCGCACGGCATGCAGCTCATCGACAACTCCGAGCTGGTCCTCGACCGCGAACGGGAGCGGCTGGCGGAAGCGCAGAAGCGCGAGCGCGCGGGTGTTCCCGATCCCACTTTCTCGGGGGGGCCGAGCCAGGAATCGCACGATACGGTCGGCGCCGTTGCCCTCGACAGCCAGGGCCATCTGGCAGCAGCCACCTCGACCGGGGGCACCCTGAACAAAGCTCCAGGCCGCGTGGGCGATTCCTCCCTGATCGGCTGCGGCTGCTACGCCGACAACACCAGCGCCGCCGTCTCTCTCACCGGCTGGGGCGAGCCCATCATGAAGCTGGTTCTGGGCAAGTGGGCTACCGACCGTGTGCTCGCGGGCGGCAGCCCCGAGCAGGTTGCACCCGATGCCATCACCTATCTCCATCGGCGCCTCGGCGGACACGGCGGGATCATCCTGCTCGGTCCCGACGGACGCTACGGCCTGGCCCACAACACGCCGCGCATGGCGTGGGGCGTGCACACGGCCGAGGGTCCGCGTGTGGGCACGCTGCTCCGGGAAGACGCCCCTCAGCCCTGAGCCGCGGGGGCCGCGCGCATCGCCGTCCATCCCAGAACCGCGAGCGCCGCAATCACCAGCGGAGCCAGCAACGCAAAAGGCGCGCCGGACGCCATCAGCACCACCGGCGCCAGCACCATCGCAATCGCCAGCGGAACCAGCCATCGCGCGGGCATCGCTCCGCTTCTGCGGCAGAGGAAAAACGGCAGGAGGGCCAGGGTCAGGTCCTGGGGATTCATGTGGTAACTGGTGAGCAGCGCCGCCAGCAGTGCCGCGGAAAATCCAATTTCGAGGCTCACCCACGCACGCGCCGCCCACACCACGGTCGCCACGGACAGCACCAGCACCCACGCGAACGGATGATGCGCGAAGAGGCCGATCAGGCCGCGCCAGTTGGCCATGTTTCGCGGCTCCGAGCCAACCCCGCCTTCGCTCTGGCGCACAAAGGCGGGATAAGCCATCAGCGCCCGCGTCCCCGTCATCCACAGCGACAATCCCACGCACGCCGCCGCTCCACAGGCGAAGCCGGCCAGCTCTCGCCACTTCAGGCGCAGGAGCAGCACCGCAACGAGGCCCGCCACCAGCTGAATCTTCAGGGTCGCGATCGACAGCACCAGCCCGCCAAGAAATCGCCGGCCATCGCGCCACAGCAGATAGGCCACGACATACAACGCCAGGATCAGGATCGACACCTGCCCGTGCGCCAGGCATGCCGCCGTGGGCAGAAACGCCAGCGACAGCAACAGCGGCCAGTTGCCGTAGTGCACCCCCGACAGCCGCGTGAGCGTCTGCAGGCAGACGACGAGCAGGAGCAGTGAGAGCGCCGTCCAGAGCACGAACGCCGGCAGCATCGGCAGCCAGCTCACCAGCAGATAGGGAAGCACCGCCAGCGGCGGATAGTAGAAGAGCTGCGTGGCCGGCCTGTGGTAGCGCGCCTGCCACGCGTGCTGCGCGCTTAGGTCATACAGCTGATGGCGCGCGCCGCCCGTGACCATGTGGGCCGCGTAGTAGAACGTTCCGAAGTCATAATGCGCCTGCGCCGCCTGGTGGATGCCCACCACCACGGCCATCGCAATGAGCAGGAAAAACCACAGCCCCGCCTGTGCCCGCCAGCCTGCTCCCGCTGCGGCTTGATCGTTCTTCAACTCCGCGTCCACTTCGCGCATGCACCCTCCGCCGCGGGCTGGCTCCGATTGTATCCGGCCTGCGGCGGGCGGCCATCACGCGTCGGCCATGACTGCCCGAAGATGGCTCGGGCCTCGTGCGCCAAACGCCTGTTTGACCGATCGCATCTATAATTCCATTCCAAACTCCAGTCTGGGAGGGGTCCCGTGCTCAAAGGCTTTCGCAATTTCATCCTGCGCGGCAACGTCGTCGATCTTGCCGTCGCCGTCGTCATCGGCGCCGCCTTTACGGGGATCGTCAACTCGCTGGTCAAAGACCTCATCAACCCGCTCATCGCCGCCACCGTTCACAAGCCGGATTTCTCCTACATCGTTCTCACCATCCATGGCGGCAAGATCCAGATCGGCGATTTCATGAACGCTCTCATTTCGTTCCTGCTCATCTCCGGCACCGTCTACTTCTTCATCGTGCTGCCCATCCAGTCGCTGCTGAAGAAGGTCAACCCCTCCAAGGCCGCACCACCCACCACGCGTCCCTGCCCCGAGTGCCTGGGCGACATTCCACTGGGCGCGAAGCGATGCCAGCACTGCGCTCAGCCCGTGGAGCCGGTGGCTGCGCCGCCTGCGGCGTAGTTCACCCTCATCGCGCAGGCGCCCAATTCGGCCCGCCCGCAGTGATATGCTGGCGTACTTGCGGATCATTCCACGCCCCAGGAGCCCACGTTTGAACCGATTGCGTCTGCCCGTCCTCGCCGCTGCGCTGTTGCTGCCCGCCATCGCCATCCTCGCCGCCCAGTCCACTTCGCCCTCCGCCGTTTTCGGTTACGGAGACTTTGCGGCGGAACAGGCCAGGACCGACCAGAGCTTCCTCGCGGTGCCCGATCCCACGCTTGCCGGCCAGGAACTGAAGATCCTCACCGCGGAGCCCCACGTCGCCGGTTCGCCCTACGACCACAAAAACGCCGAGTACGTCGCCTCGAAGTTTCGCGAGGCCGGGCTCGAAACCGAGATCGTGCCGTACATGGCGTGGCTCAACACCCCCACGGAAACCCTGGTCCAGGCCTATGACGCAAACGGCAGGCTGCTGATGACCGGTCCCAGCAAAGAGCACGTCTCCCGCGATCCCTTCCAGAACAACCCCGGCGTCACCCCCATCTTCAACGGCTCGTCGCCCTCCGGAGATGTCACCGCTCAGGTGGTTTACGCCAACTACTGCCGCCCGCAGGACTACGATCAGCTCGCCGAGCTCGGCGTCGACGTGAAAGGCAAGATCGTTCTTTGCCGCTACGGCGGCAATTTTCGCGGAGTCAAGGTCTTCATCGCGCAGCAGCGCGGCGCCCTGGGTGTGCTTATCTATTCCGATCCCGCCGACGACGGCTACTACCGCGGCGATCCTTATCCGCACGGCCCTTGGGGCCCTGAGACGCACGTGCAGCGCGGATCGGTGCAGTACCTCTTCAAATATCCCGGCGACGCGCTCACGCCCGGCATCGCTTCGCGCCCCGATCTGCCGGCGTCGAAGCGCCTGAAACCCAGCGAAGCCGCCAATCTGCCGAAGATCCCCTCGGAGCCGCTCTCGTGGCATGATGCCTCGCCGATTCTCGCGCACCTGGGCGGACCCGACGCTCCGCGCGCGTGGCAGGGCGCGCTGCCCTTCACCTATCACATCGGCCCCGGCGTGAAAGTCCACCTGCTGCTGAAAATGGATTACAAATACCAACCGCTCTGGGACGTCATCGGCCGCATCCCCGGCTCTGACTATCCCGATGACTGGGTGGTCGCCGGCAATCATCGCGATGCATGGGTCTATGGCGCAGTCGATCCCAACAGCGGCACCGCGGCCATGCTCGAAGCCGTTCACGGCGTCGGTGTACTGCTCAAACAGGGCTGGCGCCCGAAGCGCACCATCGTCTTCTGCAGCTGGGATGGCGAAGAAGAGGGCCTGATCGGTTCCACCGAATGGGCTGAGGACCACCCCGAGCAGCTGGCGCACGCCGTTGCCTACTTCAACACCGACGTCGGCGTGGCCGGGCCGAATTTCGAAGCCTCAGCCGTGCCCTCGCTCAAGGAGTTCGTCCGCCAGGTCACGAAGGAAGTGCCCAGCCCCAAAGGCGGCACCGTCTATGAGGTGTGGAAAGGCGAGCAGTCTGAAGCGGCGGCGCACCACGCGCTCGGCGTGCAGGAGCATGCGCCCACCGAGGCCGCGGTCATCGGCAACGACGTGCGCATCGGCGACCTTGGCTCCGGCTCGGACTTCACCCCCTTCATCCAGCATCTCGGCGTGCCCTCCACCGACATCGGCTCCGGCGGGCCCTACGGCGTCTACCACTCCACCTTCGACGACTACACGTGGTTCGTGATGAATGCCGATCCGCACTTCCTCTACGAGCAGGAGATGGCCCGCGTCTTCGGGCTTGAAGTGCTGCACATGGCCGACACCGACGTGCTCCCCTACGACTACACCGTTTATGGCGAGGAGCTGACTGACTACCTCGAACAAGCGAAGAAGAAAGCCGAAGCGGAGGGCATCACCGATCTCGATTTCGGCCCTGCGGAAGAGGCGGCGAAGCAGTTCACCGAGTACGCGCGCGAGGTGAGGCAGAAGCAGGACAATCCCGGCAGCATCTCCGGCCCGGCTCTGGCTGCGTTCAACGACCAGTTGCGCGCCGTCGAAGGCGATTTCCTCTCCGAGGCCGGTCTGCCCGACCGCCCCTGGTTCAAACACACCATCTACGCGCCCGGCGAGTACACCGGCTACGCCGCGGTGGTGATTCCGGGGGTCAACGAGGCCATCGACGCGAAGAACTCGGCTGTCGCTCAGCAGCAGATGACCGTCCTCACCGACGCCATCCGCCGCGCGGCGCAAACCCTGGAGGATGCGGCGAAATAAGAATCGCCGCCGTCCGCAACAGCATCATGGAGGAGCATGACTGAGTTCTCAATCGAGCATTCCGTCGCGCTCCTCGCCCGAACGCCGGCCGCTCTGAATGCTCTGCTGCGCGGCCTGCCCGAACGATGGACGCTGGCGAACGAAGGCGAAGAGACCTGGACCGCGTTCGACGTGGTCGGCCACCTGAATCACTGCGAGCGCGCCGACTGGATGCCACGCGCCCGAATCATTCTCGACCACGGCGAATCCCGGCCCTTCGATCCCCTCGACCGCTTCGCACAGTTCGAAGAGAGCCGCGGCAAATCTCTCGACCAGCTCCTCGACGAGCTGGCGCAATTGCGCGCCGCGAATCTCGACGAGCTGCGCTCCTGGAACCTGACGCCTGAAAACCTTGAAAAACGCGGCCGCCATCCGGCGCTCGGCAGCGTGACCCTCGCTCAGCTGATCGCCGCGTGGGCCGTCCACGATCTCACCCACCTGCACCAGATCAGCCGCATCCTCGCTCATCAGGATCGCGACGCCGTCGGCCCATGGAGCCGCTTTCTCGGAGTGCTCCAGTGCACGGGACACAGCCAGCCGGCGTAGCGAACAGGCTCTTCGCTCCCCCATTTCCGCTAACCGCTTCTTCGCTGACCGGACTTCAGCTGACCGCTTCTCAGCTTCCTTCCGGCCAATCCAGCGCCTGCTCGTAATGCTCCACCAGCGCCGGCTCGGCGAAGAATCCGCCGATGATTTCCCGCCATTTCGCAAACGCCGGCGAGCCGCGGAAGCCCACGGTGTGCGCCTCCAGCGTTTCCCACCGCACCAGCAGCAGATAACGCCCCTGCGTCTCCACGCAGCGCTGCAGCTGGTGCCCGTGGTATCCCGCCGCGCCGGCAATCACCGGCGCCGCTTCCCGCATCGCCGCTTCAAACGCGGACTGCTCGCCCGCGCGCACCGTCAGCATCGCCACTTCGAGGATCATGTCGTCAGTGTAGCTGGCGGCCGGGGCTCAGCTTAGCCAGCCGCCGGACTTCGGTTCTCCCCCGGCGACGGTCTTCGGTTCTCCGGCGATCGTATGTTTGGGCGCGGCCGCCTCCTCGCGCCTGCGCGTTCGATACTCGCGCACCCGCCGCCGCCCGTCATCAATGGAAGCGGCGCCGCCGCCCACGATCAGCAGGAAAATCAGCCCCAGCACCATGCTGAAGTCGACGCGCGCCTCATGAAGCATCGGCCACACGCCCTGGTGGATCATGATTGGAACCTTCGTGGTCGCGATCGCCGTCCCGATCACCACCAGCAGCGGGATCGCCGCCAGCCGCGTGAAGAGGCCCAGAATGATCAGCACGCCGAAGACGATTTCCACGAATCCCACCAGCGGCGCCGTAAACTGCGGCAGCGGGATACGGATCTGCGCGAACCGCCCCGCGCCCAGCGTATCGGGAAAGAGGAATTTCTGGATGCCTTCCGATACGAAGACCCACCCGACCAGAATCCGAATCAGAATCACGGCTCGCATCGATCCTGCCCTCCGCAACCTGTATTTTTGGTTCTGCCCCGGAGCTCTTTGCCCTACTTCGTCTCTTCTTCCACGGCATCTCCCTCGCCGGGCGCCAGGAAGAGATTCTCCTCGAGGCCATGCTGCCGCGTGTAGAGGTCATAGTAACGCCCGCCCAGGGCGTACAGGCTGGCGTGGGTTCCGCGCTCCACGATGCGGCCGCCTTCCACCACCAGGATCTGATCGGCCCGCCGGATGGTCGACAGCCGGTGCGCGATGACGAACGTGGTCCGGCCCTGCATTAAGTAACTGAGGCCGTGCTGAATCATCGCCTCCGACTCGGAATCGAGCGACGAGGTCGCCTCGTCCAGGATCAGAATGCGCGGGCTGGCCAGAATCGCACGCGCAATCGACAGCCGCTGCCTCTGCCCGCCCGACAGCTTCACCCCCCGCTCGCCCACAACGGTGTCGTAGCCCTCCGGGAAGCGCTCCGCAAACTCGTCCACGCGCGCGATCCGGCACGACGACAGGAACTCCTCTTCGGTGGCCTCGGGATGCGAGAACATCACGTTCTCTTTAATGGTGCCGTCGAACAAAAACGACTCCTGGAGCACCACGCCGAGCTGGCTGCGGTAGCTGTCCAGCCGCACCGTAGAGAGATCGATGCCATCCACCAGCACCCGGCCGGCATCGGGCTTGTGGAAGGCGCAGATCAGGCTGATGATGGTGGACTTGCCCGAGCCCGACGATCCCACCAGCGCGGTGACCGTCCCCGGCTGCGACTCAAAGCTGATGCCGTGCAGCACCGGCTTCTGCGGATCGTAGGCAAAGCGCACATCGTCGAAGCGCACCTCGCCGACAATCTCATCGAGTGTGACCACGCGCGCGGGATCGGCGAACTCGTCCATTTCGGCAAGGATCTCCATGGTGCGGTCCAGCCCCGCGACCGCTTCGGTGAGTTGCGTTCCGATGTTCACCACCTGGATCACCGGCGCGATCATAAAGGCCAGAAACATCGTGTACTGGATGTAATCGCCGGGGCCCATCTGGCCGCGCATCGCCAGGTGGCCGCCCAGCAGCATCACCAGCCCGCCCACCACGCCGAGCACGGTGGTTGCCGCCATGGAGAGCAGCGAAGTCGCCGTCAGCGACCGCATCACGTTTTCCAGCAGGCGCAGCACCCCGACCGAAAATACGCCGGCCTCGCGCACCTCGGCGTGATAGCCCTTCACCACGCGCACCCCGCCCAGGCTCTCGGTCAGCCGCCCCGTTACTTCGCCGGAGATCTTCGCGCGCTCCCGGAAGATGGGGCGGATGGTCTTGAAGGCCTTCTGCAGGATGAAGACAAACGCCCCCACCACCGCGAAGACGATGAGGGTCATCCGCGGGCTGCGGTGCAGCAGGAATACGAAGGCCATCACGGCCGTCATCAGGCCGCCCACGAATTCCACCAGCCCCGTGCCCACCAGGTTGCGGATCCCTTCCACGTCGCTCATGATGCGCGACACCAGCAGGCCCGTGCGGTTGGCGTCGTAAAAGCTGACCGATAGGCGGCCCACATGCTGCTGCACCTGCTGGCGCAGCTCCGCGATCATGCGCTGCGCCGCCTTCGACAGCAGCTGGGTATTGGAAAAGGACGTGACCGCCTGGATCAGCGTCGCGAGGAACACCGCGATCACCAGCGGCATCAGCCGGTTCTCGTCGTGCTTCGTCAGCACGAGGGAGACGAAGGGCTTGGAGAGGTAAGGCAGCACCAGGCCGGCGACGCGGTTAATGGCCACCAGCGCCAGCCCCAGCACCAGCAGCCACCTGCGCGGGCGCACCAGCTTCCAGATCTCCGGCATCACCTTGCGGAGTTCCGGCTTCTTCTTCGCCATCTCGGCGCCGGCCCGCGCGCGGATGGCGCGGCTTCCGCCACGCTCCGCATTCACCGGCATGGACCCGAATCGCATAGAAAAATCAGAGCAGGAAATCGAGGCCGCAACTCAGGCCGGCTTCGCCCTTCTCGCTTTGATGAACGAGCGCACGCAGAGAAGCACAAAAACCAGCATCAGCACCGACATCGCCGCGGCATACTGCACCTTCGCCGCATCGCCCTGCATGGAGCCCTGTGTAATCCGCAGGTATTCCCAGGCGCTGCCCGCGGTCCAGATAAAGCCCGCCAGGCCGACCACGACGGCGATGTGCATGACGATCTTCCGCTGTTTGGCGCTGTTGGATCGCCCCGCGACACCCAGCACTCCCAGCAGGATACCGAAATATGCCGGAATCAGCGCGTGCGGATCCGAGCCTCCCGGCCCAAAGTGACCAACCATGCCGAGGAAGATCAGCACCACGCCAAAAATGATGGTGATATTTGCCATGCCCCCTCCCGCACTTCAGTCTACTGGAGAAGACTCGACCGGCAGGATCACACGTCCGGGGCAGATGGGAAGAGAATCATCCGGACTGAAGATCCCGCTGCGAGCCGCTCTTACCGCTGGATCCTGGCCGAACCGCCCTGCGCAAAGGCGCGCACCTGTTCGAGCGTGGCCATCGTCGTATCTCCGGGAAAAGTCGTCAGCAGCGCCCCATGCGCCCATCCCAGCTTCACGGCCTCCTGCGCCGGCTCGCCGCTGAGCAGCCCGTAAAAGAATCCCGCGGCGAAGCCATCCCCTCCGCCCACGCGGTCGTAGACATCCAGCTCAGCCGTCGGCGCAGTGTGCGTTTTGCCCTCCACCCAGGCCACCGCGCTCCAGCTGTGCCGGTTGGTCGAGTGCACCTCGCGGAGAGTCGTCGCCACTGCGCTCACCTTCGGATACTTCTCCACCACCTTGCCGATCATGGCCACGAACGCGCTCGGGGCGAGCTTCGATTTCGACTTCTCTCCGACCTTCGGACCCTCGATGCCCAGGCCCTTCTGCAGATCCTCCTCGTTGCCGACCAGCACGTCCACATGCTCCACGATCCGCGCAATGGTTTCAACCGCTTTGTCCGCTCCCCCGCTCACTTTCCACAGCTTCTCTCGGAAATTCAGGTCGAAGGAGGTCACCGCGCCCGCGTCTTTCGCCGCTTTCATCATCTCCACCGCGACCTCGGCCGTCGTCGGCGACAGCGCTGCAAAAATTCCCCCGCTGTGCGCCCAGCGCACCCCGCCGGCAAAAATCGTCTTCCAGTCGAAATCTCCCGGCTTCAGCTGGGCCGCGGCCTCGTTGCAGCGGTTGTAGAAGACCACCGGCGGACGCACCCCGTAGCCGCGATCGCTGTACACGGTCGCCATATTGGGTCCGCGCACGCCGTCGTGTTCGAAATGCCTGTAATACGAGCGCACCCCCATGGCCCGCACCCGCTCGGCAATCAGGTCGCCGATCGGGTAGTCGACCATGGCCGCGGCGATTCCTGTTTTCATACCGAAGCAGTCGGAGAGATTCGCCGCCACGTTGAATTCGCCGCCGCTCACGTGGATCGCGCACTCCGTCGCCTTGCGGAAGGGCACGATTCCCGGATCGAGGCGGTGCACCAGCGCCCCCAGCGACAGGAAATCCAGCTCACCCTCTTTGCGAATCTTCAACGCGCCGCTCATCTGTGTCAGCCTCCGTGGAAATCGTGCAGCCTGCGCACCGCAAAGGGCGTGGTCAGACCACTGATCGTACCCTAAGCATACCCGATCAGGCCTTTGCCGCCAGCGTCTCCACATCCGCCAGCATCTGCTGCGGCGTCCAGTCGTTTCCCGGATACCACTTGTACAGCTTCCCTTCCGGCGTGATCACCACCGTCGACAGCGAGTGGGTGATGGTGTGATTCGGCTCCGGCGTCGCTCCCACGTCGAAAAACTCCAGCACCTTCGGCAACTCCCCGACCGAAGGCGCCGCAAAATCCCAGTGCGTGAAGGTTTCCCTGGTGTAATTCCCCGTATACGCTCCGCCGTAGCTGCGCAGCACCGCCGGCGTGTCGTATTTCGGATCGAAGCTCACGCTGAGCAGGTGGGTTTTCGCGTAGAGCGCGGGATTTTTCTCGAGCGCCTTGTCGATGTCGGCGAAGTTGCGGCTCATGCGCACGCAGAAGTTCGGCAGCGGACACCGCGTGTAGATGAACGTCATCAGCAGTACCTTGCCGCGGAACTCTTTCAGGCTGATGGTCCGCCCGCTCTGGTTGAGGAAGCGGAAATCGGGGATCGCTTCGCCGGGCTCCAGATCGTTGTAGGTCACCGCCGGCTTGTAATTCACCTTCGCCTCGTCCACGATGTCGATCTGGTCCAGCAAATCCGCGTTGTCGGTGGGCGTCAGCACCGCTGTGATGGTGTCTCCGGGATGCAGTGCGGTCGCGATGTTCGGCTGCTTCAGCGTGTACGGCATGGTCATCGCCTGCATGTAGCCGGGGATCGCTTCGGTATCGACGGTCACGATCCCCGTCTTCGCGTCGCTGGACACCACGATGCCGCGGATGGGGTAGGTCTTCGCCGTGGCCTGCCCGGCAGCCGCTCCGCTCGCCTTCGGCCCGGAGTGGCAGCCCGACAAATACAAAACCGCTGCCAGAAGAGCAGCGGTGGAAATTCGCGCAGAGGGGAGAATCACAGGCCAGTTTACACTTGACTCGATCATTCCCGCATGCCACTCGCTCTGCCTATCGCCGATGCGCTGCGGCGCGGCGCTGCTGTCATCACCGCCACACCGCGAACGGCTCGCGCCCTGCAGCTTCAATACGCTGACGATCAGCGCGCCGCCGGCCACGCTGTCTGGACCACCCCCGCCATCCTCGACTGGGATTCGTGGCTGCGCGAGCTCTGGCACGATGTCGCCTTCTCCACACCCGACGCGCCCATGCTTCTCTCCCCGCTTCAGGAGCGCATGCTCTGGATGCGGCATCAGCGCAGCAGCGCGGGCCTTGTGCTGTGGCCGGATTCGCTGGCCACCCTCGCCATGGAGGCCTGGTCGCTGCTCTCCGCTTTTCGCGCGCACTCCGCGCGCCGCCAGGCCTGGGAAAAAGCCGATGCCGAGCAATTCCGCAACTGGGCCCAGGATTTCGACCGCGAATGCGCCGCCCGTGGATGGCTCAGTTCGGCCCAGCTTGAATCGCGGCTCGCCGCCTCCCCCGGCGGAATCCTCAGGCTGCCTGCGGAGCTGCTGCTGGTGGGCTTCGATCGCATCACGCCCGCGCAAAAGGATCTGCTCAGCGCGTTGCGCGTCCAGGGCGTCGCCGTATCCGAATACGCGCCCCCGGCGCGGGACTCGAAGCGCCGCTGGATCGCCGCCTCCGGCGCGCGGGAAGAAATCGCGGCCTGCGCCGCGTGGGCGCGGGAGCTGCTCGGCAGCCAGCCCCGCGCGCGCATCGCCGTGCTGGTTCCCCGCGTTGCCGAAGAGCGCGGCGAGATCGACCGCGCCTTCCGCCGTGCCCTGCTCCCCGGCGACGACATTCGCGGAGCCGCGCCGGCGCTGCCCTTCGAATTCGCGCTGGGCCATCCCCTCGCCGAGGTGCCCTGCATCCGCGCCGCGCTGCTGCTGCTGCGCTGGACCGCCGAGCCGCTCGCCGACGAAGAAATCTCGTGGCTGATGCTCTCGGGTTTCGCCGCTCACACGGTTTCCAGTCACCTGATCATCGCGCGCTACGATGCGGCTCGCCGCAGCGTCGGATCGCTCGTGCCCCGCCGCTCGCTGGAGGCATTTCACGACGCCCTCGAGCATGTTCCGGCGCTGCACGCCCTGCGCGACGATCTCGGGGGGCTGGCGCAGTTCGCCGCCGCCAATGCCCTGCTCACCCAGTCTCGTCCGCCGTCGGCCTTTGCGGAGCTGGTGCAGCTGCTGCTCGATCGCATCTCCTGGCCCGGCGAGCGCCCCGCCGATTCCGTCCAGTTCCAGGCCCTGCAGCGCTGGCAGCGCCTGCTCGACGACTGCGCGCTGCTGGATTTCGATGGCTCGCTCCTGATGTTCTCCGACTTCGTCGCGCTGCTGGAGCGTCAGGCGCGCGAGACCATCTTCGCGCCCGAGTCCCGCAACGCTCCCATTCAGGTGATGAGCCCGCTTGAATCCTCCGGCCAGCAGTTCGACGCCATCTGGTTCATGGGTGCCGACGACTCTGCGTGGCCACTGCGCGGGCGCCCGCATCCGCTGCTCCCGCCCGCCGTGCAGCGCCAGTTCTCCATGCCTCACGCTTCGCCGGACGGCGACTGGAATCTCGCCCACGCCGTCACCTCGCGCCTGCTGGGGAGCGCGCCGCAACTGGTCTTCAGTTACGCGCTGCGCAGAGAGGATGCCGAGCTGCGCCCCTCGCCGCTGATCTCGGCTCTTTTCCCCCGTCATACCGTGCCGGAGCCGGCGCGCAGCATTCAGCCCGCCCCGTCTCCCGCTGCGATGCCGCTGGAGCCCCTGCCTGACGACCCCACCGCGCTGCCGTGGCCACGGGAACGCGCCGCCGGCGGCGCCGACGTGCTGCGCAGCCAGGCCGCCTGTCCCTTCCAGGCTTTCGCGATGCGCCGTCTCGCCGCCGAGCCGCTCGAGGAGCGCGACTGGGGATTCACCTCCGCCGAACGCGGCACCCTGCTGCACAAGGTGCTCGAGCGCGTCTACTCGCAGCACTTCCGCAGCCGCGAGGATATCGTAACCGTGACGACGACGAATCGCCTGGCCGCGATACTCGACCCTCACATCGAAGCCGTGCTTGGCGAGCTCGTCCCCTCCGGAGCCTCCTCTGCCTGGCAGGAAGCCTACATCGCCGCGGAAAAGCGCCGCCTGCGGATGCGCCTGGCCGAGTGGCTGGCCTGCGAGGCGAAGCGCCAGCCCTTCGCCGTCGAGGCCTGCGAGCGGAGCCTGCGCGATGTCCGCGTCGGCGATCTCCGCCTCCAACTTCGCGCCGACCGCATCGACCGCCTCTCCGACGGTACGCGGCTCCTGATCGATTACAAAACCGGCAACATCTCTCCTGCGGCATGGCGCGGCGACCGCCCGGACGAGCCCCAGCTGCCGCTCTACGCCGTCTACGGCAATGTTGAGAACCTCGGAGGCGTGGTGCTGGGGCGCATCCGCGCCGGCGAAACCGGCTACGACGGACGCGTTCGCGACGCTCGCGCGCAGCTTCAGGCGGATATCAGTTCCCGCCGGGCGCTGGTCACCGATCCCTACAACGATGGCATGCGCGAGACGTGGGCGCGCGCGCTGGCCGCTCTCGCTCAGGAGTTCCTGCGCGGAGAATCCGCCGTTTCGCCCCGCGAGCCGGAAGTCTGCACCCGCTGCCCGCTGGCCGCGCTGTGCCGCAAGGCGGAGCTGTCCATCAGCTCCTCTGCCGACGCCGAGGAGCCCGATGCCTGACCTGTATAACAAGCCAGCGGACGCCGCGGCGCGCGAAGCGGCAGTGGACATCGGCCACTCCGTTATCGTCCAGGCGCCCGCCGGCTCCGGCAAAACCGATCTGCTCACCCGCCGCTTCCTCCGCCTGCTCTCTGCCGTCAACGAGCCGGAGGAGATCCTCGCCGTCACCTTCACGCGCGCGGCCACGGCGGAGATGCGCGCGCGCCTGCTTGGCGATCTGGAGGCCGCCGCTGCCCGCCGCAGTTTCCGCCCCGACGAGTTGCCGCGCATTCTGCTCGCCCAGCAGGCTCTGGCCAACGCAGAGAAGCGCGGCTGGCGGCTGCTGGACCACCCCGAGCGCCTCGCCGTCGAGACCATCGACTCCCTTTGCCTGCGCATTGCCCAGCAGCGTCCGCTGCTGGCAGGCCTGGGCGGCCGGCTGGAGCCGGCCGAAAACGCCGAGCCGCTGTATGCGCTGGCGGCGCGCCGCACCCTGCAGCACCTGGGCAGCGCCAACGCGGCGCTGGACGAAGCTCTCGCGCATTTTCTCGATCTCCGCGACAACCGCCTCGGGGACTGCGAAGCCCTCCTCGTACACATGCTCAGCGTCCGCGACCAGTGGCAGCATATTTTTCCGCTCTCCGGCGAAATGACCGAGGACGACTGGGAAAAGGCCCGCCTGCATCTGCAGGCGCCTTTCGCGCGCGAGATCCGCCGCGTTCTCGGGGATGCGTACCGGCTGATCGAAGCCGAGCCGCTGCTGCGCGATGAGATGCTTCCGCTCGCTCACTATGCCTGCGCCAACGGCAACGAGCGCCTCTCGCTGCTGGCCGGAGTGCACTCCATCTCAGCGTCGATGCCCCTCGAGCACTGGAAGTGCATCTGCGATCTCCTGCTCACCGAAGACAGGGAATGGCGCCGGACCGTGGACAAGCGTCACGGCTTTCCCCCGGAGCGCGCCGGACTCGACGCGAAGCAGCGCAAGGAGGCCATGACCTTCCTGCTGGGTCGGCTCCGGCAAATGCCTCAGCTCCACGCCAGTCTCTGCGCCATCCGCGATCTGCCGCCTCCCAGCTACAGCGCAGACCAGTGGCTCACCCTGCGTCACATCTGCACCGTCCTCCGCCACGCCATCGCCGAACTGCAGGTGGTCTTCTCTGAGCAGAATGCGGTGGACTTCACGCAAATCTCCATCGCCGCACTCCAGGTGCTGAAGGAGAGCCCGGAACGGGTTCTCGATCTCGGCGGCAACGTGCGCCACCTGCTGGTCGACGAGTTCCAGGATACCTCCCGCCGCCAGCACGAGCTGGTCTCGCAGCTGGTCTCCGCGTGGGAATCCGGCGAAGGCCGCACCTACTTCCTCGTCGGCGATCCAATGCAGTCCATCTACATGTTTCGCCAGGCCGAGGTGGAGCTTTTCGCGCACGTTCGCGATCACGGCATCGGCCTTCCCGGCGAATCTCCTGAGCAGCGCCACGGTTGCGACCTGGTTCAGCTCGCGGTCAATTTCCGCTCCCATGCCGGGCTTACCGAGCCCCTGAATCAGTATTTTCGGGCCATTGGCTCGGAACCAGCTCCGGCCGGCGCGGCCTCGGTTTCCTTCGCGCCCGCCACCGCGTCAACGGCCGCGCCCCCCGAGCCCGCCCTCCACGTTTACCCGCAGATCGTAGGCTCGCCCAGCCACCGGCCCACCGCCGAGGAAGGCCGCGAGGCGCGCCGCGACGAAGCACGCCAGGTGCTGAGCATCCTCGAGCGGCATCTGCCGCTCATCGCGCGGGCCAGGGCCGCGAACCTGGAATACCGGGTCGCGGTCCTGGTGCGTGCCCGCCCCCATCTCGCCGAGCTTCTCCCACTGCTGCGCGAGCACCGCATCCCGTTTCGGGCTGTCGAAATCGAGCATCTTTCCGATCGCCAGGAGCTCCTCGATCTGCTCTCGCTCACTCGCGCGCTGCTGCACCCCATGGACCGCGTCTCCTGGCTGGCGGTGCTGCGCGCTCCCTGGTGCGGGCTCACCCTCGGCGATCTGCACCGGCTCACCGGATCCGACGACATCGCCTCGAAGTCGCTCACCGTTCTCGAGCTGATTGAACGCAATCTCCCCTCGCTCTCGTCCGACGGCCAGCGCCGCCTCACCCGCACCGCGGACATTCTGCGCCGCGCTCTCGACCTCCGCTGGCGCCAGTCCGAATCTCCTGCGTTCAGCTCGTGGATCGAGCGCACCTGGCGCACGTTTGGAGGGCCCTCCTGCGTCGACGCCACCGGATACGAAAACGCGCAGGTATTCTTCTCGCTCCTCGATACCGTCGCGCCCGACGGCCTTGCGCCCGCCACAGCAACGTTCGACGCCGAGATGCACCGGCTGTTCGCCCAGCCCGACCCCGCGGTGAGCGAGCGATGCGGGATTCAGCTGATGACCATCCACAAAGCCAAAGGCCTGGGCTTCGATGCCGTCATCGTCCCCGGCCTCGATCGCCCGGGCGCAGCCGATCCGCACCCCCTCGTCTGCTCGCTCGAGCGCGTCAGCCCGCTCTGTCCGGGCGAACCCGAATTTCTCATCGCCCCCATCGGTTCCAAAGGCGAAGAGACCGATCCTCTCTATCAGTGGGTAAGCCGCCAGCGCCGCATCCGCTTCGATGAGGAGCGCAAGCGCCTGTTCTACGTCGCCTGCACTCGCGCCCGCAGCGAACTGCATCTTCTCGGCACCGCGGTGGCCTCGGATTCGGGCGTGCGGCCGGAAAAGTCGAGCCTGCTCCACAGCGCGTGGCCCGCGCTGCACGCCGAGTTCGAAGCCCTGCTCACCCAGCAGCCGGCTCCGGAGGTCGGGGCTCGTGTGCTGGCCTTCCCCGCTGCCCCCGGAGTTCTCGCCGAAGTGGCCGCGGCCGCCGAAGCTCCCGCCCGGCCCGGCCTGCGCCGCCTGCGCCTCGAGGGCGATTCGCGCCCCGTGGCTCAAAATGTCACCGTCGCGGTTCCAGTTCTCTCCGCCCAGGCAGAAACCCCGACTTTCCGCCGCCCTCAGGGGCCGCGCCAGGCGCGCGCCATCGGGTCCGCCGTACACGCCCTCCTGCAGCGTCTGGGACCGTCCCTGCCTCGGCACGGAGCCTCGCAGCTCCGCGCCCGCGCGGTCTCTCTGCTGCGCGCCGCCGCCCTCGGCGAGGAAGCGCTGAAATCCGCAACCGCGGCGGTGACAAATATGCTTCTCGGCTGCGCTGCCGATCCCGTCTGCCAGTGGATTCTGGCGGCGCATCCCGAGGCTCAGTCGGAGGTTGCGTGGACGGGATGGCTGCCCGGCGAATCCGGTTCGCGCCTGCGCACCCTCCGCGCCGACCGCGTCTTCCGCGCCGGCCCCGAGCCGCTCGCCGAAGGCTCCGGCTATCTCTGGGTCATCGATTACAAGACCAGCGCCGCGCCGCAAACCGGCCGCGAGGATTTCCTCCGCGCGGAGCGCGAACTTTACGCGCCGCAGCTGCGCGCCTATGCGGAAGCTCTCCGCGCGCTCCACGGCGGGCAGGTCGCCCTGCGTCTCGGTCTCTACTATCCCACCATCGCTACGCTGGACTGGTGGGCGGAGGAAGCCGGCTCCAGGCCTTCATGGTAGACATCTGTCCAGGGACAGAAATGCGCGTTCGCGCGGTCTGATTACTTCGCGTCGGCAGATTTGCTGTTCCCCGCCGCCGCGCCCATGTGATGCCGGACGTCGGCGCCGCGCACCCAGAAGATCACGTCTTCAGCGATATTGGTCGCGTGGTCGGCCACGCGCTCCAGCGCCCGCGAAATCATCAGCGCGTTCAGCGCCTGCGGCGCCACCACCGGGTCTTTCTTCATCAGGTTGAGCAGGGTGTAATGGGCCCCGCTGTTGAGCTTGTCCACGCTGTCGTCCATCGACAGCACCGACTCCGCCACCTCGGCGTCGCCTTCGATGAAGGCCTGCAGCGCCTTGCGCACCATGGCGCTGGCCAGGTTGGCGGTGCGCGGAATATCGATCGGCATCTCGGCCTCAGGAAACGCCTGCAATTCGCGCACCCGGTCGCTGATGGCCCGCGCCGAATCCCCCACTCGCTCCAGATCGGCGTTGATCTTGATCACCGCCAGGATAAACCGCAGGTCGATGGCCATGGGCTGCTCCATCGCCAGCAGATCCAGCGCCATCTGATCGATCTCGCGCTCCAGGCGATTGATTGCCATCTCGCCGCGGTCGACCAGATCGCAGATGGAGAGGTCGCGAACCCGGTAGGCTTCCACCGCCCGCTGGATCGACTGCTCGGCCATGCCGGCCATCACCAGCAGCTTCTCCTTCAAATCGTCCAGATTCTGCTGAAAGCGGATGCGTACCATTATCCGAACCTGCCTGTAATGTAATCTTCGGTCCGCTTGTCGCTCGGGTTAGTAAATATTTTGTGGGTGGAATCAAATTCAATCAGTTTCCCGTTGAGAAAGAACCCTGTGCGCTCTGCCACGCGGGCCGCCTGCTGCATGTTGTGGGTCACGATCACGATCGTGTACTGCGACTTCAGCTCGAAGATCAGATCCTCGATCTTGGCCGTCGACACCGGGTCGAGAGCCGAGGCCGGCTCATCCATCAGCAGCACCTCGGGGTCCACGGCCAACGCCCGCGCGATGCACAGCCGCTGCTGCTGGCCGCCGGAGAGGCTGGCTCCGGACTTCTTCTTCAGATCGTCCTTCACTTCCTCCCACAGCGCGGCGTGCACCAGCGATCGTTCCACCACATCGTCCAGCACGCGGCGATTGCGGAATCCGTTCAGCCGCAGCCCCGAAGCCACATTGTCGTAAATGGACATCGTCGGAAACGGGTTTGGCCGCTGGAACACCATTCCGATGCGCCGGCGCACTTCCACCGCCGACGTCTCGCTGTAGATGTCGACCCCGCCGACCTTCACTTCGCCGGTTACCCGGGCAATGGGATTGGTCTCGTGCATGCGGTTGAGGCAGCGCACGAAGGTCGATTTGCCGCAGCCCGACGGCCCGATCAGCGCCGTCGCCTCATTGGCCGGTATGTGCAGCGTGATGTCTTCGAGTGTGTGGTTCGCCCCGTACCACGCGTTGAGCCGGTTCACCTCGATGCCGACGCCCATGCTTAGCTTGCCCCTTTCAGCACTCCGCGCGTCGTCACAAAACGCACCAGCGCTACCGCGACCACAATCAGCACAATCAGCACCAGCGATCCCGCCCACGCCAGCCGGTGCCACTCATCATAGGGGGAAAGCGCGTACACATAAATCTGCAGCGGCAACGCCTCAATCGGCTGGTTGAGGGCGGTGCTCACGAACGGGTTCCCGAAGGCCGTGAAGAGCAGCGGCGCGGTTTCTCCCGCCACCCGGGCGAAGGCCAGCATGCACCCCGTAATCACGCCCGGCAGCGCCGTCTTGAGCGTGATCGACAGCACCGACCGCCAGTTCGGCACGCCCAGCCCCAGAGCCGCCTCGCGAATGGAGTGCGGGACCATGAGCAGCATCTCTTCGGTCGTGCGGGCCACCGTGGGAATCATCATGATGCCCAGGGCAACGCCGCCGGCGAAGGCCGAGAAGGTCTTTTCCGGCGCAACGATCAGAGAGTACGCCGCAATACCCATCACGATCGACGGCACCCCGTTCAGCACGTCCGCCGTGAACCGCACCAGGTTGGAGAGTTTCGTCCCCCGCCCGAATTCGGAAAGATAAATGCCCGCTGCAATGCCCACCGGCACGCCCATGGCGCTGGCCAGCATCAGCAGCACGCCCGAGCCCACGATGGCGTTCACCATGCCGCCGCCCATTTCGCCCACCGGCGCCGGCGTCTTGGTAAAGAAATCCAGGTTCAGCGAGCTGGCGCCCTTGTACACGAGGTCCAGAAAGATCGCCACCAGGGGCGCGATCACCAGGATCGTGGCGCCTACGGCCGCTGCGGTCGCCAGGTGGTTCGCAAACCACCGCCATCGCCGGTTGGTCGTGCTCGACTTGAGCTGGCTCGCCATGGTTCTCAGGCCGTCCTCGCCGGAGCCCCGCGCGTGACCGCCCATACCAGCAGCCGCGCGAGAATATTCACCAGAATCGTTACGATAAACAACGCCAGCCCGATCTCGATCAGCGCGCTCCGGTAGGTGTCATCCGCCGCTTCCGCGAATTCGTTGGCGATCACGCTCGCCATCGTGGCCGCCGGCGCCAGCAGCGACTTCGAAATCGTTGGGCTGCTTCCGATCACCATGGCTACCGCCATGGTTTCGCCCAGCGCCCGGCCCAGCCCCAGAATGATCGAGCCGACGATGCCGATGCGGGCGTTGCGCAGCACCCCCATGCGGATCATCTCCCACCGCGTCGCGCCCAGCGCCAGCACCGCTTCCCGCTGCGTGTGCGGCACTGCGCTCATCACTTCCCGCGTCAGCGAGGAGATGATGGGCAGGATCATGATGGCCAGAATCACCCCGGCGGCAAACAGCCCCAGCCCGAAGTCCGGACCCGTAAACAGCCCCGTCCATCCCAGCACTTTCATCAGCAACGGATCCACGTAATTCCGCAGCAGCGGCACCAGCACAAAGATCGCCCACAGCCCATAGACCACGCTGGGAATCGCCGCGAGCAGCTCGGTCAGGAACGAAAATATTCCCCGCAGCGCCTTGGGGCACATCTCGGTGAGGAAGATCGCCACCCCCACCGCCAGCGGCACCGCCAGAACCAGCGCCACCAGCGACGACACAATCGTTCCGTAGATAAAAGGAAGCGCCCCGTAGTTGTCGATTACCGGGTTCCACGCGCTGCGCACGAAGAAGCCGAACCCGAACTTGTGCAGCGTGAGCTCGGAATGCGCGACCAGCTCGGTCGCAATCAGCGCCACGATGGCGAAGATGCTCAGCGCACAGATCAGCATCAGCCACCGGAAGCCCCGATCGGACAAACTGGAGTTGCCGCGACTCTGGAGGAAACCGCGCACAGCAGACGGTGGCACCGCCACCGACACGATGCCGCCCACGGGCTCGGCGTCGGGAATCCTCGGCTCTCGGGGTTCCTGAATGCGCAGGGACACGATTTCCCTAACCTACCCCGCAATTTTGAATGCCACGTTAATCTCTATGAAAAACAAGGAAATATTCCCGCTCGAAGCCCCCATTTTCCGCGCCCACGAGGAGGGTTCGGAAAGGGCAGCTCGGACCTGCCGAAGAATTCATCCCCCCGAGCCTTCAGGCGCAGGCAACTCCGCGCCGCAGTCCGCGAATCTAACCGCGTGCCCTTAAATTTTCTTCTGCTTTTGGATAGTCGGCCCTTCACTCATTCATGGCCTTTGCGCGAAGTGCGTCTCCGAGAAGCACGGCCAGCCCTCCTGTCTCGCGGAGTGCCGACCTGGCCTTCCCTTCACTGCATCCGGGTTTCTGCGCCTGCAGCCGGCTCCTGCTTTGTGTTCTCACGGTAGCCACGCCGTGCCCTGCCGCCAGGCTCACCCCGTCCGCCGGCGGCACCAACGGCACCCGGCAGCTCAAGAACCTTTCCCTCGAACAGCTGGGCAATGTCGAGGTGACCACGTACAACAGAACCCCCACCGAGCTCTGGAACACCCCTGCGGCCGTCTATGTGCTCACCAGCGAAGACATCCTCCGCTCCGGTGCGACCTCGATCGCCAACGCGCTGCGCCTGGTTCCCGGCGTTGAAGTCGGCCGCATGAGCTCCAACCAGTGGGCCATCAGCATCCGCGGCCTCGAGAACAACTTCTCCAAGTCCGTCCTGGTCCTGGTCGACGGTCACAGCGTCTACACTCCGCTCTTCGCCGGCGTCTACTGGGACATTCTCGACATGCCCCTCCGCGACATCGACCGCATTGAGGTCATCCGCGGTCCGGGCGGCACCATCTGGGGGCCGAACGCGGCCAACGGCGTCATCAACATCATCACCAAACAGGCCGCGCAGACCCAGGGCATTCTCGCCGATGGCCTGATTGGCAACCAGGATCGCACCATCGACGACTTCCAGATCGGATCGGCCTCGCACGGGATCGGCTTCCGCGTCTTCGGCCGCGGCTTCGAGCGCGCTGCCGAGTACCACAGCGACGGCATCAATGACGATGCCTGGCACCAGGAGCGTGTCGGCTTCCGCGCGGGCCGGGCCTCGGGACCGGATTCCTGGTTCCTCGAAGGCCAGTCGTACCGCGGCGACTCCCCCCGCATCCTCGGCGCCACCCCATATGACGATGAGATCTCAGGGGGCGATCTGAACTTCCGCTGGGAGCGCGAGCAGGACAACGGCAATGGGCTCTACGTTCAGGCGTGGGCCGATCGCACCCTGCGCACCAACGATCCCATCGGAGAATCCCGCAACAACATCGACCTCGCCTTCCTGCAGCATTTCCACCTCTCGGGCCGCCACGAAATCTCCTATGGCGGCGAACTGCGCTGGAGCCCGTACCATATCCTCGGCGCCATCCCTACCGACACCATCCTCCCTGCCGAGAGCACCGACCATCTCTACAACGCCTTTGCGCAGGACGAGATTCAGCTCCGCCCCGGCCTGAAATTCACCGGCGGCCTCAAGCTGGAGGACAACAACTACAGCGGCGTCGATCTCCAGCCCTCAGGCCGCGTCCTCTGGCTGGCGCGTCCGCACCAGGCGCTCTGGGGCGGCGTCACCCGCGCCGTCACCACCCCTTCTGACCTCGAAGAGGGCCAATATCTCCACGCTGGCGGACCCAGCGTTTACATCCAGGTTCTGGGCAATCCGAAATTCATGTCGGAAGATGTCGTGGGCTACGAAGCCGGATATCGTGGGCTCTTCGGCAATCGCCTCTACTGCGACATTTCCGCTTTCTGGAACCAGTACACCCACCTGCAGAGCTTCAGTGCGCCCTTCGTCACCACGTCGGGCGCGGCCACCGACATCAATATCGAGTACGAAAACCAAATCTCCGGCTCGGCTTCCGGCCTGGAGCTGGCGCCGCGCGTTACGCTCACTGACTGGTGGCGGCTCACCACGGGATATTCGTTCCTCAACTCGAATTTTTCCGCGAGCGGCGCGACCTCCAACATCAGCTCCAGCGGCTCCGTCGATACCTACGAGCATTCCACCGCGAAACACACCGTCTTTGCGCAGTCGATGATGGACCTCCCCCACGGCATTCAGTTCGATCAGATGTTTCGCTTCGTCAGCGCCCTCCCCGCCCAAAAGGTTCCCGCCTACGAAACCATGGACCTTCACCTGTCAAAGTCCATGGGTCGCGACCTCGTCCTCGAAGCGGTCGGGCAGAATCTCTTTCAGCCGCGTCACCTTGAATGGGGCACCGGCGATCCCAATCAGCCCGACGTCGGCATCGAGCGCGCCGCCTACGTCCAGCTCACCTTCCGCACCCCCTCCAAATCCGCGCCCTGAGCGCTGCGCATCACGTCTGCTACCCTGTTGCTCCGGAGGTCCCCATGGCCGCCAGCTCCCGTCCGCTCTCCGTCACTCTCATCGCTTGCCTGTATATCCTCGTCGGCGTCGGCGCCCTCATCGGCCACTTCCACGCCATCGTTACCCGCCAGCCGGACTGGGGCTGGATCCTCCTTACCGAGCTGCTCGCCATCGTCGCCGGAGCCTTTCTGCTGCGCGGCGCGAACTGGGCGCGCTGGCTGGCCATCGCGTGGATCGCATTCCACGTCGGCCTCAGCTTCCATGGACCGCTGCGCGCGCTCATCATGCACTCGGTATTCTTCGTTCTGATCGCCTGGGCGCTCTTCCACGCCGCCGCAAGGCGCTACTTCCGCCAGACGCCTCCCGCGCTGGGCGCGTAAATACGGCCGGTTCCGCGCAGCGAGGCTGCGTCAGTCCCGAAACTGAAGCGCGCAAGCGCGTCCGCCTGGACGGCTAGTCCTGGCTCGTAGGAATCACCAGATACTGCTCCAGCTTCCCATCCGGCTCCGTGTACGTCGTGATCGTCAGCACCCTGCTGCTGTTCGGGAAGGTCACCCGGAACGCCCGGAAGGTCATGCCGCCGCGCAGCTCTTCGCCGGTCTGCTGCACCCGCGCCGGCTTGCCCAGCGGCGCCAGGCTCGACTGGAAATCCTCGAGCGCCTGCTGGTCGAAATACGCATTGCACCACGGCGTAAACCGGCTGCGGTCGATCTTGCCCTGCTGGAAGCTCTCGAATAATTGCTCCGCCTGCTGCTCGGCGGCCGCGGCCGTTTGCGTCGAAATGCCCAGCAGCAGCGGCGCCACCTCGCGCGCAATCTCCCCCGCCGCGCGGCTCGCGTCCTCATTCGTCAGCACCGCGATGGCCACTTTGTCCTTCGGGAAGACCATGTTCTCCGCGACAAATCCCGACACCTCGCCCGAATGCGCCACGTACGCATGCCCATCGAGAGTGCCCACATCCAGGCCCAGTCCGTAGTGCGTGTTGGTGCCGTCCTTCAGAAGCACCGGCGCTTCCAGCTCGTCGTACGATTTCGGCTCCAGCAGCGACCGGTCGATCAGGCTGATGTCCCACTGCGCCAGGTCGTAGGCGGGCATGGCCAGCTCGCCCGCAGCAAACATCCATCCGCGGCCCTCAATGGGAGCCGGCCGCAGCGGCCCGATTGCATAGCGCATCGTCCCCTCCGCATCCGGCGGCCCCAGCTTCGTCGTGTCCTGGTCCCACACCTGCTTCATCCCCAGCGGCGTGAAGATATGTTCCCGCAGGAACTGCATCAGCGGTTCTCCGCTCACCTTCTCGACAATCTGCCCGGCGATCACATAGTTCGTATTGGAGTATTGCCACTTCGTTCCCGGATCGAAATCCAGCGGCTTCTTCGCCCACGTATCCAGGATGTGGTCGACCGTGGTCGGCTTCAGCATCGGCGGCATGTCGTAGTCCTCGGGCCAGTAATCCTGGTAACCCGAGGTGTGCGACAGAACCTCCCGCAGCGTTACCTCATCGGCCCGCGTCAGATCCGGCAGATACTTCCCCACCGGATCGTTCAGGCTCAGCTTGCCCTCTTGTTCCAGAAACAACACCGCCGTTGCCGTGAACTGCTTCGAAATCGATCCGACCGAGTAGCGCATCCCCGGCTGCGCCGCTACTGCAGGCTGCGAATCTGTCGCGATCCGTGCATCCCCGTACGCGTGCGTGTAGGCAATCTGGCCATCGCGGACAATCGCCACCGAAGCGCTGGGCACGCCGGTCTGAGCCAGCACCTGCTGCGCCACCTGATCCACCTTCTGCTGCAGATCGGCCGGCAGCGTGCTCACCACCAGCCCAGCCGGTTCCTGCGTCTGCGCCACTGCCGCCGGCACGCCCACTGCAGCCGCAACAACCGCTGCCGCACACCCCCGCGCCCATTTCGTGGTCAACTTACCCCTCCGGAAAAAGACACACCTATCAGACCACACTGCGCGGACGGAAACGGTCCTGCCTTACAGCGGCCGGATTTTGATGTTCCGGAAGCAGAGCTTCACCCCGGGATCGCCCTTGGGCTCCGTTCCCTGCAGAGAAATGTGTCCGGTGTGGTATTTGCTGTACCCCGGAAAGTGGGCAAACTTAGTGCCTGCGATCAGCTGTTCCCAGTTCACGTCCCACAACTGCGTGTCGATGACCTTGTGTCCGTTCTGAAAGAGCTGCAAATGTCCGTGGTCTGCGATGATCTCGAACTGATTCCACTCGCCGGCCGGCCGCACCCACTCCACCGGATCAGAAATCATGTCGAAGATGTCTCCCGAACGCTCCTTCAGAATCCGGCTGTCCGGAACCGTGCAGGCCAGATCCGCAATCTGCATCTCGATGCCCGTGTCGTAGGTGTTGTGGTACTCCGGCGACTCGTGGACGAAGAACATCACGCCGCTGTCGATGCACGGCCGCGCTTTCCACTCCAGCTTCAGATCGAAGTTCGTGTACTCGCCGTCCGTCACCAGATCCGCGTAGTCCGCCGGCGGGTCCTGATTGGTCTTCTTCAGCTGGATCGCCCCATCCACCACCGACCAGTCGCTGCCCGTCCCCTTTTCCAGATAGGAGTGCCATCCGTTCAGATCGTGCCCGTCGAAGAGCAGCTGCCAGCCTTCCTGTTTTTCCTGCGGAGTGAGGGTATTCGGCGCCTGCGCCATCGCCATCGTTGAGAACAGAACGCATCCTGCCGCCGCTGCCAGTACCTTCCCTGCGATCATCGTTACCATCCTGAAGAGAGAAATACCCGTTCTGTTGGCAGTATCTTCCATTGCGCCGTGCGCTCGCCAGGAGATCGCGGCGATAACCCACCGAAGCTCGCCGCAATCTGCGTGGCTCCTTCTGTTCCCGCCTCGTGGGCTGCTGTGGCACTCGCCGCAAAAAAATGCCGGGGCCTCAGCCCCGGCTCGCTCAGAACACTCCACCGCGCGCAGCGCCACCGCCACGACGGCCAGTCCTTACCGCAGTCCGCCGCCGGCGCGAATCTGTTCTCCCGTGATCCACTTCGCGTCGTTCGAGGCCAGAAAAGCCGCCACACCCGCGATGTCGTCCACCTGTCCAATCCGCCCCAGCGGCGTCTGCGCCACAGTACCGGCTTCGAAGTCCGAGCCCAGAATTCCCGCCGTCTGCGTTCCTTCCGTCGCTACCATCCCCGGGTTGATCGAGTTCACCCGGATCCCCTTCGCCCCCAGCTCCTTCGCCAGCACCCCGGTGATCGCATCGACTGCGCCCTTGGTGCCCGTGTACACCGCGCTCTGCGGAGGCGTCACGCTGCTCGCCACCGATCCGATGTTGATGATGCTCGCGCCCTCCCCCAGATGCTTCGCCGCTGCCTGCGTGGTCAGCAGCAGCCCCAGCACGTTCACGCCAAACTGGCGCTGGAACTGCTCCACCGTGATCGCCTCCAGCGGCGCGAACTCGTAGACCCCTGAGTTGTTCACCAGGATATCCAGCCGTCCGAACTGCGCTACCGCGGCTTCAATCAGCCCCTTCGCGTCTTCGGGCTTCGAAACGTCGCCGCCCACGGCAACAGCCTTGCCGCCGGCCTTCGCGATCGCCGCAACCACCGCATCCGCGCCGGCTTTGCTCGACGCGTAGTTCACCACCACTGAAGCTCCTTCTGCCGCCAGCGCCTTCGCAATCCCCGCTCCAATGCCCTTCGAAGCGCCCGTCACCACTGCCACTTTCCCTGTCAGCTTCTCCATAACCCAATCTCCTTGTCCGCGGCCTCGGCCTTCCGGTTTCCCGCGGTTATGGCGATCAGATAGAGCTTCCCCTGTGGAAGATTCAATAGTTCAGGAATTACGAACTATAGAACCCCTGACCGCCCCCGGCTAATCTCATAGGAGGTATGCGGCCCCTCGTTCACCCCACCATCGAAGACGTCACCGTCGAGGGCATCCTCTACGCGCTTTCCGATCCCACTCGCGTCGCGATTTACGCCGACATCGTCACCCGGGGATGCCCCCGGATGTGCTCGACCTTCCTGACCGTGGGCGACCATCCCATCCCCAAATCCACACTCTCGCAGCACTTCCGCATCCTGCGCGAAAACGGGCTCATCCGCAGCGAGCGCCATGGGGTGGAGATGCGCAACACCACGCGCTGCGCCGAGATCGAGAGCCGCTTCCCGGGGCTCATCCCGGCCATCCTGCGCGCCCATTCGATTCAGTCCGCACCGAGTCAGCCTAAAAAACCATCCGCGAAGCGCCCCAGGCAGCGCGGCTCCCGATAACCGGCAGCGCGCATCCGCAGCTCGCCGTCACTGTGTTTCGATCAGAATCGTTCACGCGGCAAACCGGAGATCCGCCGCCGGCGATGGATCACTGGCTGGCGACGGGCGCTACAGCCAGTCCCTGAACGCCGCTGGTGGTGGCGCCCACGCTGTATGGCGAACCGCTCACCGCTGCGGGAACGCCATTGGTCGTGTGGTATACGTACAACTGTCCCGAGGTCGTATTGAGCGCGTACACATTGCCCGACGTGTCCCAGGCGACCATCTGCACGCCGCCGCTGATGGTTTCCGTGCCCGCCGAAGTCAGCGTGCCGTTACTGAAGGTATAGATCTGGAGCCCGGTGCTGCCCGGTACCGCCAGGTAAGTGCCCGTTGGGTCAAACTCGACATTGCCCTCCAGGTCACCCACGCTGATGGTCGGCATATTGCTCGACGTGCTCGAGGTCGTCAGCATCCCGTTGGCGGCGATCGTATACACCGCCAGTTGCGCCGGTCCGGCACCGGTCATTCCGTAATTCGTCATCGGTGCCAGCGGCATCACCAGGTAGGTATTGCCTGAAACCGCGGGGCCTCCCGCACACCAGGAGTCTTCGCTGGGAGCCGCCGGGAAAGTTGAATCGGCGTCAAAGTAGGTAAGCGCCCCATTGCTGCCCCGGGTGTAGGAGTACACCCAGGGACTGCCCCTGTAACAGCCGGCGCCATACGCATAGGAATCGTTGCTGGTGAAGGAGAGCGCGGGGTCGGTCACCAGCGGTCCGCCGTTGGCCGAACCTTCATTGGTCAGGCTCCCGTTCTGCCCCACCGCGTAAGCGTCGTAGGTGTAGTTCGCTACGCCGAGCACTTCGCTGTACACGGTCGCGCCCGCCGCATCCATAAAAGCCGACGCAGGTCCGTTCGTATCGGTCAGGGTGGAGGCCTGGGTGAGCGCTCCGTCCGAGCCGATCGAGTACGACACAACCGCGTTGGAGGTCTCCTCCACTCCAAACAGATAGCTGCCGTTCGCGGTTAACGCATCGATGCCCGTGGTCCCCGCAGCGGTGTACGGCGAGCCCGCCACCTGGGTCAGCGCTCCATCCGAAGTCGCAGAGTATTCATCGATCTGATTGGCCGACGGAACCGAGACATAGACATAGGCGCTGGCGGAATTCGAACCGCTGCCGGAGCTGGAGCCAGACCCGCTGCCCGAACCGCTTCCCGAACCTGAACCCGACCCATCAGGAGATCCCCCACCCGAGCCGCTGCCCGTCCCCGATCCGCTGCCGCCTGTGGAGTGGTTGGGAGAGGTGCTGGCGCAGCCGGTCGCAAATCCGAGAAACGCGATGACGCAAGCAGCAGTGAAGAGCGACGTGCAGAGACTCAGACGACGCGGCCCGTGACACACACAACACCCCCGGGGAAGCCCCGTTGGTGCGATGGAAAGCCGCCTGCAGATGTTGCCCGGATCGTCAACAGATTGCGCTGCCCGAAGCGCTTTCTTCCGCTTGGATGAGGCTTGGCAACGCCTGCGTTTTTCACCTGTTTCCAACTTTTTTGCCGGTCCCGCTTTGTTATTCTGAGGGGGTTATGACCACCAAGAAAGAGCTTCTTTCCACCCCCATTCGCCACATCGACATCAGGGAGCACGACGTCGTCGCCCTGGTCGATGCCATGCAGTCCATGGCCTACAGCTCCCGTGACCTGGCCCGGGCGGCCTCCATCTACGAGCGCATGCTGCGCGACCGCGACTGCGGCATCATCCTCTGCCTCGCCGGCTCCCTGATCTCTGCCGGCCTCAAGCAGATCTTCGTCGACCTCGTCCGCAACAATATGGTGGACGCCATCGTCTCCACCGGCGCCAACATCGTCGATCAGGACTTCTTCGAGGCCCTCGGCTTCCGCCATTACATCGCCGATGAGCTCTATAAGTCGGGCACTCAGGACGCCGTGCTGCGCGAGCTGATGATCGACCGCATCTACGACACCCTCATCGACGAGGAAGAGCTTCGCCTGTGCGACGAAACCACCGAGAAGGTGGCCGACTTGCTGCCCCCGCGCCCCCACAGTTCCCGCGAGTTCATCCGGGCGATGGGCGCCTGGCTCGAAGCCAATGGCAAAACCCCCGAGAAAGGCGGCGCCGACTCCATTGTGCTCGCGGCCTACCAGAAGGACGTGCCCATCTTCTGCCCGGCCTTCAGCGACTGCTCGGCGGGCTTCGGCCTCGTCGCCCATCAGCACAAGCGGCAGGACAAGCCGAAAGTCTCCATCGACTCGGCCAAGGATTTCTACGAGCTCACCCAGCTCAAGATCGCCAACCCCACCACCGGCCTGCTGATGATCGGCGGCGGCGTCCCCAAGAACTTCGCCCAGGACATCGTCGTGGCCGCGGACATCCTCGGCAACGAAGCGCCCATGCACAAGTACGCCATCCAGATCACCGTGGCCGACGTGCGCGATGGCGCACTCTCTTCGAGCACGCTGAAGGAGGCCAGCTCCTGGGGCAAGGTGGACACCACCTACGAGCAGATGGTCTACAGCGAGGCGACCCTCGCCCTGCCGCTCATTGCCGGCTACGCCTGGCACAAGAAGGCCTACGCCGCCCGCACCGGCCGCCGCTGGAGCCGCATCCTGGAGCCGGTCACCGCCTGAAGCCGAAGCTGCCGGACGAGCCATGGCAGACCGTCCGGCGGCCCGTTTCGCTCACCGAGACAGGCTCGCTGCCTTCGCCCGGAAAACGTTTGCAAGCCAGGCCACAATCGGGTTACTCTCGCTCATGCATTCGAGTCTCCCCCATCGAGCGCTCGAGGTAGTTCGCCATGCAGTTGGCATTGAAATTGGTCGGCTTACTCTATGTCCTGAGCGCAGCCGTGGTGGGAGCTTTGTGCTGGCGCGCGTTTCGGCAGCGGGCGGGTTTGAGTGTCCGGACCCCC
>DATJQW010000075.1:0-4670 GCA_035505395.1 Acidobacteriaceae bacterium
TCCGCCGTTCCAGCGCAACCAGTTCGGCGGCTCGCTGGGCGGACCTCTGCAGCCCGACAGGACCTTCGCCTTCGGCAATTACGAAGGCTTCCGCCAGCATCTCCATCAGGCTGGCGTCGCGTTGGTGCCGGACGCAAACGCGCGCAACGGCTATCTGCCCTGCAAGCTGGTCTCGCCCACGCCTGATCCCTGCCCGCCCTCGGGCCTGGTGGACGTCGGCGTGGCCCCCGGCGTCGCGCCGCTCTTCAATCTTTGGCCCACTCCCGCCGCCGACTCGCCCGACTTCGGCGGCATCGCCGAGGTCTTCAACAGCCCCCTGCAGATTATCCGCGACGACTTCGGAACCGTTCGCGTCGATCGCAATTTCGGCCGGAGCGATCTGCTCACCGGCGTCTACACCGTCGACGACAGCGACGACGTGACGCCGACGGCGGCGAACCTCTACAGCACCGATCTGGAAAATCTGCGCGAGCAGGTGCTGAGCCTCGGAGAAACCCACGTCTTCTCGCCCACCCTGCTCAACGTCGCGCGCTTCGGCTATTCGCGAGCGGCGTACTTCTACACCGGCGAGCCCACGCCGGGAACTCCGGCAGCCAGTGTCGGCGGATTCGTCGCCGGCAAGCCGGTGGGCACGGTCGTGGTGGGCGGCAGCGCGGCCGCCAATCCTGCCGCCCAGGTCAGCCAGGCCGGGAGCAACACCGGCAGCGATCTCCACATCGATCGCAACCTCTATACCTATGAGGATCGCGTGACCCTCACCCGCGGACGCCACAACCTCAGCGCCGGCGTCTGGCTGCAGCCGGTCCAGGCCAACGAGGATCTGGCGCTCACCCAGTTCGGCCAGGCCACCTTCACCGGGCTCCAGCAATTCCTCCAGGGCACCGTGGGCAGCTTCCTCTACGATCCCACGCCGACTGAGATGAACTGGCGCACGTTCCTCGGCGCCTGGTACGCGCAGGACATCGTTCGCCTGCGCCCGAATCTGACCGTCTCGCTCGGCTTTCGCGACGAGTTCACCAACGGATGGAACGAAGCCCACGACCGCGCAGCCAGTTTTGTCTTCGTGAACGGAGTCATCCAGACCGCGCCGCACATCGGCGGCTCCGCATTCACCGTCAACAATGCAAAGTTCCTGCCGCAGCCGCGCATCGGCCTCGCGTGGAATCCGTGGAGCCGGACCGTCGTCCACGCCGGCTTTGGCATGTACAACGACCTCCAGGATGCGCTCGGCTATCGCATGGACCAGAACGCGCCCTTCAATCCCTCCTACAGCATCGCCAGCCTGCCGGTCACCGATTTCCCCATCCCCATCACCTCAGTGCCGGCGAAGGCCAGGATCGCCCCGGCCGGCGTCGATCCCGATCTCGACACGCCCACGCTCATCTCCTGGTCGCTGCGCGTGGAGCAGCAGGTGACCCCGAACACTGAGGTCGCGCTCGGCTACGTCGGCTCCCACGGCTACCACGAGATCGTGAGCCTCGACGATAACGAGCCAACGCCAGCCGTCTGCCCAGGCTCGGTCTGCCCGGCCTCGTATCCATCCACCTTCCCCGCGCCGCTCGCTGGATCGGCAGTTCCCGCCGGCTCGTACTACATTCCCAGCGGGACGCCGCTGGCCAATCCGGCGCTGGGCGCAGCGTGGGCCTGGTTCTCGCGCGGCGACAGCTCCTACAACGCGATGGAGCTCGACGTCCGCCACCGGCTGAGCCACGGCCTGATGCTCCGCGGCGCCTGGACCTGGTCGAAGGCGCTCGACGACGGCGACTCGCTGAACGCCACCGCTGCCGGCAACGCGCCCGGCCTCGTCTCCAATCCCTTCGACCTCCGCGCCGACTGGGGCCCGGCCACCTACGACGTGCGCAACGTCGGCGTCATCGATGAGGTCTACCAGCTGCCCTTCGGTCACGATCAGCGCTTTCTGAACGGCGCCGGGCGGGTAACCGATGCGCTGGTCGGCGGATGGACGGCCAACTCCATCGTCACCCTCCAGTCCGGCTTCCCCTTCACGCCGCAGCTCAGCTACAACCCCTCGAACAATGGCGACACCAAAGATCCGGTGCGGCCCTTCGCCAACCCCGCCTTCACCGGCAATCCCATCGTGGGCAAGCCGTCGGAGTGGTTCAATCCCGCCGCGTTTCTCGCCCCGCCCAACGGCAGCGGCTTCTACGGCAATCTCAGCCGCGACTCGCTCAGCGGCCCCGGCGTCACCGAGTGGGATTACTCGATGTTCAAGAACACCACGCTGCACGAGCGGGCGCAGCTCCAGTTGCGCGCCGAGTTCTTCAACATCCTGAACCACTCCAACTTCAACACGCCGAACCTCGTCGTCTTCACGCCCTCGGGTGTCTCGCCCACGGCCGGCGTCGTCACCAGCACCTCCACCACCTCCCGCCAGATTCAGTTCGCGGCGAAATTGCTGTGGTAAGCCGGGCCACGGAGATCGCACGGACTCGAGGCCGCTCCTCTGCCTCACCTGCGATTCCGCATTTCCCGGTAATCTGGTAGACGCTGCACCCTCCACCATGACCGACGGCCGCCGCTCCGTTCGCTACGATGCCTCGCTCGCCTGCCGCGAGCTCGCTGCTGCTGACCCCAAACTCGGCCTGCTCATCGAGCGCGCCGGCCTCTTCACGCTCAAACTCAAAAGCCAGCACTCGCCCTTTGAGGCGCTGCTCGAGTCGATCATCTACCAGCAGCTCCACGGCAAAGCCGCCGCGGCCATCCTCAAGCGCCTGCTTACGGCCTTCGGCGAATTCCATCCCGCGCCCGAGCATCTGCTCCAGGCGCCCGACGACCGCCTCCGCGCCTGCGGCCTCTCCGCCGGCAAAACCAAAGCCCTCCGCGACCTCGCCGCCAAAACCATCGACGGCACCGTGCCCACGCTCACCGCCATTCGCCGCATGCCCGACCAGGAAATCATCGAGCGCCTCACCGAGGTCCGCGGCATCGGCCAGTGGACCGTCGAGATGCTGCTCATCTTCCGCCTCGGCCGCCCCGACATCTTCCCCGTCAGCGACTACGGCGTGCGCAAGGGCTTCGCGCTCACCTTCCATCGCCTGCCGAAGAGCAAGCCCTTCGACGCCACCATGCTCGCCAAGCCCGACCAAATGATCCGCCGCGCCGAGAAATGGCGCCCCTGGCGCTCGGTGGCCAGCTGGTATCTCTGGCGCGCCTGCGATCTCGCCGGCAAAAAGATGGTTCTTCCCGACTAATCCCGCTCATCACTGCCTCAACGACAAATCTTCGCGCTGACTTCCCAACTGCTCCCGCTGCCGCAACCGTTTGATACCATTCCCGCCATGACGACACGGCGCGATTTTCTCTCTCTCAGTGCCATCACCGGCGTGGGCCTTGCTTCCACCACCATCCCCGACGCCTTCGCTCAAACCGACGACTCAGTCAAGCGCCTCCAGCCTCCCGCCAAGCCCGTCATCGTCACCCGCGTCACCGGCGACCAGACCATTCAGGAGGCGTATCAGATGCTCCTCGATGGCTCCGACACTCTCGACGCCGTGCACCACATCTGTCTCGGCCGCGAAAACGATCCGAAGGATCACTCCGTCGGCCTCGGCGGCCTGCCCAACGAAGAGGGCGTCGTCGAGCTGGACTCCTGTTGCATGCACGGCCCGAATCGCGCGGCCGGCTCCGTCGGCGGCGTCCAGAACATCAAGAACGTCTGCCTTGTCGCCCGCAAAGTCTACGAGAACACCGGCCACGTCATGCTCTGCGCCAAGGGCGCTGAAGATTTCGCCGTCGATATGGGTTTCCCCCGCGAAAATCTCCTCACCGACGACGCCCGCAAAATCTGGATGCTGTGGAAGGAAAACAATTCCCAGATGGACTGGTGGGGCCCCAGCATGACCCAGCCCGAGTGGAAGGATCCCTACGCCGGCCGTCCCGCACCCAAGCCCACCATGGATCTCCACGGCCTGTCGTCGCTGCGCAGCGACTCGCCCACGCAGACCGCCGTTCTGCGCCCCGGACCCGTGCCCCGCCATCCCACCCCCGAGTGGGCCGAGACCATCCGCGTCCGCACCCAAAAGCTGGTGCAGATGGCCGCCGACCTCGGCATCGCACCTGAAAACCGTCTCTACGCCGCCCAGCAAATCCTCTGGCCCACCACCGGCACCATCCACGTCTCCTGCGTCAACGCCAAGGGAGAAATGTCCGGCGCCACCACCACCTCCGGCCTGGCGTGGAAGCTCCCCGGCCGCATCGGCGACTCGCCCATCATCGGCGCCGGCTGCTACACCGACCAGGACGTGGGCTCCGCCGGCGCTACCGGCTCCGGCGAGGAGAACATCCGCATCGTCGGCGCGCACACCGTTGTCGAGCTCATGCGCCACGGCATGAGTCCCCGCGACGCCGGCCTCGAAGCCCTGCGCCGCATCGTCCACAACTACAACGGCGACATGACCAAGGTCCGCCTGCTCGACATGGAGTTCTACATCGTCCGCAAAGACGGCGCCTACGCCGGCGTATCTCTCTGGAGCACCGGCGCCACCGGCCACCCCCGCGTCTTCACCGTCAACGACGCCAACGGCTACCGCGTGGAGAAGTGCGCGTACCTGCTGGAGGGCACCCTCCTCGAATGGCCGCCCTTCTAAAGCGTGGTTTCGCCAAATCGCAGTTTTGCCGTTTCGCTGACTCGCTGACTTGCTAACTCGCTG
>DATJQW010000076.1:0-40096 GCA_035505395.1 Acidobacteriaceae bacterium
GTCTCTTCGGTGCGGGTTACGGAGCGGTAGAGGGTGTCGCGTTCGACGGGGACGCGGCCGGCGGCGGTGATCAGGCGCATCAGCTCGCTGCGGGTCATGCCCTGGGGCGTGGTGGCTCCGGCATCGTGGTAGATCTTTTCCTCGATGACCGTGCCGTCGATGTCGTCGGCTCCGAAGCGCAGGGCGATCTGCGCGATCTTCGGCGTCATCATCTGCCAGTACGCCTTGATGTGGGGGAAGTTGTCCAGCAGCAGGCGGCCCACGGCGATCTGCCGGATGTCGGTCATCCCGGTGGTGCGCGGCAGATGGTCGAGGGGGGTGTTGTCAGGATGGAAGGCCAGGGGGATGAAGGTCTGGAAGCCGCCGGTTTCGTCCTGGAGGGCGCGCAGCTTCAGGAGATGGTCGACGCGGTCCTCGTCGTTCTCGATGTGCCCGTAGAGCATGGTCGCGTTGGACCTGAGGCCGAGCTGGTGCGCGGCGCGGGCCGTTTCCAGCCACTCGCCGCCGTCGATCTTGTGGTCGCAGATGAGGTGCCGGACGCGGTCGGCGAAGATTTCCGCGCCGCCGCCGGGGAGGGAGTCGACGCCCGCGGCCTTGAGGCGGGTGAGGGTCTCGGGGATCGAGAGCTTGGCGCGCTTTGCCAGGAAGGCGACCTCGACCATGGTGAAAGCCTTGATGTGCACCTGTGGGAAGCGCTGCTTGAGGCCACGCACGAGATCGAGGAAATACTCGAAAGGCAGGTCGGGATGCAATCCGCCGACGATGTGAAACTCGGTGACCGCTTCGCTGTAGCCCGAGGCCGCGGTTTCCCAGGCCTGCTCCAGCGCCATGGTGTAGGAACCCTCCGCGCCCTTGGTGCGCCCGAAGGCGCAGAGCCGGCAGGCGGCCACGCAGACGTTGGTGGGATTGATGTGGCGGTTGACGTTGAAGTAAGTCACGTCGCCGTGCATGCGCTCGCGCACCGAATTCGCCAGCCAGCCCACCGCGAGAATATCGGGCGAGCGATAGAGCGCCAGGCCGTCGTCGCCGCTGAGCCGCCGGCCCTCGGCTACTTTCGCGGCAATGGGCCTGAGGCGCGCATCATCGGTCTGAAAGGGATGCGAGTTCATCGCTCCTTCATCATAAAGCAGCGGGCAAGGGCGGGCTGAGGGCGGCTCCCGCGGTGATACCATTCCACCAGGTCTACTTGCGTTTACAGCTGCTGGAACGGTTCTCACGGAAATCCCTTGCCCCGACGATTCACATGGCTCCTCCCGCTGTTCCTGGTTTGCGCTCTGCTGCCGGCGCAACAGCAACCGGTCTTCCCGCAGGTGACCGCGTACAACCTTGCGAAACAGAGGGTGACGCTGCCCGGGGGTATGGCGGGAAAGACGGATCTGCTGCTGATCTCGTTCGCGCCGGAACAGCAGAAGGACATCCAGAGCTGGCTGGAGGCGGGGCAGGCTATCCAGCACTCGAATTTTCAGTTTCACTATTACGAATTGCCGGTGGAAGGGCGCGAAAATTTCGTCTTCCGCTGGTGGGAAACCTCGTCGCTGCGCAGCGACGAGAGCGATCCTGAAAGCTGGCCGTGGATCGTGCCGCTCTTCGTCGACCGCCACACCTTTATGACCGGCCTGAATATTCCCAACGAGAAGCAGGTGGTCGTGCTGCTGGTCGATCGCCAGGGACACATCCTGTGGCGGGCCTCCGGCCCGATGACGCCGGACAAACGTGCGAGCCTGATGGCCGCCGCTGCAGCGCATTAGTCCGGATGGTCAGCGGCTCTTGCCGCGCGAAGCCAGCTGCTTTTTTCTTGCGGCGATCAGCTTTTTCTTTTCCGCTGGCGGCATGGTGAGGACGTCTCTGGTTCGCCTGGGCAGTTTTGCGTAAACCAGCTCCCGAGCGCGGGCGAGCAGATGCTTCAGCTCGGCGGCGGGCAGCGTGTCCCAGCGTTCTACGGCGACCCAGTGCGCGCGAGCCAGATAGGGGGCGGGGAAGATGCCGTCCCGCTCCACCAGCTCGGCAAAGACTTCGGGGCCGGCGGCGAAGGACAGGACGGAATTCGGCGATCCGAGGCTGATCACGGCGAACATTCTGCCGCCGATGGCCTTGTCGGCGGCCCAGTAGACGAGGGTCTCGCCCCACTGCATCGTCTCGCACACGTCGGGGAGGGAGAGCAGCCAGGTGCGGAGACTCTCAGCGTCCATGGGAGCCTATTGTGCCAGTCGCGCCTTCACCAGCTCGCTCAGTTGCCGCCCGTCGGCGCGCAGCCCGGCTGCCTGCACCTTTGCCTGCACGGCTTTCATGGCCGTGCCCATGTCGCGCGGGCCAAAGCTCGAGCCTGCGAGCGCCTCGTCGACGATCTTTTTCAGGTCCTCTTCGCTCGCCGTTTTCGGCAGATAGCCCTCGATGATCACGATCTCGCGCGCTTCCTTGGCCGCGAGCTCCGGGCGGTTGCCCTTCTGGAACTGCTCGATGGAATCCCGCCGCTGCTTGATCATGGTGGTGAGGACCTGCTGGCCTTCGGTGTCGGTCAGGTCGCCGCGCTTCTCGATCTCTCGGTTTTTCAGCGCGGCCTTCACCATGCGCAGCGTCGAGGTGCGCTCCACGTCCCGCGCCTTCATCGCGGCGATCATTTCGCGGTCGATCAGTTTGACGAGATCCATAGCCCCAGCTCCCCTCACCGCTCACGTTCGTTGTTCGATGCCGGAAGGCGCCTGCGAATTTGCCCAAACCTTCTCATTATAGAGAGAAACGGGGCGTGTCACCGGCGGCTAAAATCGAGGTCATGATCCGCAAAACGCGCCTCTTCACTCCCGGACCGACCCCGCTGCTCCCCGCCGCGCAGTTTGCCATGGCGGCCGCGGATATCCATCACCGCACTCCGGAATTCCGGGCGCTTTACGAACGTGTGCTGGCCCAGCTGAAGGCCTTTGTGGGAACCAGGAACGATGTGCTGCTGCTGGCTTCGTCCGGAACCGGCGCCATGGAAGCCTCGGTCTCGAATCTGACCTCGCCCGGCGATCGCGTGCTGGTCCTCTCGGCGGGAAAATTCGGTGAGCGCTGGGAAGCACTGGCTAAAGCCTTCGGCTGCCAGGTGGACCTCGTCAGCGTCCCCTACGGGGAGACCTTTTCGCTCGATGCAGTGAAGCGCGCGCTGCGCGACGATACGCGCGCGGTCTTCGTGCAGGCCACCGAGTCCTCCACCGGCGCGCGGCATGACATTCAGGGCATCGCGCGGCTGCTGCGCGGCGCGGGAAGCGAGGCGCTGCTGGTGGTGGATGCGATCACCGGACTCGGCACGACGCATCTCGACGTCGAAGCCTGGGGCGTCGACGTGATCATCGGGGGCTCGCAGAAGGCGGTGATGATCCCGCCGGGGCTCGCCTATCTCAGCCTGAGCGATCGTGCGTGGAAGGCCACGGAGAGCTCGAAGAATCCGCGGTACTACTTCGATCTGCGCAAGGAACGGAAAAATGCGCAGAAGGGCGAATCGAGCTACACTCCGGCGATTGCGCTGATCGCCGCGCTGGGCGCAGCGCTGGATTACATCGCCGCACAGGCGGGCGGGGATCTCGCCGCGGGGCGCGAGGCGCTGGTAGAAAACGCTGAAACCTGCGCTGCGATGACGCGCGCTGCGGTTGAGGCTCTGGGGCTGACTCTGTTTGCGCCCTCGTCGCCGGCGGCAGCGGCCACGGCCATCCTGGCGCCGGAGGGGGTCGACTCCGGCGTGATCGTGAAAGAGCTGAAGAGCCGCTTCGCTGCCATCGTGACCAACGGCCAGGGCGAGATGAAAGGGAAGATTTTCCGCATCGCCCACATCGGACTCTTCGACTTTATGGACACCATGGCGATCCTCGCCGCGCTCGAGCAGGTGGCCGCGGCAAAGCTGAACCTGCCTGGCTTCGAGTTTGGACGATCGCTGGCTGCGGCGCAGCAGGTCTACGCAGAGCGTGCCGGCATCGCCAGCCGCACGCGCGAAGCGGAAGCCGTCCAAGCCTGATTCCCGAGCCGGCCTGCGCGTCCTTTCGGCGCGCGCGGGCGGCCCAGCCCCGGAAAGGAAACGATGAAGGTCGTTCTCGCAGAAAAAGTGTCCCCCGCCACGCTGGCTGTTTTTCAGGCTGAGGCGGGGTGGGACGTGTTGACGCACGATCAGGTGAAGGATCTGCCCGCGGCGCTGAAAGACGCCGATGCCCTGGTGGTCCGGTCCGCGGTTCAGGTGGACGACGCTCTGATGGCTGCGGCTCCGAAGCTGCGCGTGATCGGACGCGCCGGGGTGGGCGTCGACAACATCGACGCCGAAGCAGCCACGCGCCGCGGCATCGTGGTGATGAACACGCCCGGCGCCAACGCTGTCGCCGTGGCCGAGCTCACGGTGGGCCTGATGGTAGCGCTGGCGCGCCAGATTCCCCGCGCCGACTCCACCATGCACGCGGGCAAGTGGGAGAAGAAATCCCTGCAGGGCGGCGAGCTGCGCGGCAAGAAGCTCGGCATCCTGGGCCTCGGGCGGATCGGCCTCGAAGTGGCGCGGCGCGCGCGCAGTTTCGGCATGGAACTCCTCGGTCACGATCCGTTTGTTTCCGCATCCATCGCGCGCGAGAACGCCATCCGCCTCGTTTCCACCGAAGAGCTGTTTGCCCAGGCAGACTACCTCACCCTGCACGTCGGGCTCACGCCGCAGACCAACGGCATTATCAACAGCGCCGCCCTGGCCACGATGAAGAAAGGCGTCCGGATCATCAACTGCGCGCGCGGCGAGCTGGTGGTCGAGAAGGACCTGGCCGAGGCACTGCAGAGCGGACAGGTCGTCGGCGCTGCCCTCGATGTCTTTCACGAGGAGCCGCCGAAGAACTCTGCCTTCGCCGCGATGCCCAGCGTCATCCTCACCCCGCACATCGCCGGGTCGACGGCCGAGGCTCAGGAAGCCGTCGGCGTCCAGATTGCGATGCAGGTTCGCGAATATCTCAAGTCGGGCGTCGCGCAGAACGCTGTGAATCTGCCTTCGCTCACGCATGAGGAATACGAGGAGCTTGCGCCTTACATGACCCTGGCCGAGCGCCTCGGCACCTTCCTCGCGCAGTTTCCGAAGGGCGGCATCGAAAGCATCTCCATTGCCTATCACGGGCGTCTTGCCGAGATGAAGACCGATCTGCTGCGGAACTGCGCCATTGCCGGAGTGCTCGGCCATCTGGAGCAGGTGAACCGCATCAACGCCGCATCGGTCGCGGCGGAGCGTGGCATCCGGGTCCACGAAGAGAAGAAGGAAGCGCCCTTCGGCGGAGCCGGCAGCGTGCTGCAGCTCTGCCTGCACACCACCAGCGCCGAGATCGAAGCCAGCGGAGCCGTGCTTCATGGCGAATCCCCCCGTCTGCTGCGGCTCGACGGCATCGACATCGAAGCGCCGCTGCATGGGACGCTCCTTGCCATCCGCAACCGCGACGTCCCGGGCGTCATCGGACGCATCGGGACCATCCTCGGGGAGCATCAGATCAACATCGCCAACTTCGCGCTCGGCCGCTCCAACGGCGGCAAGGAGTCCACGGCGCTGGCGGTGCTGCAGATCGACGGAGAAGTGACGGATACGGTGCTGGCGGAGCTGCGTGCGGTGCCCGCCATTACCGGCGTTCGCCAGGTGACGCTCTGAGCGCCGGAAACGCCTGGAGAATCGGTAAAATGAAGGCACGCATCCAATCCAAAGAGGACACAGCACGTGCCGCTATACGAGTACCGCTGCAAAAACTGCGGTCACCAGTTTGAGAAGATCCAGAGCTTCAGCGCTCCCGACGAGAAGGAGTGTCCCGTCTGTCACGGGCCGGTGGAGCGCCTGCTCTCGGCGCCCGCGATCCAGTTCAAAGGCTCAGGCTGGTACGCCACCGACTACGCAGCGAAGAAATCCGGCCCGATGAAGGCTTCGACCGACGGCGAGGCCAAACCCTCCGCGGAGAAATCTGCCGACAAGCCCGCGGCTTCCTCATCCGCCTCGGGCAGTTCCTCGTCGTCCGCACCGAAGGCCTCCTCCTCAAGCAGCGAGTAGCGCGGCGCTGAATCGCGCACGGCACACTGAGATCTGTCGTTTCGCTAAAGATCCTCAACCACAAACCGGATCGGTGCCGCGGGATGCTTATCCCACAACGCCTTCCAGCTGCAGAGAGAGCTCTTCCCACTCGCTGTTCAGTTCGGTCTGCCGGTCGCGCAGCACAGCCAGCACCTCGGTGAGACGCTGCGTCTCTTCGGCGCTCACATAGACGCCCAAAGCGTGCTCGGTCTCTGCGATCCAGCCGTCGACTCGGGGGATCTCCGCCTCCACCTGCGCCAGCCGCTCCTGCATTTGCCGCAGCTTGATCGGATTGAGCCGCTTTGCCGCAGGCACCGGCTCCACGGCGGGCGCTGGCGGCGCCATCACCACCGGCTCGGGAACAGCTGCCGCAGCTGTTTCCGCGGCTAATGTCTCCGCGCCGCCCTCTTTTCGCCACAGATAGTCTTCGTAGTTGCCCGGGTAGACGTGCATGGTGCTGCCGCGCGAGGGATCGGTCTCGTTCTTCGCTACCTCGAAGACCTTCTGCGCCAGTCCGTCGATGAAATACCGGTCGTGGGAGACGAAGATCACGGTCCCGTTGAATTTCCCGATCGCCTCCAGCAGCACGTCCTTGGCGCGGAGGTCCAGATGGTTGGTCGGCTCGTCGAGGAGCAAGAAGTTGGCCGGGCTGACCAGAATGCGCGCCAGCGCGTAACGGTTGCGCTCGCCGCCCGAGAGCACGCCGAGCGGCTTGAAGACGTCGTCGCCGGAAAACAGGAAGCACCCGAGCAGGCTGCGCAGATCTTTTTCAGGGACCTTCGGCGCCGCGCGGCCGATGTCGTCGAGCATGCGCGCTGCCGGGTCGAGCACCTTGTACTGGTCCTGCGCGAAGTACTCCGCAATCACGTTGTGCCCCAGCTTGAGCGTGCCGGTGGTAGGGATTTCCTGGCCGGAAAGCAGCCGGATCAGCGTCGACTTGCCGGCGCCGTTGACGCCGACCAGAGCGATGCGGTCGCCGCGCTCGATGGTGAAGTTCACGTCTTCCAGGACGCGCTTTTCGCCGTACTGCATGGAGAGGGCGGCAACCTCCACCACGTTGCGGCCCGAGGGCGGCGGCTGCGGAAAGGTGAAGTGCGGCACCGGCTCTTCCAGCGGAATCTCGATGCGCTCGATCTTCTCGAGTTCCTTGATGCGGCTCTGCACCTGTTTCGCTTTGGTCGCCTGATAGCGGAAGCGGTTGATGAAGACTTCGAGGTGCTCGATGCGCTCGCGCTGATTTTTGTAGGCTGCCTCGAGCTGCGCCCGCCGCTCCGCCTTCTGGGTCAGATACTTTTCGTAGTTTCCGTGGTAGAAATGCAGGCCCTTGTTCCAGATTTCGACGATCTTGTTCACCGTCACATCGAGAAAATAACGGTCGTGAGAGATGAGGATGTATCCGTTGGGCCAGGTGCTCAGATAGTTCTCGAGCCAGTTGCGGGTTTCGAGGTCGAGATGGTTCGTCGGCTCGTCCAGCAGCAGCAGGTCGGGCTGCGCCAGCAGCAGTTTGGCGAGCGCGATGCGCATCTGCCATCCGCCGCTGAACTCCTCGGTGCGCCGCGTCCAGTCTTCCTTGCTGAAGCCGAGGCCTGTGAGCACCGCGCCCACCTGGGCGTCGAGGGCGTAGACGTCGTGGTGGCGCAGGCGGCCCTCGATATGCGAATAGCGGTCGGCCGCGGCCGCGTAGGCGTCGCTCGCCGGATCGAGTTCAGACAGCGCGTGAGCGACCTTCTCGAATTCCTGCTCCATCGCGCGCAGCTCGTCGAAGACGCTGAGGCACTCTTCGAAAACGGTTCGCCCGGAGAGCGCCAAGCCATCCTGGGGCAGGTAGCCGATGCTCATGCCCTTCATGCGCTGGATCGAACCGTAGTCCAGCGACTCCATGCCGCCGAGGATCTTCATCAGCGTTGACTTGCCGGTGCCGTTCGCGCCCACCAGCGCGGTTTTTTCGGTGGGCGTGATCAGCCAGTCTGCATTTTCAAAGAGGAGTCTGGGGCCGAAGCGCTTGCCGGCACCCGCAAGCTGGAGCATGCTTCGATTTTATCGGACCATCGGACGGCTGAGTGCGCGGCTGACTACGAACCGTGCACGCGCAGCAGCATCCCGCTGCCGCTGCGGATATTGAGCTTTCCGTTCCCCGACAGCAGTTCAATGGTGCCCGTTTCTCGTCCCGCGTGCGCAATGGTAAGGCCCGGGATCCCATAGACGCCGCAGGCATCGGTGGAGAAAAGCCAGAAGGCCTGCGGGTTCTCATTTCCGTCGACGGCGCCGCGGCAGGGCCCGTTGCCGATGAGCTGGCCGCGCACGCCGTAGGCGGTCGGTTCGCCAACTTTGATCGAACCCCTGGTTACCGGTCCACCTCCGCGATAGACCTGATCGCCGCCGATCTGCTGCGTGGTCCAGGTTTCCGGGGTCAGCCCTCGCGATGCCTGCTCTTCGGGGGTATATGCCGCGTTCACCTCCATCATCGACGCCAAAGCGCGCAGGTTCGTCCGGATCGGGATTTGCCGGCGATGCCAGACCACGGTGTCGAAGCGCAGGATCACCTGCGCCGGAGCCACATGGATCACGAGTCCCAGCACTTTTGTGCCCCGGCGAACGGGCGTTCCGGGAATCGTTTGCATGACGGTAGCCCGAATCTCTTCGCCGGCGCGCAGCTTGTGAGCATTGATGCCTGTGTCCAGGCGAAGAGGCAGGATCGTTCCCGGCGGAATCAGGTTCTGCGCTGCCAATGCTATTGGCAACAGGAGGAATACCACCCAGAACCGCTTCATGGGGCACCTCTTGTGTTGAGAGTAGCGCGAACGCGCTGCGGATGTCCTGCCCAGATGCGGCGTTTCCGGGTCACTCCCTTCCAGGAAATGCACCGGAGATCGCGGAGATCCCCGGCGTTTGGGAGGACAACAAGCTCTTTGCGGCGCTCGTCGCAGCGTTACTGCGAGGTCGACTTCTCGCTCTCCAGCACGGCGACGCCGTAGGGCGGCAAATTCACGGCGCTCACCATTCGCGGCTCATCGATGAGCTCCCGCATCGGCTCGGGCAGGGCAACGTGCTCTTCCGTGGTGTTGTGGTTGATGACGACCAGGATCGACTTCTGCGCGTCCGAGCGGCGGCAGACTTCCACGCCGTCGGGAACGCCGGGCAGGATCGGATTCACGCCGGCGTCATCCAGCAATTGCGCGGTCATCCGGCTCATGGTCGCCGGATCGAACCACGCTCCCACGTAGGTGATGGTCCCCTGACCCACCTTGCGCGTGATGGCCGCGGGCTGACCGTCGAGCCAGCCGTTGCTGCGGCCATACGTCATCAGCACTTTGGTATCCGGCGACTCCGTCTGTAACTGCTCGGCCCAGATGTTCGCGGTGCCGTCGCCGAAGGCGCCGCTGACGGGCACGTCGCTGTCGAGGGCGTAGAACTGGTCGACGCGGCCGCCGAGGAAGTCCGCCAGCGGCCCAGGCTGCCGCTCGGGCTGGAGGGCGTTGAACTCGTTTTTCATGCCGGTGCGCGGCCCGAGCAAAAGGTGGCCGCCCTGGCGCACGTAAGCCATCAGGCGATCCGCTGCGGCCTGCGAGATGACGTTGAGCGCCGGCAGTTCAACGAGCTTGTAGCCGTCCAGCGGTGTGTCGATGGAGATGACGTCCACGGCCTGCGACTGGGTCCGCAGGGGCCGGTAGAAAGCGAGCATCTCGGCGACGGGATCGAAATCCGCACTGTGCTTCTGGAAGGTAATCGCCCAGCGGCTGTCGAAGTCATTCACCAGTGCCACTTCGGAGTGCGGTGATGTTCCCGATATTTCCGGGCCGGCGGCGGCGAATTCTTTTCCTACCTGCTGAATCTCGTAATAGACGGGCACTGGGGTGCCGTCGGCGCCGACCAGGGTTCCGTGGTACTCCTCCTGGCCATTCGGGGCGCTGCGCCACTGCCAATATTCGACGGTATTTGCGCCGTGGCCAACGGCCTGCCACGCGATGTCGCGAACCTGGCCCTTCTGGAGCGCGGTGTTGGTTGGGCGCCAGTTCACGAAGGCCGGTTCGGTTTCCATCACCCAGAAGTCCTTCATCTTGTAGCCACGGGTGAGATCGTGCCGCGCTCCGTTCTCGAGATAGTCGTAGTGGTCGGAGTCGATGTAATCGTCCCAGGCAGCAAGATCGAGCACGCTGTGCACGGTGTACTCGTTGAAGCCGTCGAACCATCCCATGGTGTTCGTGGTGATGAACTGGCGTGGGTCGGCGTGCGGCCGGATGGCGGAAATCTGGTTCAGCGAGTAGCTCTTCCACACATCGCTCACGAAACGCTTCCAGTCGAGCAACAAGGCCGGATTTTCGTCCCTTGCGCGAACCGGAATCTCGTCGAAGCTGTCGTAGGTCTGGCTCCAGTAGGCGGTTGCCCAGCGGCGATTGAGGTTGGCGATGGTGCCGTACTTCTTCTGGAGCCACTGGTGAAACTGCTGTTGCGCCGAGGGGCCGAAGTCGGGCTCAGCGTACTCGTTATCCAGCTGCCAACCCACGACGTTCGGATTGTGTCCGAAGTGGATCGCCATTTGCTCGGCAATGTCGTGGGCGAGCTTGCGGTAGTGCGGATCGGTAAATGAAAACTGCTGCCGGTTGCCATGTTCCGCGCGCTGTCCATCCTCGCTGACCCGCAGCGTCTCAGGATATTTTGTCGTCAGCCACGCCGGAGGCGCTGCCGTGGGCGTGCCCAGTACGACGCAGATGTGATGCTGCGCGGCGAGCGCAATGGCGCGGTCGAGCCACGCGAAGTTGTACTGGCCCTCGGCCGGCTCCATGGTGCTCCACGCGAACTCGCCGACGCGCACCACGTCGATGTGGGCGGCCTCCATCAGCGCCAGATCGTGGTCCCACTGCGACTCCGGCCACTGCTCGGGATACCACGCTGCGCCGACGAGCAGCGGCGTCTGGTCAGGGAAATTGGTCGCCTGCGCGTGGAGCGCCGGCGACGCGGCAATCGAGAGGGCAATGAAAACGTCTCCGGCAAGACTCCACAGCTGGCGCATGCTTATCCTTTTCAGCATTCCGTGCTTCATTGTGCGTCGGATCAAGCGGGATCTAAGGCAGAAATACCCCAGCGGAACGATAAATCTTTCCGCCCACGTTTGTCTCAATCGCGGGCAGTTCCGGTGTGGCTGTCAGAATCTCGATCTCGCCGCCCCGGAGCAGCGCCGTGTCCTCGGCCTTTGCACCCCTCAGGCTCGGGTTCCAGGCGAAGCCCTGCACCGCGTCCACGCGCTCGGTTCCGTCGGGCGTAGCCACCCAGTCGCGTTCCAGATAGCCGCAGGCCCCGCCCTGATGGTGCTTCGCGATCTCATCCGGCACGCCCGCATCCGCATATCCCTTTGCAGCCACGGCGTATAGTTCCGCTGACGTTGCTCCGGCCCGGGTCGCGTGCAGCAGTTCGGCGTTGATCTGCGCTGCCTTCTCAAAGTTCGCAGCCAGTTCCGCGGGCATCGCTCCGAAATGCACGAAGCGCGTAATGGAGATCACCATGCCATGCCGGCGCGCGCACAGGTTGAGCATCCCGTACTTCTTCAGCACGCCGTTGCGCGGCACAGCGTGCTTGTAGCGGAAGATCCGCTCGTCAGCGCCCATCAGCAGCACCGTCGGCGCGATGTGCTCTCTCAGCAGCTCGGCGGAGATGCGCGCCGCCATCTCATCTTCCGTCACGCCGGGCGCCAGCCCCCTCAGGACGCGCGCCGCCGCATCGGCCACGGCTGCGCCCAGCTTCCTGAAGCGCTCGGTCTCGCCGGCCAGCAGCGGCGTGCGCAGCGGGGCCAGATGCGCGGGGTAAAACCCGGCCTGCGCTGTGTCGGAACCGATCTCCGGGCCGCCGGCTTCGTGCGCGAGGTCGGTGGAGGCATCTTTTGTCCACGGATAGAGCAGGGGCTCGCAGTCGAGCCCCGCAAACTCTTCTTCGGCCAGCCGCGGCCGCTCATTTTCCGGGGCGATGTAGTAGCGCTTGCCTTCACGCGTGATCAGCAGCGAGCACACCGCCGTTTCTGTCCCCAGGGCAACGCGCGCTTCCACGCGCCCGGCGGTGGCCCAGGCCAGATTTTCGTGACGGCTCAGCAATACGGCCGACCAGCCGTGCTCGTCCATCAGCGCGGCGAGGCGGTCCTGTTTCGTTTCGATTTCCTCGGCAACGGTCTCGGGCAAAACGGCAGCAGTTGTCACGGCTCGGTTCCTGTCGGGTTCGGGGCGCAGCCGTGCGGCTGGCCGCGTGAGTGGGTTCAGGCGCGATCGTAAAAGCGGAAAAACAGCGATTGTTTCGAAACCGGCTCGGTGCGCGCGGCGATGGATGCCATCTGTTGATCGGTCAGCGGCGTGAAGTCACGCGCCAGCTGCACATTCTGCTCGAGCTGCTGAATCGAGTCGCAGCCGATGATAATCGTGCTTACCGGCCGGGTCAGCGTGTAATAGACGGCCTCGCGGATGTCCAGCGTTCCGGGCTGTTTCGCGATAACCATCCCCTCCCACGAGTGCTCCTGCTGCTCCAGCGGAGGCGGCGTCCAGCTGGAGAGGATTCGGCCGCGCGCCGGCACCTTCATCCCGATGATGCCCATTTGCTTCTCCACCGCGAGCGGCAGCAGCTGATCCTCGAAGCTGTAGTGGTGCGGGTCTGCCGCGTTCAGCGCCATCAGAATGCAGTCGAAGGGATGCCGATGGATCGCCTCCATCAGCGCATCCGGCCGATAGTGCCCGGTCACTCCGAGGTAGCGGACCACCCCCTGCAGCTGCATCTCGAGGAGAGCCTCGATGGCTCCGTCTTTGGCGAAGATCTGGTTCACGTCGGTCATGGTGCCCACGTCGTGCAGCTGCCAGAGGTCTACGTGATCGGTGTTCAGCAGTCGCAGCGATTCGTCAATCATCCGCAGCGACCCCTCGCGTGTCCGCTCCTTTGTTTTTGTGGCGAGGAAGGCCTCGCTGCGCCGCGTTTTCATTACTTCGCCGACGTAGCGCTCGCTCCAGCGCATGGGGCCGCCATAAATCGAGGAGGTGTCCTGGTAATTCACGCCCAGATCGAGCGCCCGGTGGATGATCGGCACCGCGACGTCGGCGTTATTCGGCTTCTCCAGCGCCGCCTGGCCGCCGAGGGAGAAAATCCCCACTTTGTATCCGGTGCGGCCGAGATTCCGCGTCGGCATGGCGTCCTGGGTCCGCGGATTGTTTGGCATGGCCTGGGTGGTTGAGGCGGCTGCGGCGGGCGGAAGCGCCGCCCCCGCAAACACCGCCGCAGCCGCGGCGGTACTTCCTTTCAGGAACGCACGCCGGTCCTGGCGAATTCGGTTGTTCATGGCGGAACCTCTCGTGAGGTAACAAACCGTTTTACCACACATAGGAGGCGGCAGGACCGGTCGCGGGCCCGGCGTCTGTAACGGAAGAAACAGTTGCCGGCGAAAGAGAAGAGGGATGGCCTGAGCCATCCCTCTTTTGCCGTGCTGTTGCGGCTGGATTAACGGCGGGGGTGGTCGTTGCCGTGAGATTCGTGACTCTCAGTGTGCGGCTTGCTGTTATTGTGCGCCGGGTGGCTCTGCTGCCGCTCCTGGGGCCGGTTCTGCGTCCCGCGATTGTTGTTCGCCGGACGGTTATTGTTCTGGGCCGGCCGGTTGTAATTATTTGCCGGACGGTTGAAGTTGTTTGCCGGGCGGCTTTCGGTCCCGCGGTTGTAACCGTTGGCCTCGCCACGGTTGTAACCCGCCGCTGCGCCGCGGTTGTAGCCTGCGCGGGCTCCGGCTGCGTAGCCGTGAGCATATCCGGCGGCGCGAGCGTTGGCGGCGATGTGGGCGTTGAAGGCCCGGGCGCCGGGAGCGCGGTCATAGTAGCCGAAGTGGCCGTGGTTCACGACCGTATAGCTGCGCGAGACCCAGACGCCGCCATGGTAGGCAATGTAGGGGTGCGGTCCCCAGGCGAAGCCCCAGTGGCCCCAGCCCCAGCCCCAGTGGGACCAGGCGCCGATGACGATGCCGAATCCGAATCCGATACCGATTCCGGCGGCGAGCACCACTCCCGGAGGCGGCGGAGGCGCGTAATACGCGAACCACGGGTTTCCCCAGCCCCAGACGGCCCAGGGATTGTAATAGGGCACGTAGACCACAGCCGGATTCGCCGGGGCAATCACGATGTCCGACGGCGCGTAGGTCACGACTTGCTGCTGCGAAGAGCGCAGCTGGCCAGAGTTATAGGCCTGCTGGCGATCTGCCTGCACGGCGCTCATCACGTCCTGCGGCTGGTTGTAGTAAGCATTGCCCAGCTGGGTGGTCCAGTCCAGATTCTTATCCATGTTGGACAGGACCGAAGGAAACGCGGTCAGCGCTTTGACGCTGGGATCCCACGGCTGGCTGTTGACCATCTGCGAGAGCTGGTCTGGCGGTGCGCCCTGGTTGGACTGCACAAAACGGTCGGCGTCGACGATCTGTGTCGGATAGGTCGACGCTGCCAGCACCTGGGCTACCAGGGAATCCGGATACAGAGCGATGGGAGCGACGAGCTGCGCCAGCTGATCGGGGGTCGGCGCGTTGTACTGCTGCGGCGGCGGACCCTGATCCTGGTCGGGAGGGGGCGCAGCCTGAGACTGGTCAGGCGGGGGCGGCGGAGGGGCTTCCTGCGCCCAGGCGATCCCGAGGGGGACCATCAACCAGATGAGCATCAGCGCCATGCCGCGCTTGCCAAGCTCCAGAGATACGGCCGCGAGGCCTCGCGCCCCTTTGCGGGCCGCCGTGGGTAAACGATCAAGAAGTTCGTTCATTGGGATTTCCTCTCAGCCCTTCCCGGGCCCTTCGCTGCCTGCGCTCGGAAATGGGGCACTTACAGGTTAAGGGACACCTTCAGGCATGGGAAGTTGCGGCAAGGGAAAAAGTTGGCTATGGAGCGTTAGACGACCGAATCGAAGAATCGCCGCAACATCCGGCCCACCAATTCGGGCTGTTCGAAGGGCGCAAAGTGACCCGCGTCGGCGATCTCGTGGTATTCGGCGCCGTAGCCGCCGTTGCGAATCTGCTCGGCCAGCAGGCGCATGTCGGCCGGCGGGCTGCCGCCATCCTCGGCGGCGGAGATGACGCAGCAGGGAACCCGCATGGTTCGAGCCGTTGCCACGGAATCCGGCCGCGCCGCCAGCCCCTGCTGCACCGCGATCACCGCTTCCGGCGTCACGGCCTGCATCATCTCCCGCGCTTCCGCGACTTTCTGCGGCCAGCGACGACGGGCGGTTGGACCGATGAGGGTCTCGAGCATCGACTCGATGAATTCCGCCGTTCCGCGCTCCCTGATCTTCGCGATATTCTCCTCACGCTTCGCCCGGGCGGCATCGCTGTCGGCCTGGGGGCGAGCGCAGCAGAACGCGAGGGCCTCGACACGCGCCGGCATCGCCCGCCAGATCTCGTACAGGGTGTAACCGCCGATGGAGCAGCCCGCAAAGAGGGTCTTCGCAATTCCCAGGTGATCGAGGAGCCGTCCTGCGTCGGCGGCGAGTTTTTCGACGGTGATCGGGCCTTCCCCGGCCTCGGACTGCCCATGCCCGCGCAGATCGGGCAGGATCACGCGGTACTTCGGCGCCAGAATCTCGGCCACCGGCAGCCAGAAGCGGTGATCGACGGGGGTGGGATGGAGCAATAGGACGCTGGGGCCCGATCCCAGGGTTGCGTAAAACAGCTTGTCGCCGTCGGAATGGAAGAACATCGTTCTTCAGGATAGACCGGAGCGGTCCAGCGCGCCGCCGTTAGCTGGGCGGCTGGTAGGGCGAAGCCGGCGGAGGCAGCACGACCGGTTCTTCCGGCATGACGATCCAGAAGATCACGTACGCCAGCAGCCCAGCGCCGCCTCCGAAGACCGTCAGGAGCACGGTAATGACGCGCACCCAGACCACGTCCCAGGCGTAGGCGTTGGCCAGACCCTGGCAGACGCCCGCGATCATCCGCCCCGCACGCGGGCGCACCAGCCGCGTCACCGAGTTGGGATAGGGACCCGGCGCCCATGTCTGCGCCCCGCATCCGGGGCAGAAGCGCGCGTCATCCGCCAGCGTCTTTCCGCAGTTTCTGCAATAGATGGCCATGGTCCTACCCCCGGTTGACGATACTCAGTCGTGACGATGCAAACCCTAAGCATAACGCTGTTTCCGGAGTCTCCGGCAGCTGGTTTGCTGCGGCACTCCGTTTACGGCGCACAGCAGAGGATACGTCTCCGAAGGCTCTGCGGTTCCCGCATGGGAACATGACATTCGGCAATTTCAGGCATCTCATGACCAGGAAACTTCAGGGGAAAGGGAGTGCGCGCCATGCAGCGCTTGCAGGGGAAGGTTGCCATTGTGACCGGTGCCGGTTCCGGGATCGGTCAGGAGATCGCGAAACGCTTCGGCTGCGAGGGCGCCAAGGTCGTCATCGACTATATCGGCAGCGAGGGCGGGGCGGAACAGACCCGGGAGGCCATCGAGGCCTGCGGCGGCCCGGGCCAGGGCGAGGTGGTCCAGGCCGACGTCACCAGCATGAATGACGTCCGGTGCCTCGTCGACCAGGCCTGGGAGCGCTTCGGCGGGGCCGACATCCTCATCAACAACGCGGGGATGGAAATCCGCTCCGACTTTTGGGACACCACCGAAGAGGAGTACGACAAGGTGATGGCCGTGAACCTGCGCGGCCCGTTCTTTCTTACGCAGGCCTTTGTCCGCCGTCTGCGCGAGGCGCAGAAGCCGGGCCGGGTGATCAATATCAGCTCTGTCCACGAGGACATGGCCTTCCCGGGCTTCACCACCTACTGCTGCAGCAAGGGCGGGATGCGGATGATGATGCGCAATCTCACCGTCGAGCTCGGGCCGCTCGGGATCACCATCAACAACATCGCCCCAGGCGCCATTACCACGCCAATCAACAAATCTCTGCTGGCCGACAAGCCGAAACTTGAGGCGCTTCTGCGCAACATCCCGCTGGGGCGCCTGGGGACCACCGACGATGTGGCGGCCATGGTTGCTTTTCTGGCCTCCGACGACGCATCTTATGTGACTGGCGCCACTTTCCTCGTCGATGGAGGGTTGATGCGCAACTATCACGAGCAGTAATCGAACGAAAAATATGGCCTCGAAGATCGAAGACTACGCCCTGATCGGGGACTGCGAAACCGCCGCGCTGGTGGACCGCAACGGCTGCATCGCCTGGCTTTGCTGGCCGGATTTTTCCTCCGGCGCCTGCTTTGCCGCGCTGCTCGGAACCGAAGAGAACGGCTTCTGGACGATTGCTCCCACGACCGGCGGCTGGCGCAGCAGCCGCTCCTATCGCGATCACACCCTGATCCTCGAAACCACCTTCGAGACGGCCGACGGCGCCGTTCGCGTGATCGATTTCATGCCTGTCCGGGAGCGCAATTCCGACGTGGTTCGGATCGTCGAGGGCATCCGCGGCAGCGTGGCTCTGTGCTCGACGCTCAGCCTGCGCTTCGATTACGGGCGGACGGTTCCCTGGGTCACGGCCATCGACGACGGCATCCGCGCTGTGGCTGGTCCGGGCGTTGCGGTGCTGCACGCTTCAGTGCCCGTGCACGGCGAAGACCTGAAGACGGTGGCGGAATTCACGGTGGTCGAGGGCGATCGTGTCTGGTTTACGCTCACTTACGGCGACTCCTATAAACCGGATCCCAAGCCCATCGATGCGAAGCAGGCGCTGAAGGACACCGAGAAATTCTGGAACCGGTGGATCGCGAAGATGAATTTCGATGGCCAGTATCGGGGGGCGGTGGGGCGTTCCCTCATCACCCTGAAGGCGATGACCTTCAGGCCCAGCGGCGGGGTGGTGGCAGCCCCGACCAGCTCGCTGCCGGAGTGCATTGGCGGGTCGCGCAACTGGGATTACCGCTATTGCTGGCTTCGTGACACCACGTTCACGCTTCTCGCCATGACGAATGCGGGTTACTTCGACGAGGCCTGCGAGTGGCAGGACTGGCTGCTGCGCGCCATTGCGGGCAGCCCCGATCAGGTCCAGATCATGTACGGCCTCAAGGGCGAGCGTTCGCTCGTCGAGTGGGAGGCCGACTGGCTGACCGGCTTCGAGAACTCATCGCCCGTCCGCATCGGCAATGCGGCCGCCACCCAGGTGCAGCTCGACATCTACGGTGAATTGCTCGACACCTTCTTTCACGCTCTGAAAGGCCTCGGGAGGCACACGGAAGATGACTTCAAGGCTCTGGTGCTGCTGCTCGAACACCTCGAGGCGATCTGGAGCGATCCCGACGAGGGGATTTGGGAGAGCCGCGGCGGCAAGAAGCAGTTCACCTACTCCAAGGTGATGGCGTGGGTCGCCTTCGACCGCGCCATCCTCATCGCCGAACGCCTGGGCATGGACGCCCCCATCGCGGAGTGGAAGAAAACCCGCGACGCCATCCACGATCAGGTTTGCCGCATGGGTTTCGACCAGCAGAAGAACGCCTTCACGCAGTTTTACGGCTCTCCCGAGCTGGATGCTTCCGCGCTGCTGATCCCGCTGGTCGGCTTCCTGCCATTCAGCGATCCGCGCATTCGGGGGACCGTGGAGGCGATCGAGCGCGAACTGATCCGCGACGGCTTTGTGATGCGCTATGAAACGGAGAGAATCGACGACGGACTGCCTCCCGGGGAGGGCGCATTTATCGCCTGCAGCTTCTGGCTGGTGAGCTGCCTGAACGGCATCGGCAGGGAGGACGATGCGCGCCGGCTCTTCGATCGCCTGCTCTCTCTCCGCAACGATGTCGGCCTGCTGGCAGAGGAGTTCGACGTGAAAGATCAGCGGCTGGTCGGCAATTTCCCTCAGGCGCTGTCGCACATCGCTCTGGTGAATGCGGCATTCGACCTCGAAGGCAGGGACGGATCCCGCCATCGCGCTCATGGCCGCGGCCACGCCGAAGCCCAGCCCGCTCGCTGACTGGAGAACGCAGATCGCCATGCATCGCTTTCGTGTGTGGGCGCCAAGAGCTCAGCGTGTCCGCGTCCGGGTTGACGGCGGGTTTCATCTCCTCCATGCCGCTGACGGGGGCTGGTGGGAGGCGAAGGTCGACGAAGCGCGCCCGGGCAGCGACTATGCATACTTCTTCAACGATGAGGACGCAGCTCTGCCCGATCCGCGTTCGCCATGGCAGCCGCACGGTGTTCACGGGGCCTCGCGCATTCTCGATCACGCCGACTTTGCGTGGACCGACGCGGCCTGGCAAGCTCCGCCGCTCGAAGGCGCAGTGATTTACGAACTGCACATCGGCACATTTACTCCCGAAGGCACCTTCGACGGCGCCCAGTCGAAGCTCGACGCGCTCCGCGACCTCGGTATTACCCACGTGGAGCTGATGCCCGTGGCCTCATTCCCCGGCGTCCGTGGCTGGGGTTACGACGGGGTCGCGCTGTTCGCTCCGCACGAACCGTACGGCGGCCCGGACGCGCTCAAGCGCTTCGTCGATGCCTGCCATGCGCGCGGTCTGGCCGTGCTGCTCGACGTTGTCTACAACCATCTCGGCCCCGCCGGAAACTATCTCGGGAAATTCGGCCCGTACTTCACCAGCTCCCACCACACGCCCTGGGGCGATGCCGTCAATCTGGAGGACGCCGGCAGCCATGAGGTGCGCCGCTTGTTCTGCGACAACGCGCTGATGTGGCTGCGCGACTATCACTGCGACGGCCTGCGCCTCGACGCCGTCCACGCCTACACCGATCGCTCCGCGATCCATTTCATGGAGCAGCTGGGTTCGGAAGTTCACGCGCTCCAGGCCCAGACCGGCCGGCACTACGTCGTGATTGCTGAGAGCGACCTGAACGATCCGCGCTTTGTGACCGCGCCCGAGGCTGGCGGTTATGGACTCGACGCACAGTGGAGCGACGATTTTCACCACGCGCTCGTCACGGTGCTGACCGGCGACCGCAGTGGCTACTACGCGGATTTCGGCACTCTCGCCGATCTGGCCAAATCCCTGCGCGAGGTGTTCGTCTATGACGGCCGGTATTCGCCCTATCGCGATCGCATCCACGGCCGCCCCGTTTGCGGCCTTCCGGGCTGGCGCTTCCTTGGCTACTCGCAGAATCACGATCAGGTTGGCAACCGCGCCAAAGGCGAGCGCCTATCGCACCTCGCCGGCCTGGGCCGCGCGAAAATCGCCGCCGCCCTGGTGCTCACCGCTCCATTTGTCCCGATGCTTTTTCAGGGTGAGGAGTGGGCCGCAAGCGCGCCGTTCCAGTTTTTTACCGATCATGACAAGGAACTCGGCAAACTCATCTCCGAAGGCCGGAAGAAGGAGTTTGCGGCCTTCGGCTGGGACCCCGCCGAGATCCCCGACCCGCAATCGCCGGAAACTTTCAGCCGCTCCAAACTGAACTGGGCCGAGCGGAACCAGCCGCCCCACGCGGAAATGCTCGACTGGTACCGCCGCCTGATTGCGCTGCGGCGTTCCACCCCCGAACTGGCCGACGGCGACCTGAGCGAGGTTCACATCCGCTTCAGCGAGGAGGGGAAGTGGCTGGTGATAGAGCGCGGCCGCTTTACCGTGGCCTGCTCGCTGGCCGCCGAGCCCGTCCCGATTGCGGTCCGCGCCGGATTGGCGATCATCCTCGCTTCCGATCCCGGTGTTACCCTGCGAGAGGGCAAGCTGGCGCTGTCTGCCGATTCCGTGGCCGTCTTAGCCTGCAACTGAACCCGATTTGACGAAATTTCGTCTCGCATGACCGAACTCTGGTTCTGCATCATTATTTTTGTCAGCTCGCTCGGCGCCGGTCTGCTGGGCGCACTCAGCGGGCTTGGCGGCGGCGTGGTGATCGTCCCGCTGCTCACCATCGTCTTTCACGTCGACATCCATTACGCCATCGGCGCCTCGCTTGTTTCGGTCATCGCCACTTCTTCCGGCGCCGCTGCGGCGTACGTCCGCGAAGGGTTCTCCAATATCCGCATCGGGATGTTCCTGGAGATCGCGACGACTTTCGGCGCGCTCTTCGGAGCCTGGCTGACCACCAAGGCGCCAACGCAGATCATCGGCCTCATCTTCGGGATTGTGCTGCTTTATTCCGCCTATGTTTCGCTCAAGGTCAAGCACGAGGTCATCACGCAAGAAGCGGATGCTCTGGCGATGAAGCTGCGGCTACTGGGCAGTTTTCCCACCGAGAACGGCGAACAGGCTTACGTGGGTCAGCGCGTACCGCTCGGTTTCGGGATGATGTGGATGGCGGGCGTGCTCTCCGGCCTGCTCGGGATCGGCTCGGGCGCGGTGAAGGTGATCGCGATGGATCAGGCCATGCGCCTGCCCTTCAAAGTCTCCACCACCACCAGCAACTTCATGATCGGCGTGACGGCCGCGGCCAGCGCCGGGCTCTACCTGCGCAGCGGCTATCTGGCTCCGGGGCTGGTGATGCCGGTGATGCTGGGTGTCCTCGGCGGCTCACTCATCGGTTCGCGACTGCTCGTCAGGGCTCCGGTGCGGACGCTGAAGGTGGTTTTCTCTCTCCTGATCATCGCCATGGGCATCGAGATGATCATCAACAGCGTGCGGAGGATGTAGCGCGTGAGCTGGAACGACAAGCGCATTGAAATCTGGGTCGCGATCATGCTGCGCACCGGCGTGCTGATCGCCGCCGCCATGGTGCTCATCGGCGGCGTTCTCTACGTGGCGCAAAGCCACGACCGGCCGAGCGATTACCGGCAGTTTCACGGCGAGCCCGCCCAGTATTCCACGCTGCGCGGCGCGGCCACCGGGATCAGGACCCTGGAGCCGCGCAGCATCATCATGCTCGGCCTGCTCGTCCTGATCGCGACGCCTGTGGCGCGCGTGGGCATGTGCGTCGCCGGCTTCCTGCTGGAGCGCGACCGCCTCTACGTCGGGGTGAGCGGACTGGTGCTGCTCATCCTGCTCTACAGCCTCTTCTGGCACAGGTAGCGGGTGCATCTCCGGTTCAGCGCCCGGCTCTCACCTCCGCCCGCTCGATCGCTTCTGCCAAATCGCGCGTGCTGGTCAGGCCCACCAGCAGATGTCCGTCCACTTCCACTGCGGGAACCGAGCGCACTCCGCGAGAAGCCAGCAGATCGGGCCGGAGGGTCACGTCAGTCTTTTCGAGCGTGAACCCCATGGTCGCCTGCAGGTCTCTGAGGCGCCGTTCGAGGATCGGGCAGAAGGGGCAGCCGAGCGCCGTGTAGAGCCTTACCTGCGCGGGAACCCGGGCCACGATGGCCGGCGGTTCATCCCGAATCTCACCGTAGCCCATGGCAGAGGAAAGCTTTGGAAAGCTGCGAAGGTAAACCCATTCCGCCAGCGGCACGGCGACCAGCCACGCCGCGATCAGCATCCACTGGCGCTCCACTGCGAGAAATCCGACTCCGGCCAGGTAAACGCCCCACGACAGCCAGATCATGGAGAGATGGCATTGCTGTTTCATGCTCCACCTCCGTTTGCCAGCAGGATAGGAGCTTTTGAGCCATCCGCGCCACGAAATATGCGGGGGTTCGATGACTTTAGACAGGCGCCAGCAGACGGATCAGGAGGAAGATGGCTACGCCCAGGAAGAACACCAGCGCCATGCGGATTCCCGGTTCGCGATTTACTTCCGGCAACAGGTCCGTCGCCGCCACGTACATGGTCACGCCGGCTGAAACCGGCAGCCCGACGCGCACCCAGCTCGGAATCAGGCTGATGGCCAGCACACCGGCCAGGGTTGACGCTCCCAGCGCCGTCGCCGACAGCACCGCTGCCCGCCGCGACCGCCCCGAAGCGAGCGTCACCGATGCCACCGTGAAGCCGACGGGGATCTTGTGCAGAAAAATTGCGATGAAGATCAGGCAGCCCAGCCACGTGGATACGACGAAGCCGGAGGCGATGGCTACGCCATCGAAGAGCGCGTGCACGGAGAGGCCCAGCAGCACCGAATACCCGGTGTGCCGGTGGAGGAACTCCTCGGAGTGCGTCTCCTCGCCGACGTGAAAGTGCGGCGTGATGGTGTGTTCCAGCAGATGGGTGATGCAGTAGCCGCCCAGGACCAGGGCGGGCGTCCACGCTGCGGAGAACTTCAGGCTTTCGGGCAGCATGTCGAGCAGCGCGACCGCCATCATGAAGCCGGAGCCCAGCGCGATGAAGTAGCGCAGATAATTCTGCGGCCAGGTGCGGCGGACGGCGACCATTCCGCCAAAGACATTGGCGAAGCCGGCGATGGCGCCAAGAACCAGCGATGCAAGCATCGGTTACCCGCTGTGCCGGATGTGCAGCACGTCGCCGTCCTGCACCAGGTAGTCTTTGCCTTCCAGCCGCAGCGTTCCCTGGGAGCGCGCAACCGCCTCAGAACCGGCGGCCAGCAGGGTGTCCCAGTGGATCGTCTCCGCGCGGATGAAATGCTTCTCGAGGTCGGTGTGGATGGCTCCAGCAGCTTCCTGCGCCCGCGAGCTTGCCGGGACGGTCCACGCGCGGCATTCGTCTTCGCCCACGGTGAAAAAGCTGATCAGCCCCAGCAACTGGTAACTGCGGCGGATGAGCCGCACCAGACCGCTCTCCTTCAAGCCATAGGATCCCAGGAATTCCTGCGCTTCCTCCTCGTCCATCTCCGCCAGCTCGGCTTCCACCTTGCCGCAGAACGCGGTCACTCCGGCATTCGGGCGCGAGGCCAGCTCCGTTAGCCCGTATTTCTGCCCGGCTTCTTCCAGATCCTTGCCCAGAGTCGCGCTCTCCGAGACGTTCACCGCGTACAGCACCGGCTTCTGCGAGAGGAACATGAATCCACGAATCAGCTTCTTTTCCTCCACCGTCATTTCCAGCTCGCGCAGCGGCTTTTCCGCCTCCAGCGACGCCTTCGACCGCAGCAGCAGCGCGTTCTCCTTCTCGAGTTCGGCCGTCCGCATCTTCTTCAGGTCTTTTTCGAGGCGCTCCAGCCGCTTCTCCACCTGAGTGAGATCGCTGAGCATCAGGTCGAATTCCACGCTCTTCGCGTCGCGCAGCGGATCGACGGCGCCCACGTGCGGAATCGAATCGTCCTCGAAGGCCCGCAGTACGTGAATGAGCGCGTCGACATTGCGCAGGCTGGCCAGGAACGCCGTCTCCTTCAGGGTCTCCTGGCCGATGGCCGCCACGTCCGCGTACTCCACGGTGGCATGCACCAGTTTTTTGGGGTTGTAGAGCGCGGCGAGCCGGTCCAGCCGGTCGTCCGGAACTTTGGCCACGCCCAGATGCGCCTCGCGCGGATTCGAATAGCCGCGATCCTCGCGTCTGGCGCGCGTCAGGATCTGGAACAGCGAAGTCTTGCCCACCTGCGGCAGGCCGATAATGCCCGTCTTCATGAGGAGTCCTTAAGGAAAATTCAATTTTAGTGCCTGAGCCGCTGGCGCCCGGAATGCGCCGCTCAGAGCTGCGCTGTTTCCGCCAGGGCGCGCCGTTCCAACGGCTGCAGGATGCGTACCGACTGCATGCCCGCCGCCGTTGCCGCCTCGATGCCCAAGTCGGTGTCTTCAAAGACGAGGCACTTCTCCGGCGCAACGCCCAGCTTTTCGGCTGCCAGCAGGAAGGGATCGGGCGCGGGTTTGGCGTTTTTGTACTCGCCCGCGCACACCAGCACGTCGAATTTGTCGAGCAGGTGCGTGATCTCCAGCGATTTCACCACCGACTCGCGCGTGCTGCCCGACACCACCGCAAAGGGAATGCGCCCATGCTGGGCCTTGATTTGCTCCAGCACCTCGGGCACCGCCGTCAGCTTCGGCAGCAGCTCGTAGTAGAGGCCTTCTTTGCGATGCGCGACTTCCTCCACCGGCATGGAAAGACGCTGCATCCGGTTCAGCTCCGCGACGATTTCGCGGATCGGCTTGCCGCCCCACTGATAGAAGAGTTCCTCAGGGTACTCGGCGCCCCACTCGCCCAGCGCGGTTTTCCACGCGATGTGGTGGAGCGGCATGGAGTCGACGATGGTTCCGTCGCAATCGAAAAGGTAGGCCTGAAAATCCCCGGCGGGGAGGGTGAGGGTCATGTTCTTAGGGTATAGGGACCAGCGTTTAGGGGTTAGGGTCTAGCGTTTAGGGCGGCGCTAGCTCCATTCCATCGCGTATTGCGGGGAAATGCCTGCCGGCGCAGGCTTTGGCTCGCTGGCCAACTCCAGGACCAGCCGTTCCAGCACTAACCGCTTGTCGGGAGGCTGCGAGCGCAGCTCCAGGTCGGCGCGCGCGATCAGGCGCAGCGCCCGCGACAGCTCGCGCCGCGATTTATACCGCCGCGCCTGCCGGATCACGTCTTCGGCAGCGAACGGCGGCATGCGAAAGCCCTGCCACAGCGCCTGCCAGATCGCCCGCGAATCGCGCACGTTTTTCTCGAGGATCACCAGCATCTGCCGGAAGGTTCGCGCGAGCATGTACAGATGCCCGATGGCGGCATCCTCGCCGCCGTCGCTGGCATTGAGGAGCCCATGCAGCAGGCTTAGCGCCCGCGCGCGATCTTTCGCCGAGATGGCATCCGTGAGCTCGTAAAGCGAGCGCTGCTTGGCTGCCAGCACCATGGTCTCCACATCGCCCAGCGTGACCCTCACCCCAGCTGCTCCAGCACCGGGCGCGTCGGAGGCGCCGAGTACACGACGCTTTTCGCCGGTATACAGCGCCAGCTTCTCAAATTCGTTTGCGATCAGCATCATGTCGGCGCCGAGCGCGTCGGCCAGTTCACGCGCTGCATCGGGGTCAAACTGGATCTCCCGCCGCTTCGCTTCGGCGGCGATCCACTTCAGGGCGTCGGCCTCGTCGACGCGCGCAAGCTCTACAATCCCGCACCACTCGCCCAGCGTCTCGCGGATCCGCTCGTAGCGATCCTTATCCTGCATGTCCATGCGCCGCGGGTCTGAGGGGATGCGCAGATGATCGGCGACGAAAATCACCAGGGCCTGCGGATTGGGCGAGCGGAAATAGGCCTCGATAGCGGCGAATTCTTCCTTTTTTGCGCCGCGGGTGTACAGGGTCTTCAGGTTTTTCACGAAAAGAACCTGGAACGGCGCCATCAGGGAGGGCGTTCGAGCGCGATCCAGGGCCTCGAAGATATTGGTTTCGGCGAGGTCGAGGTCGGACAGGCAAAACTCGCGCAAGTCCGCCGGCACCAGCGCGGACAGCACGCCTCGCCGGCAGCGCTCGTAGAGGAAGACGTCGTCGCCGGCGAGAACGTACCCCGCCCGCATTCGGTTCTCGTGGATCTCCGCCAGAAAGCGGTCGGTCGATGCGAATCCCGCGCCCATGCCTTCCCCAGTCTACTGACTGGATGCTTTCTGGTGGAGGTTTTCCTGGGGCTGGCTCACTCCGTGGTGTTGGCGGCCGGGGCACGCCTCGCGGGGGGCTCCTGCGAAAGTGCTATCTGCCTGCGTGACCGGGCTGGGTATACTGCCCCTCAAAGAGCTCGTTCCGCAGGCTGGCCGGACGTCTGGCGCGGCGGCGGGGTGCCTGTTCCGACGGTGGACGCTTTGCCGCCGTCTAGATTTCTCGTGGAAGCCCGCAATGCTCACGCAAACGGAAAGCGCTCGACCTCAGACCGGAAGATTTTCCGAATTTCGCCTGATTCCGCGCATCGATACGTGGCCGGAGGCGATCGCTCTGGTTCAAACTCCGCCGGGCAAACTCCTGCTGCTCACCTTATTTGGTGGGGTTCTCCGTTTCCTGATCCAGCCTGGCTACGCTCTTTTGCTCGCCTGCGCCTTCGCGTTCATCAGCTTTTTGCCTGAGTATCGCCGCCCGGTGCTGGCCGCCGGCCCGCTTCTGGTCGCGGCTGTGACGTGGATCCACAACCCGCTGATGCTTGGCGAAACCTACGGCGTGATTGGGTTGGGGATCGCCCTTTACGCGTGCGTTCAGCGCTGGCCGAAGTCGCGCTTTGGCCGGCGTCCTCTGATCTTTCTGCTGAGCGGCTTTTCTCTGCTGATCGTGGCGGCGTGCGCCACCAGGCCGCATTCTCGGCCGGCTATGATCCTGTGGCCGCTGGTGGGCGCCATGGCCTCGTATGTCTGGTTTATCGCCTACGGGGTGACCGACAAGAGCTCCGTTGCCTCTCGCGACCTTAGCCTCCAGGTCGCCACCTTCCGCCCCATCTGGGGCACCACCAACACACCCTTTCCCAAGGGCGCAGCCTATCTTCGCCGCATCGAGGCAAAAACTCCGGAGCAGCTAGCGGTGGTTCAGCTCAAAGGGCTCAAACTTCTGGTGTGGGCGCTGCTGCTCGCGCTCGTCCAGATCTGCTGGTACCGCTTCTTTCACGGCTACCTGCGCATTCCCGTGCCCGAAAGCGCGCTGGCCATGAGCGTGCGCGGCACGCCGGTTCCCTGGCACATGCGCTGGGCCTGCCAGATTCTGGCTTACTTCGAGCTGATTCTCCGGTTTTCGATCTTCGGCCACACGTTCATTGGCTGCGCCCGCATGGCCGGCTTCAATGCGCTGCGCAATACCTATCGCCCGCTGTCTTCTAGCACGCTCATCGACTTCTTCAATCGCTTCTATTACTACTTCAAAGAGCTGCTGGTTGACTTCTTTTACTTTCCCACTTTCCTTCGCTACTTCAAGAAACATCGGCGCGTGCGCACGGTCTTCGCCACCAGCGTCACCATCCTCTTCGGCGATGCCTTCTACCACATCACCCGCGACTGGCATTTCTTCCGCGACCGCGGCCTGTGGGGAGGCATCGCCAGTTATCAGGTGGAGTTTGTTTACTGCATCGCGCTGACGATCGGCCTGAGCATCTCGCAGCTGCGCAGGCGCGGCCCGCGGCACCCAGGATTCATTCGCGGCCGCCTGCTGCCCATCTGCGGCGTGGGCCTTTTCTACGTCCTGGTTTCCGTTTTCGAAACGGATACCCGCACCTTCACCCTCGCGCAAACCGTGCGATACTTTGCAAGCCTGTTCTTCATCCACCTGTAGGAGCGCCGATGGCCGGGAAAGACGAGATTCGTAACTTTGTTCAGGACCTGCTCACCCGCCAGGACGATCGCCGGCCTCTCGGCGACAGCGACTCGCTGCTGATGAGCGGCCGCCTGCAATCCATCGACGCCGTCGAGATCGTGCTGTTCCTCGAGGAGCGATTCGGGATCGACTTCGCCGAACTCGGCTTCGATCGCGAGCAGCTCGACAGCATCGACGCCATTTTCGCGCTCACCCAAACCGCGGCCACCCGCGGCTGATGCTCCGGTGGTCCGCAACGGCAAACCCGTCGAGCTGGCCGCCCGCCGCGCCGCGGCAGAAGAGATCCTGCTTCGTCATCCGGGCGTGGAATCCAGCGCTGTGCTTTGCCAGGCGGAGCGTCTTGTCGCCTTCGTCATTCCCGCAGAAAGCTACCTTGACGAATCGCTGAACCGCACCGCCGCCGCAGCCGCCGCGCTTCGCAAATGGCAGAAGACCTACGACCTGAACCAGTCGTCTCCGGCGGCGACGTCCGCTCCGGCCGGCTTCAATATCGTCGGCTGGGACAGCAGCTATACGCGCCAGCCGCTTCCGGCGGAGGAGATGCGCGAGTGGGTGCAGACTTCCGTCGACAGCATCCTCCGCCTCGGGGCGCGGTCGATTTACGAAATCGGCTGCGGGTCGGGCCTGCTTCTGCTGCGCGTGGCTCCCCACTGCGACCGCTATGTCGGCGTGGACTTCTCCCATGAAGTGCTCTCGCGAGTCCGTGAACAGCTGCAGCCGGTTCCCGCGGTGGCTGCTCGCGTCGAGCTGATGGAGCGCCGCGCCGATAACTTCTCCGGGCTCGATCCGCGATCGTTCGACGCCGTCATCATCAATTCCGCGGTGCAGTATTTTCCCCATTCGGCCTACCTCGGGCAGGTGCTTGAGAGGGCCGTCGGCCTGGTTCGCGATGGCGGACGGATTTTCGTCGGGGATGTGCGCAGCCTTCCCCTGCTCACTGCCTTTGCTGCATCGGTCGAACTCGTTCAGGCCCAGGACGATCTTCCTGTGGCGGAAGTCCGCGAGCGCGCGCGCCGCCGCGTACGCCATACTCCGGAACTCGTCCTGTCGCCGGCGTGGTTTCTCGCGCTGCGCGGCCGACTCGACCGCGTCGCCCATGTGGAGATCGCTCTGCGCCGCGGCCGCGCCGACAACGAGATGACTCGCTACCGCTACGACGCCATCCTTCACGTCGGCGGTAAATCCGAAGCGGTTCCCGTCCCGTTTGAAGCCGCATCCGCCGATCCCATCGCGCGGATCCGCCGCCGTCTGCTGGAGAGCAGGGAACCCTTCGGCATCCATTCCATCCCCAACGCGCGCATCGAAAGGGATCGGGCCGCGCTCGAAAGCATCGCCGCCGCCGATCCGGCGCGCACTGCCGCCAGCCTGCGCCAGGAACTTGGCCTGGCAGCTCACCGCGGTGTGCACCCGCAGGATCTCTTCGATCTGGAAGCCGAATACCCCGGCCTCCGCGTTCATCTCAGCTGGCTGGCCTCACGCATCGACGGCAGCTACGATGCTCTGCTTATCCCCGCTGGTGCGCCGCCGGACGCAGCGTTCGCCGTTCCGGGCCCATCCTCATCCGCGCTTCTCCACCTCGCCAACGCTCCGGGCCAGGCGGGAATCCGCGCGCAGCTCACCGAGCGTCTGCTCGCACATTGCCGCGAATATCTGCCTCCGTCCGGGGTTCCCGAACGCCTGATCCTGGTCGATGCACTTCCTGTTGGTCTCGATGCAGCAGCCTGCGCAGAACTGTCCGCCGTCGAAGGCGATCAGACGATCTCCTGACCCGGCAGTTTCGTTGCGAACAGATTGTAGATGGGCGTGCCCTGCAGCCGCGGCTCCTGCTCCACAACGACCCGGAACCCCAGGGAGCGCAGCATCTCCACGACCGCGCTCAGTCCGCCGCCCAGGTCGGTGACTTCCATCGCCACCTGCCGAATCCGCATCCAGTGGTCTTGCCGGATTCCGCCCAGCACTTCACGCTCGGTTCTCTCCACGTTGATCTTCAGCAGATCGATTCTCTCCAGCCGCTCCTCGTCCACAATCTCCGAGAGGGTTCGGACCGGACAGACGAATTTTTCCTCTCTTCGGTACAGCGCCTCGACAAAGCGATCCGCGCCATGCGGCGCCACTCCGTTGTTGATCATGTACGTGCGTGTGATCTCCCGCTCGTGATCCGCATCGGCGCGGAAACCGGAAGCCACCGTATTGGCCGGATAGAGGGTGAACTCCGCGGTTCCCGGTTCGCTCATCAGCCCGCAGTCGAAGACTCGTGCATTGATCCCGTAAAGCTCGATATTGGCGCGCAGGCAGCCGGCCGCCGCCGGGTTCGGCTCGAAGGCGAAAATGCGCACGCCCTTCCGCTCCCTATGAAAGAACAGGGTGGCCATGCCGATGTTCGCGCCCACGTCGACGACGCAGTCTTCATCGTGCAGCTCGACCCCGTGCTGCAGATAGCAGCGCGCGCCGAAGACCTCGCTGTGCATGAAGCGCGCCTCGTCCGGATTGAGGCCGAAGACCGACAAACCGTCGGGGAGGGCGATGGTCCGCATGGTCAGCGAACCTTGTCCGCTGCCGGCGCGCCGCTCTCCTCGAGCATCCGCACCAGCGCCTTGCGATCCGCTTTGCCGCTGCTGTCGCTCATGGGAAGCGCTTCCAGCTGGATAATGCGCGAGGGCACCATGTAGATGGGCACCCGTTTCTGCATCTCCGTGCGCACCACATCGCGGCTTACGCCGGCGGCGCAGTGGAATACTGCGATGCCCATGGCGCGCCCATCCTCCCAAGGCCATGCCACTGCCGCCACCGCATGGCTGCCGGTGATCTCCCGCACATGCGCTTCCACTTCTTCCAGTTCGACGCGATTCCCCAGCACCTTCACCTGGTTGTCGATCCGGCCCAGGTGATGGAAGACGCCGTCGGCGTCCTGCCGTACCAGGTCGCCGGTGCGATACCACCGCCGTCCCTCGATGGTGGGAAAGCGCTCGGCCGTCAGCTTTGCGTCGCCCAGATAGCCGCGTGCTACCTGGCGCCCCGCCACGACCAGCTCCCCGTCAGTCTCCAGCGGCACAAAGCGCAGCTCGGCATCGATCACCGCGGCTTCGTTCCATGGGAAGGGCCGCCCGATCGCCACGGTTCCGCGGTTGGGCGTCACCAGCGGCGGATCATCGACCTTCTGCGCGATGCAGTCCACCGTCAATTCTGTCGGCCCATAGAAATTTTCCACCACGCTGTTGGACGCGGCGGCCTTCCACGCCAGAGCTGTCGCCACCGGCAGCGCCTCGCCTGCGAAAATCGACACTCGCAGCGAAGGAAACGATCCCGGCTTCAGCATCTTCATTCGCTCCATCATCGCCGCGGTCGACGGCACTCCGAACCACACGGTCAGCTCCTGCTCACGGATGAACTTCGCCGGCGCAATCAGCTGCGCCCTGGGCACCACGTGCACCGAAGCGCCCACCCCCCACGCGGAGTACATGTCGAGGACCGACGCATCGAAGGTCAGCTCCGACATCTGCGAAAACCGGTCTGTCTGGCGGAAGTCGCACCGTTGCTGCGCAATCCTCAGGAACTGCTCCACGCTGCCCACCTCGATCATCACGCCTTTGGGCGTTCCGGTGGTGCCGGAGGTGAACAGGATGTAGGCGAGCCGGTCGTCGGGCACCGGCACAGGCTGTTCCGGACCCTGCGGGTGCAGGTCGTCGAGGCTCTCTGCGTCGGAAATCCGGTGCGCGGCCGGGCTGAGGCCGGGACCGCACAAAATGCGCCGCGGCGCGTGCGCCAGCACACGTTCGGTCAGCATCTCCAGACCGCCCGCATCGGCGATGACCGCATCCACTTCAGCGATTTCGAATGTGCGGATCAGCCGGTCCTCAGGAGTTCCCGGATGAACCGGCACGTACGCTCCGCCAGCCCACAGCGTTCCCAGCACACCAGCGTAGGTTTCCACGCTGCGCGAGGCCAGGATGGCCACTCGGCCTGTGCGTTGCGCGAATGCTGGTGCGAGCCAGGCCGCAATGCGCCGGGCGTGGGCGGCCAGTTCCCGGTAGGAGAGCCGCCGGTCATCAACCACCAGCGCCACCGCTTCCGGGGCGGTGGCGGCGTTCTCATAGAAGGGCTGAGCAAGGTTATAGTTCATCGAAAGGGGCAGAGACCTCTCGTAAGGATGGCGATGTTCCGGACCTGGGCAGCGCCGCGAATGGCGATTGCTCTACTCTCTTCGCTCCTGGAGGAAATCCGGGGCCACCGGATTCTCATAGAGCGAATAATCCCGCGTGACTACCGTTAGTCCGCTCGGCGTGACAAAGTAATTTTTCCGGTCGTCGCTGGGGTCGTAGCCGATCACCGTACCTTCGGGCAGGTGGACGTCGCGATCGATGATGGCTCGCCGGATGCGGCAGTGGCGCCCGATATTCACGTGGGTGAAGACGATGCTCGAATCCACTTCGGAGTAGGAGTTGACCCGAACATCCTGGGAGAGCACGCTGTTGCGCACCGACGCGCCGGAAACGATGCAGCCGCCGGAGACAATGGAGTTAATGGCCATGCCGGTGCGGCCCGGTTCGCCGAAGACGAATTTCGCGGGCGCATACTGCCGCACACGCGTGCGAATGGGCCAGCTGGCGTCGTACAGATTGAACACCGGCGAGACCGACGCCACATCCATATTCGCGTCGTAATACGCTTCCAGCGTCCCCACGTCGCGCCAGTACAGCGCTTCCTTGCGGTTCTCGTCGACGAAGTTGTAGGCGTACATCTTATATTTGCCGAGGATCGCGGGCAGGATGTTGTGGCCGAAGTCGTGCTGCGACTCCGGGTCTTCGGCATCCTTGATCAGCGCCGGCAGCAGCACGTCGGTATTGAACAGGTAAATGCCCATCGAGGCATCCACCATGTTCGGATCGAACGGCGAGCGTAAATCGGTCTGTTTCGGCTTCTCCAGAAAGCCTGTTACCTCGCCGTTGCGCGCCACTTCCACGACGCCGAAGCGCGACACCTCGTGCGGCTCGATGGGCAGCGTCGCCAGGGTGACATCGGCGCCGGAATCCAGATGCTGCTGCAGCATCTTGCCGTAATCCATTTTGTAGATATGGTCGCCGGAGAGGATCAGCACATGGTTCGGCTGCTCCGACCCGATCGAATAGATGTTCTGGTACACCGCGTCCGCCGTCCCCATGTACCAGTTGGCGCTTACCCGCTGCATGGGCGGCAGGATCTCGATGAATTCGCCCAGCTCCTGGGCCACCACCCCCGTCCATCCTTCGCGGATGTGCCGGTTCAGCGACAGAGCTTTGTACTGAGTGAGGATGTACACCCGCCGCAGGTCGGAGTTGATGCAGTTCGACAGCGTGATGTCGATGATCCGGTATTGTCCCCCGAACGGAACTGCCGGTTTGGCCCGATCACGTGTCAGCGGAAACAGGCGCTCACCCGCTCCGCCTGCCAGAAGTACGCCCAGAGTATCCTTCATCGGCATGACTGACCGTCCCCTGCGCCTCGGTTTGTCACGTTGGCTGCCTTCGCCTCGTTCCGCAGCGCCGCCGTTCACGCCGGTACGGGGCGAAGGCCAGATATATCACATCTCCTGAGAACTTCGCGTCATGGTGGCGATCATGCGTCGTCGGTATCGTCCCGTCCACCGCCAGCCGCAGCATCCGCGCTGTCTCCGCTGACTGAAATGCGCAGCGATTTGAGAAAGTGCAGGTCCTGGGCCGTGAACGCGCCCTGCTCCTCGCTGTCTGCCTGCCCCGCTTTCGATGCGTCCACGGCGCCCGCTGGCTGCTCCTCGATTTCGTTGAGCCCGATGGTCGCCTCCAGCATCAGCAGGACCTCGAACCCCTGCCTGCGAATATCGGCAACGACGCCGGCGATCTGTGCGGACTCCGAGACGCTCTCGTGGATCGCCTCGCCCAGTTGCTGCACCAGTTTGCGGAGTTTTTGGTTCAATGCAGACCTCGATTCCGTTTCCCCTACCTTATCTTCTGACGTTCCCCGTGGGCAATCGGATTCCACACCTTCCCGACTACCCTTGCCGGCCGGTTACTGCGCATGGAACCCGGTAAACTTTTGCTATGCAGCCGAACCGCATTGGCCGGATCCTGGGGGTGACCACGCGTGTCGCCGGCGAGAAGCTGCGCGAGCAGGCCGATCGCCTCGCCTCCGCCTCCGCGCAGCCGGCTCCATCGGTCCCAAAACCCGGAGCAGCTGCGTCCCCCGCGGCCACGGTTGCACCTCCGGTCTCGCCGCCGCCGACAGCACCGAATCTCGCCTCGGCCGCCGATGGCACCCGTCGCATGGCCCGCGGGGCGGGCCGATTCGGCGCTGCCCTGGTTCGCCCCTTCGCTCACGCTACCGGCATCATCTGGAACCAGATCGTCGGCGTCTTCTTTGCCCTTTTCGCTTTGCTCTTCGGCGAGCATGTTTGGATCCTGCACAAATCCGCCGGGCTTCGCGACCGCTATCTGATCCTTTATTCGATCCTTGCGTTGCTCTTCGCGTGGTTCGCGGTCAGCTCTTTCTGGCGCGCGCGCCGCAGGCAAAGATAGCAATTTGCCGCAACCGAGGCTTGCGGAGCTAAGATTTCAGTCATGGAGAACCGCATCACCATCGAGCCTGGAAAGCGCTCAGGCCAGCCCTGTATCCGCGGCCTGCGCATTACCGTCTGGGATGTGCTGGGGTGGAAGGCGGCCGGGCTGAGCGAGGAGCAGATCCTGGCCGATTATCCTGAGCTCGAGCTTGCGGATTTTGCCGCTGTCTATGACTATGCCGCGCGCGTGGGGCGACGCGTCGCACTGTGAAACTGCTTCTGGACGAGAATCTCTCCCGCCGCCTGGCTGCTCGCCTGTCAGATCTCTTCCCTGGCTCTTCCCATGTAGCGTCTGAAAATCTGCTCATGGCGCCGGATGCTGCCGTATGGGAATATGCGCGTGCGCATGGCTTTGCCATCATCACTGCCGACGCAGACTTCTATGAACTGGCGATTACCCAGGGCCCTCCTCCGAAAATCATCTGGCTGCGTGGCTGCGATTACCCAACGAGCGTGGCGGAACGTCTCATCCGCGGCCAGGCGGTGCGGATTGCTGAATTTCTCGACGATGAGGATCGCGCAGTCCTGATATTGAGGCCATAGCCATGCCGGATGACGCCACCCTCAAGCCGCTCTACACCGCCGACGATCTTGCCGGCATGTCGCCCGAGCGCGAACTCGGCTTCCCCGGTGAATTTCCTTTCACGCGGGGCATCCAGCCCACCATGTACCGCGGCCGGCTGTGGACCATGCGCCAGTACGCGGGCATGGGCGATGCCGAAGAGAGCAATCGCCGTTACAAATTCCTTCTGGAGCAGGGAACCGCCGGCCTTTCCGTTGCCTTCGATCTGCCTACGCAGATCGGCTACGACTCCGACGATCCGATGGCCCTCGGCGAAGTCGGGAAGGTCGGGGTCGCCATCGATTCCATCGAAGACATGGAGCGGCTGTTTGAGGGCATTCCTCTGGACCGCATCTCCACCTCGATGACGATCAACGCTACGGCCAGCATCCTGCTGGCGCTCTACGTGGCGGTCGCCCGGCGCACCGGGGCCGACATCCGCAAACTCTCGGGCACCGTGCAGAACGACATCCTGAAGGAGTACATCGCGCGCGGCACGTACATCTATCCCATCCGGCACGCCATGCGCATCGTCACGGACCTCTTCGGGTGGGCTAACGAAAACCTTCCCGAGTGGAATACCGTCTCCATCTCCGGTTATCACATGCGCGAGGCCGGTTCGACCGCCGCGCAGGAAGTCGCCTTCACCCTCTCGAACGGCATGGCCTACGTGCAGGCAGCGATCGATGCCGGCCTCGACGTCGATCGCTTCGCCCCGCGGCTCTCTTTCTTCTTCAACGCGCACAACAATTTTCTGGAGGAAGTCGCGAAATTTCGCGCCGCGCGCCGCATCTGGGCCGGCATCATGCGCGATCGCTTCGGTGCGAAAAGTTCCCGCTCGTGGATGCTTCGCTTCCACACGCAGACCGCCGGTTCCACGCTGACGGCACAGCAGCCGGAGAACAACATCGTCCGCACCGCGATCCAGGCGCTGGCTGCGGTTCTTGGCGGCACGCAGTCGCTGCACACCAACGGATACGACGAAGCTCTGGCGCTCCCCACCGAGGAAGCGGCGCGCATTGCCCTGCGCACGCAGCAGATCATCGCCTGCGAATCCGGCGTGGCCAATACCGTCGATCCCGTTGCCGGCTCCTACGCCATCGAATCGCTCACCGCTCAAATCGAAACCGAGGTCCACGCGTACCTCGACCGCATCGCTGCCCTCGGCGGCATGCTGCCGGCCATCGAGCGAGGCTGGGTCCAGCAGGAGATCCAGAACGCCGCCTACACGTACCAGCGCGCCGTCGATACGGGCGAAGCTACCGTGGTGGGAGTCAACCGCTTCGCTCGCGACGAAGAGGTGTCGATCCCCACGCAGCGCATCGACCCGGACATTGAGCGGCGCCAGGTGGAGCGTCTCCTGGCCCTGCGTGCCCGCCGCGACCCGGTTCGCTGGCAATCCGCCCTCGATCATGTGCGCGACCACGCTCATACCGGCGCCAACCTCATGCCCGCCATCCTTGAAGCGTGCGAGAGCTATGCTACGGTCGGCGAAATCGCCTCCGCACTGCGCGCCGTTTTCGGCGAGTATCAGGAGACCGTCAACCTCTGATCGCTCGGCCGGCGGTCGGAATTGGACGGATCTCAACCTCGCCGCCCTGGGGCAACTTGACCATGACCCCCGGCATCCGAGCTTCCATCCGTTGGAACGTTGAGCAGTTCCGCGCTTCCGTGCATATAGCCCGGAAGCGTTTGACTGTCTCAGCCGATTTGAGGTGATTGCGTGGGCTCCCAGGAATCGCTCGCCTCATCGAGGCCGGCTCAGGTGAACCTGGTCATGGATGGCGACTCGCCGGTTGCCCGTGCCATGGCGAATCCTGCCGATCTGTTCGCCGGCGGCGGCGAAATGGGCGCGCTGCTGCGTGAGACGGACTGGGGCGCGACCCCGCTGGGTCCGGTGGATCGGTGGCCGCAGAGCCTGAAGTCGGTGGTGCGGCTTCTGCTGACATCGCGCTTCGCAATGTGGATGGGCTGGGGCCCGGATCTCACGTTTCTCTACAACGACGCGTACGCACGCATGACCCTCGGCAAGAAGCATCCGTGGGCGCTGGGCAAGTCGGCCCGCGAAGTGTGGAGCGAGATCTGGCCGGATATCGGTCCGCGCATTCAACGCGTCCTCGACGGCGGGCCGGCCACCTGGGATGAAGCACTGCTCCTCTTCCTCGAGCGCAGCGGCTATCGCGAAGAAACCTATCACACCTTCTCTTACAGCCCGCTCAGCGGCGACGACGGCAGCATCCAGGGCATGTTCTGCGTGGTCACCGAAGAGACCGAGCGCGTAATCGGCGAGCGCCGGCTGCGTTTTCTTCGCTCACTCGCCGCGGCGCTGGGACGCGCCATCGTGGAATCCGAGGTGCTGGCCGCCGTCGCCTCGTGCCTCGATCAGAATCCGAAGGATCTCCCTTTCACCCTTACCTATCTGATGGGTGGGGATGGCCGCGCTCGCCTCGCCTGCGCCAGCGGAATTCCCGCCGGCCACCCCGCGGCTCCCGAAGAAACCGCCGTCGCAACGAATGGCGGATGGCCCGCGGCTGAGCTGCTGGCGGGTGAGGGCATGCTTATCGTCGATGATCCCTCGCGCATTTTCGGCCCGATGCCTACGGGATCCTGGGGTGTTCCGCCTTCGCGCGCGGTGCTGGTTCCGCTGCCGCGGCAGGGTCAGGATCAGCCGGCGGGATTCTTCGTCGCCGGCCTCAATCCCTACCGCCAGTTCGACGCCGGATACACCGGCTTTATCGAGCTGGTCGCCGGCCAGATTGCCACCAGTCTTGCCAACGCCCATGCCTACGAGCAGGAGCGCCGCCGCGCCGAGTCCCTCGCAGAACTGGATCGCGCCAAAACGATCTTCTTCAGCAACGTGAGCCACGAGTTCCGTACGCCGCTCACGCTCATGCTCGGGCCGCTCGAGGAGCTTCTGCGCAATCACGCCATCCCTCCCCGGGAACTCCAGGAAGTCGCGACGGTTCACCGCAACGGGCTTCGCCTGCTCAAGCTGGTCAACACTCTTCTCGACTTCTCCCGCATCGAAGCCGGCCGCATTCAGGCGATCTTCCGGCCTGTGGACCTGAGCGCCAGCACGGTTGAGCTGGCCAGCGTTTTCCGCTCGGCGATGGAGCGGGCCGGCCTTGCGTATAGCATTCGCTGCGAACCGCTCCCCGAGCCCGTTTATGTCGATCTCGACATGTGGGAGAAGATCGTTCTCAATCTGCTCTCCAATGCCTTTAAGTTCACTCTCGAGGGCGGCATCGAGGTAACCCTGGGCGCGGCTGGCGATCACGCCGAGCTTTCCGTCCGCGATACCGGGACCGGCATTCCCGAATCCGAGCTGCCTCGCATCTTTGAGCGTTTCCATCGCATTGAAGGCGCCGAGGGCCGCACCCACGAAGGCACGGGCATCGGTCTCGCCCTCGTCGACGAACTGGTCCGCCTGCACGGCGGCACCGTTACGGCCGAGAGCCGCTTTGGCGAGGGAACCACCTTCCGCGTTTCGATCCCCTTCGGCGCGGCGCATCTTCCTGCGGATCGTCTCTCCGGCGGGAGCCCCGCTCGGGACAACGGCCTCGGTGCTGCACCCTATGTGCAGGAGGCTCTGCGCTGGCTCCCGGGCGGTGCAGCCGGCGAAGAGCAGATGGTGCGGGACCTCGCCAGCGAGAACCTGGCCGACCTGCTTCGCTCCACACCTGAGGCCGCCGACGGCAACGGCGAACGCATTCTGCTGGCCGATGACAATCGCGACATGCGCGAGTACGTTCAGCGTCTGCTGGGACGCCGCTTCCGCGTGACAGCCGTGGCTGACGGCAAACAGGCGCTCGCTGCCGCTCTTGCCGATCCGCCCGATCTCATCCTGACCGACGTGATGATGCAGCACATGGATGGTCTTGCTCTGCTTCGCGAGCTGCGCGGCCACCCCGAAACCGCGGCCATCCCGGTCATCATGCTCTCCGCACGCGCCGGCGAAGAAGCCGAAGCCGGAGGGCTGGAAGCGGGCGCCGACGATTACCTGGTCAAGCCCTTCACCGCCCGCGAACTGATGGCCCGGGTTACGTCGCACGCCGCCATGCACCGCCTGCGTGTCGAGCTCAACGGCCGCGAGCACGAACTGCGCACGAAGGCCGAGTTCGCCGAGCGTCAGTATCGCGAAATCCTCGACAGCATCTCAGAGGGCTTTGTCTTTGTCGATCGCGCCTGGCGGATCCGCTACGCCAACGAGCAGGTTGCCGCGCTGAGCCTGGCCCCCCTCGCCGGCGCCCCCGAACGGGATCTGTGGGAGACGTTCCCCGCTCTCCTCAATACCAGATTCGAGGCCGCCTATCGCGAGGCTATGGAAACCGGGCGAGTGGCCTCAGTCGAAGAGTTCTATCCCCCATCAGGCCGCTGGATCCACGTTAACGTCTATCCCTCGCGCGAAGGCCTCTCCATCTTTGCCCAGGACATCACCGAGCGCCGCCTCCAGCAGGACAAGCTCGTCCTCACTGAGAAGCTGGCCGCCACCGGCCGCCTGGCCGCCACCATCGCTCATGAGATCAACAATCCGCTGGAGTCCGTCCTGAACCTCATCTATCTGGCTCGCACTTCACGGTCGCAGGCAAGCGTGATCCAGGAATATCTCGCCACCGCCGAAAGGGAGCTCACCCGCGTCTCCCACATCGCACGCCACACGCTCGGCTTTTACCGCGAAACCTCGGTTGCGTCCGATCTGCATTTGCCTGCTCTGCTCGAAGAAGTTCTGACCGTTTACGACAGCCGCCTGCGCGCCTCGGGCATCGAGGTCGTGCGGGACTTCGGCGTTGTGCCCCCGGTCCACGCGCTTCGCGGCGAGCTACACCAGGTCTTCTCCAATCTCATCTCCAACGCCATCGACGCCATGCGCGACGGAGGACGGCTCGCCCTTTCGGTTCGCAGCGGCAGTCATGATGGAACTCCCGGGCTTTCCATTACCGTCGAAGACACCGGAAGCGGGATCCTCGAGCAAAATCTGTCCCGCCTTTTCGAGCCCTTCTTTACCACCAAGGTCAGCGCCGGGACCGGCCTTGGTCTGTGGGTCGT
>DATJQW010000077.1:0-6248 GCA_035505395.1 Acidobacteriaceae bacterium
CGCTTCGGCGGACCGATGGACTCGAGCAACTTTCGCCATCGTGTCCTGCACAAGCTGGCACGGGAACTGGAACTGCCGAAGCTGACGTTCCAGGTCATCCGCCGCACCATCGCCACACTGGGAAAGACCAAGGGGCACCCCAAGGACATCCAGGGCCTGATGCGGCATAGCAGGCTCGCAACGACCATGGAGGTTTACATGCAGTCGTTGCAGCGGGAGGTCCGCACGGCGATCAACTCGATTCACGACGAGCTGGTGGCCACGGGCACGGAAGGACCTGATCCCCAGACGCCGGAAGCAAGGGCACCAGGGCGTCAGAACCGCGTCACAGGCGAAAAGGCATCCGGGCAGAAACGCTCTGTCGTCGCCGAGAAGAAGCAGCACACTACGGAAGGAGGAGAGAAGACCGTAGTGCCGTCTCGCGGAAAGATTCTGCCATTTGCGGGCAAAATGCGGGCAAACGGTTTGGGAGGGGTTCCGCTAAGTTCTTGAAGGGATTTGGTGGACCTGGTCGGGATCGAACCGACGACCTCTTCCATGCCATGGAAGCGCGCTCCCAGCTGCGCCACAGGCCCACAGAGACTATCTTATTTTCATGGACCGGGATCGATTCGTCAATCGCCTGCAAACCCGCCCGCGCACCGTCTCCTCAGCCATCGGCCCACTTTCTCCCTCTTCCTGGCAACTGGGAGTGGGCGACAGGCATCGTGCGTGTCATATGTTAAGTCGCTTCGGTTCCACTCTCCTGCTGCTGGCGGCTGTCGCAGCGCCCGCGGCGGCGTCCGCTCAGTCCGCGGCCCCCTCCCCGCTCGGCCCGCTGCGCGCTGCGCTCGCTCAGGTCAGTCAGTCGGTCAACGCCGTGCAGACTCGCCGCTGGAAAGCCCCTGCCTCGGTTCGTTCGGCTGTCGATGGAGACGTCGAGGCGATCCAGCGCGACCTGAACGGGACCCTGGCGGGCCTGCTGCAGCAGGCCGATGCTGCTCCGGGCTCCGTTCCGGCCCAGTTTGCGGTCTACCGCAATGTCGACGCGCTCTACGACACGCTGCTGCGCGTGGTGGAAACCGCCGAACTCGCCGCCCCCGAAGACGAAATCTCGGCTCTCGAATCGGCACTCCAGGGACTGGAGACCGCGCGTTCCTCGCTCGGCGACACCATTCTCAGCGGCGCCCAGTCGGAGCAGACTCAGCTTGTGCGCTTGCGCAGTGCCATCAACGCCGCCGCTGCGGCGCAGCGCACCCCCATCAAAACCACGGTCATCGACGACTATTCCGCACATGAGGCGCCGGCACACCACCGCCCAGCGGCCAAAAAACCAACCGCTGCTACCAGAAAACCGTCGTCCAGCTCTTCCTCCTCGACCCAGCCCGGCTCCAATCCGCACTAGCTTTTTCCCCGAACCGCCGATTCTCGGGAACTCTGGCGCGTCGCCGCGTGTCTAACTCTAAAGAGCGAGCGAGGATGCGGAGCTCGGCGGCGCCGACCAGCCCGCCGGGTTCCGAAGACTACGCTCCGGAGCCGCAGAATCCTGTTAGGCTGAAAGGAGCAGTCAGTGCAGGCGGAGACGGCCGTGAGTAATCTGGCAGGCGTGGTGGGCATCCATCCCGATGAAGCCGCTGTGGTCGAGCAGCTCAAAGCGGGATCTGAGGAAGCCTTCGCGTGGCTCATTTCCCGCTACCAGCAGCCGCTCTTCAGCCTGATCTACCGCATCCTTCCCAATCCCGGCGACGCCGCCGACATTACCCAGGAAGTCTTCGTCAAGGTCTTTCGCGGCATCTCGCGCTTTCACGGCGAAGCCAGTCTGAAAACCTGGATCTATCGCATCGCGCTCCACGAGGCGCTCAATCAGCGCCGCTGGTGGACTCGGCATCAATGCCGGGAAGTGGCCATCGAGTCCCCCGCTGACGATGACCAGCACTTCATCTCTCCTCTTGAGAGCCTTGCCGACACCGGGGAATCTCCGTTTGACGCCGCCGCGCACTCCGAGTTGGCCGGCCGCGTGGAGGCTGCTCTCCGCCACGTCCCCGAGCCGTTCCGGACCGTCGTCGTCCTGCGCGACATTGAAGGGTTCGCCTACGAAGAGATTGCCGAAATCCTCAAGACCAATTCCGGAACGGTGAAATCTCGACTGACGCGCGGCCGCGCGCACCTGAAGAACCGCCTGGCGCCGTACATCGAAGCTGCCAGCCGCCGTCCTTCCTCCACTGTTCCGTTGCCGGTTCCCCACGCCTGCTCAGCTGAGGAGGCCGTATGAAAACCTGCAGATCGATACGCGCGCAGTTCTCCGCCTGGCTGGATGGCAGCCTGAGCGGAGTGGCCATGCAGTCGGTCGCTGACCATCTGCGGGTGTGCGCCGCGTGCGACGAGGAATTCCGCCTCTGGCGCTCCACCCAGCAGTCGCTTGCCAATTTGGGCCCGGTGCGGCCGCCCGCCGACCTTGGCCTGCGCATTCGCGTCGCAATCTCCCGCGAGCAGGCGCGCACGCCCCGGAACGCCCTGGCCACCTGGAAAGTCCGCTGGCAAAACAGCGTCGCCCCGTTCCTGCTGCAGGCTTCCGCGGGTCTGGCCAGCACAATCGTTCTGGCCGGCACCATGGCGTTTCTCATTGGAGCCTTTGCGGCGCCCGAGCCGGCTTCGGCCCGCGATGAATCCGCCGGGATGGCCGTCGGACCCCGTTTCCTCTACTCCACGGTGGAGGCCAGCCCCGGTACCCTCTCCGACAAGGGCAGCCCGGTTACGGTGGAGGTTTTCGTGAGCGCGGAGGGCGAAGTCTACGACTATCGCATCGTCTCGGGGCCCACGGACCCGGCGACGCGCGCCGACATCGAGACCCTGCTGCTCTCCAGCGTTTTCAAGCCCGCCGAGTCCTTTGGCGAGCCTGTCCGCGGCGTGGCGCTGCTCTCTTTCTCCGGCGTTTCCGTCCAGGGATAACCCCCGTTATTGTGCGGTTACTGTTGCGTACTCCGATGGGGCGGCCCTCTCCCCGGAAGTGGCACCCGGCCTTCGCCTCGCGGGTGCTATAGTCCGGGTTATGCTGCACAGATTGCGTAACTTGCTCCGGGCCGGGATGCTGTCGGCCGCAATCCTGCTGTGCTTCGCCCCAGCAGCGCATGCCGATGCCGGCGTCCCCATGCTGCCGGTTCAATACCCTCAAATTCTTCTTTTCATCTTTCCCATCATCCTGATCGAAACGGCTTATCTCCGCTGGCAATTAGGTACGCTGCTGCGCCGGACAACCATAGCCGTCAGTGCCACCAACCTGTTTACCGTTGCGCTCGGATACCCTCTCGCCTGGCTCATCTACCAGGGCCTCAACGCCATCATCGGCTTCCCTCCCGGCGAGAACGACGTCTTCGGACACCTGTGGCAGCTCCCCATGTGGGTCGCTGTCAAGGTCTATCCTGGCTGGTTGAGCCCGCAGCAGCAGATCGGCCTGGTTCTCTTCATCTATCTCATCCTGCTGGCTCCCGGTTACTTCCTCTCCGGCATGGCCAAGCGGTGGCTCATGGACTGGTACGATTTGCTGGCCTTCAAGGGAAGCACGCAGGAAGCCGTGTGGAATGCCAATCGCTATTCGTACATCTTTCTTGCTGTGGTCGGCTGCGTGCTCCTCTATCGCGCCTACGCCCCGATGTAGCAGAGATTTCCGGCAGCAACGGCCGGTGAGACCTCACAGCTGTGCGTCCGTGCGGTCCTGACTGATTTTATTGGACCGGTAGCGTCAGGTCCGGCGGTGGCGGGTCGTCCACCGGGCGAGCGAACTCGCGCTCTAACCGCTCGTTGATGCCCGCGTGGGCGAACTCAGCGGCCACCCGGACGCCGTTCATGATCGCCTGGTCGTTCGATGATCCGTGGCCGATGATGCACACGCCGCGGACGCCGAGCAGCGGCGCTCCACCGTACTCCGAGGGATCCAAACGGCGGCGGAAAGCATTGAACGCGCGCCGCGACAGCAGCGCTCCCACCTGCGCGGTGACCGTCTGGTTCAGCGATGCCTTCAGCATCTCGCGAACCAGGCGGCTCAGGCCTTCCGAGGTCTTCAGGGCGACGTTGCCCACGAATCCGTCGCAGACGATGACGTCGCAGTTCCCGTTGTAGATGTCCCGTCCTTCCACGTTCCCGATGAAATTGATGGCCAGAGCGCGAATCAGTGCAGTCGCTTCGCGGGTGAGGTCGTTGCCCTTGCCTTCTTCTTCGCCGACTGAAAGGATGCCGACGCGAGGCCGAGGGACACGCAGCACCGAGCGTGCGTACAGTTCGCCCATCACGGCAAACTGCTCGAGGTTCTGCGGCTTGCAGTCGACGTTGGCGCCCACGTCCAGCAGCACGCACGGCGAACCGGAAAGCGTAGGGACGACAATGGCCAGCGCCGGACGATCGACGCCCGGCAGCGCACCCAATGTCATCTTGGCCGTAGCCATACCGGCGCCGGTGTTGCCGGCGGTGAAAAATCCCGCGCAGCGCTTTTCCTTCACCAGCTTCAGCCCAATGCGCATGGAGGAGTTGCGCTTGGTGCGGACCGCGTGGGCCGCCTTTTCATCCATGCCGATGTATTCCTCGGCGTGAACCAGCTCGATGGGCAGGCGAGCGAAGCCCAGCGCGGCCTTCAGGCGCGGACGAATCAGGTGCTCGGGACCGACCAGGTGGACGCGAACATTCTGGTGACGGCAGGCGAGGATCGCGCCCCGAATCTCAGGCTCGGGAGCTTTGTCCGAGCCCATGGCGTCGAGAGCGATGTCGGTCAGCATCTGCCGTGCGCTAGCTGGCTTCCTTCACTTCCAGAACTTCGCGGCCTTTATAGGTGCCGCATTTGGGGCAGGCATGGTGGGGCCGCTTGCGCTCATGGCAGTTGGGGCACTCTGAGAGCGCGCCCGCGGTCAGGGAGTCGTGGGCGCGGCGCGTGGAGGTTCGCCGTTTGGAGTGGCGCCGCTTTGGATTGGGCATTGCAGATTCCTTTCGCTGCTCCCGTGCGGGCGCGAGGCTGATTATCGCAGACGCGCGCCGGCACCGGGTGAAAACAGAGCTTTTATTTCTGTAACGAACGCTATTCGTTACCGGGACCAAGCCGGCTGCGCAGTTCTGAGAGCGCCGACCACCGTTCGTCGGCCGAAGCCGGGTCGCAGGTGCAGGATTCGGTGTTCAGATTGCGTCCGCAGCGCGGGCAAAGTCCCTGGCAGTCGGGGCGGCAAAGCGTACGAGCGGGAAGGGATAGCAGCACCTGCTCCCGTAGAACGTCTTCGAGCACCAGACCTTCTCCCTGATAATAACCGATTTCCGTCTCGGACGCGCCCAGCGAGCGGTCCGGCGGCCCCGCATCCGCGCCCAGAGGCCGGAAGACGAGGTCGAATTCGCCATCCAGGGTGTGCCGCACGGGCTCCAGACAGCGGGCGCAGGGGACCTCGAAGGCCCCGGACCACTTCGCGCGCGCGCGGATGTCGGGAATGATTTCACGCGGCCCGCGGTGCTCGCGAAGCAGTTCGGCCTCGCCCTGGACCGAGAGCGGCCCCGTCTGCGTGGCTTCGTCGCCGTAGTCGATGTCCCCGGGAGGGACGCCGAGATCGAAACGGACCGGTTCGCGTTCGAGATCGACGAGGGTAATGAGCATACGCCGCTCCTTCCGGGATACCTGACTCAAGGGTACGAACTGGGGAGAGCGAGGTCAACGTTTGGGGGATGGACTTTTGTCGGTAGGGAGGTAGAATTGCGGAAAACCATGAAGATTCCGAGTGCCGGACCGGCCTTGCTGGCGGATATGCACTTCAATATCGTCTGGCCGCAGTTCATCACGACCATCGCTGTCGTGGCGGGCGTGGTGGCCTTTCTCATCTGGCGCACGGTAAAGAAGTAGCGCCGGCGAAGTGTCGGCCGCGCCATCCAGATGGCAAAGCGGCCGGAGTCGCCGGCAACACCGACGCGTCGCGTTCCTGCCTTTGTTTTCTCCCTTGGAGTTCCTCTTCGGGCGCCCTCGTCGTCCCCGCGGCTCGCCGCATCGCCCTCAGTAGATCCGGAAGTTGACCTCGATATTGATCTCCACCGGGACCGCGTGGCCGTGGAAGATGGCCGGCTTGAATTTGTACTGGCGGACCGCCTCCATGGCTTTCTCGTCCAGGCCCATGCCCAGCGGGCGCACCACGTGCACCTGCTGCGGATTGCCCTGCGCGTCGACGATCAGGCCCACGATGCAGATGCCCTGGTACTTGGCGCGGCGCGCCTCGTCGGAGAACTCCGGATCGGGCGCGTAGAGCAGCACC
>DATJQW010000078.1:0-8574 GCA_035505395.1 Acidobacteriaceae bacterium
TCTGCTCGCTCCACCTCCACCAGCACCGAGTAGAAGGTCGGGCCGCCGCCGAAATCGCACAGCCGCTGCGAAGTCAGCAGATTCACGTTGTGTCCTCCCTCCGACAGCTTGTTCCACGTCATGCGCGCCGCCACCACTCCCTCCGCTACGCCGTGGCCGTTGGCGTGCACCTGCGCGCGCAGCCGCAGCCTGCCGCGATCGTTGAACACGTCCACCGCGTCTCCGTCTGCAATGCCCCGCGCCGCCGCATCTTCGCGATGCATCTCCAGCACCCCCGCGTGCGCCGCTTCCATCCCCTGATGTCCGGGCAGGTTCGCGAACGTCGAGTTCATGTAGTTGTCTGCTTTCCGCGGCAGAAACTCCAGCGGATACCGCTGCCGCCCCGCGCTGTGCCGCGACTCCGCCGCCGGCACATACCCCGGCAGCGGATCCACTCCGCGCGCCGCCAGCGCCTCGGAAAAAAACTCGATCCTGCCGCTCGGCGTTGCAAACGGTCCCTCCGCAAACGGCTGGAAGCGGCTCTCCCGCTCCTCGGGGAACTTCAGCCGCTGCATGCCGCCCGCCGCGCGCAGCGTCTCCCGCGTGATTCCCTGCATCCACGCATGCTGCTGCTCGGGCTCCTTCGCATCCAGCGCCTGATCGATCAGATCGTCTGCGCTGTCGCGGAAACACTCTTCCTCGAATCCCATCCGCTGCGCCAGCTGCGCGAACAGCCAGACGTTCGGACGCGCCTCGCCCAGCGGCGCAATCGCCTGCTCCGACAGCTGCACGTAGTAGTGCCCGTAGGCGCCCTGAATGTCCTTGTGCTCCAGAAACGTGGTCGCCGGCAGGACGATGTCCGCGTAATCCGCCGTGTCGGTGAAGAACAGGTCGTGCACCACCGTGAACAAATCCTCGCGCCTGAGCCCCCACAGCACCGCGGTCTGGTCCGGCGCCACTGCCGCCGGATTCGAGTTGTAGACGAACAGCGCGTGCACCGGCGGGTCGCGCATCCCCGTCAGCGCCTCGCCCAGCAGCGACATATTCACCACCCGCGCCTCGCGTCCCAGCGGGCTCGCCATCATCAGGTCCGGCCGCTCCACCGCCGCGCTGTTCCAGCGAAACGCCGAGCTCGTCGAGAGCTGCAATCCTCCGCCCAGCTGCTTCCACGCCCCTGTCAGCGCCGGCAGCATGGCGATCGCCCGCATCGCCGCGCCGCCGTTTTCGCTGCGCTGCACGCCGTAATTCACCCGGATCACCGCCGGCTGCGTTGTCCCGTACTCGCGCGCCAGCTTCTCGATGTCCTCGATGGCAATCCCCGTCAGCGCCGCCACCCGCTCCGGCGGATACTCCGCGATGCGCTCCCGCAGCTGTTCGAAGCCGTGCGTCCACCGCTCCACATATTCGCGGTCGTCGAGCCCGTCGCGCACCAGGATGTGCATTATTCCCAGCGCCAGCGCCGAATCCGTTCCCGGCCGAATCGCCAGATGCCAGTCCGCAGCCCGCGCCGTCCGCGTCGGGTAGGGATCGATCACGATCAGCCGCGCCCCATGGCGCCGCGCCTCTTCGATGAAAGGCCACAGATGGATGTTGTTCCCGTGAACGTTCGCCGCCCACGCCAGGATCAGCTTCGCGTGCCGGAACGCTTCGGTGTCCGTGCCCAGCTTCCGCCCGTATACCGAGAGCAGCGCCTCGCCGCCGGTGGTCGCGCAGATCGTCCGGTCCAGCTGCGACGCTCCCAGCCGGTAGAAGAATCGCCGGTCCATCGATCCGTAGCCCAGCACCCCGATCGTTCCCGCGTACGAGTAGGGCAGGATCGACTCCGGCCCATATTTGCCGGAAATTTCCTCGAGGCGCTTCGCAATCGTCTCCAGCGCCTCATCCCAGCTGATCCGCTCGAACGCTTCCGCCTCGCGTCCCCGCTCCAGCGCGCCTTTGGCCACGCCCGCCCGCCGCCGCATTGGGTAGAGCAGCCGGTCCGGCGCATACACCCTGTCCAGATACTTCGCCACTTTGCCGCACAGAAATCCGCGCGTCACCGGATGCTTCGGATCGCCCTGGACTTTGGTCGCGCGCCCGCCCTCGTCGATCGTGACCAGCACTCCGCACGAATCCGGACAGTCGTGCGAGCAGACAGCATGCACAGTCCTGGTGGGCATAGTTCATTGTAGTGCCGGGTGATTCAGTGCGGGGCAACCCTGGAGGTTTCCTTCTCCGCACCCGTCCCTGTCCCGATCGGCGCCAGCGGCAGCGTGAACAAAAACGTCGACCCTGCCCCCATCTCGCTCTCTGCCCGGATCGTCCCTGCGTGCGCCAGCACGATGTGCTTCACGATCGCCAGCCCCAGCCCCGTTCCCCCCGACTCCCGCGACCGCGCCTTGTCCACCCGATAAAATCGCTCGAAGATTCGCCCCAGATGCTCGCTCGGGATTCCCTGCCCGAAGTCCTGCACGAAGAACTCGACCGCGTCCTCGATGGGGCGCGCTCCCACCATCACCCGTCCACCCGCTCCGCCGTATTTCACCGCGTTCTCGATCAGGTTTCCGAACACCTGGGTCATCGCGTCCACGTCGGCCAGCACCGGCGCATCCGTCGTCGCGCCCGCCTCCAGCGTCACGTCGGATTCCACCACCAGCCCGGCCAGCGATTCGATCGCGTCCTCCACCAGCGCCGACGCCCGCACCGGCTGCACCTTCAGCTTGTGCTCTCCCGATTCCACCTGCGCCAGCGCCAACAGATCCTCGGTCAGCCGGTTCACTCGCCGCGCGTTCTTCAGGATGATCGCCATGAACTCCCGCGCGTGCTCCGAGAGCCGCTTCTCGTCTTCCAGCAGCGTCTCCACGTAACCGGAAATCGACGTCAGCGGCGTGCGCAGCTCGTGCGACACGTTGGCGATGAAATCCCGCCGCGTCTTCTCCGCCCGCTCGATCTCCGTCACGTCGTGCAGCACCGCCACTGCGCCGCCGTCCGGCGTCGGCGCCGCGCTCACCTCATACGCACGCCCCGGCACCATCCCCGTCGCCTTGCCGCTCCGGATTCGCCGCTCCCGCAGCGCCGTTTCCACGCAGGCCAGCACCTCCGGATCGCGCACCGTCATCACCAGCGCCCGCCCCGCGCGTGCCGCTCCCGGCGCGATCCGCTGCATCACCGCATTCGACCAGCTCACCTGCGACGCCGCGTCCACGGCCACCACGGCCTCCTGCATCGAGTCCAGCAGCGCCGCCAGCTCCCGCTGCTTGCTCTCCAGCGCCTGGAACGACCGCTCCAGCCGCACCGCCGTCGCGTCCAGCGCGCGCGCCACTTCCCCGATCTCGTCCCCGTCTTCTTCCTCGATGCGCGCGGTGAAATCACCCGCCGCGATCCGGCTCGAAAATGCCACGATGCGGCGCAGCCGCGAAGCCATCCGCCGCGCAATCCACGCCGAAACCAGCGTCGCCAGCACCAGAGACAGCAGAGAAGCGGTCAGCAGGTCGCGCCGCAGAATGTGCAGCGCCGCCGCTTCCTGCGCCGGGCCCATCTGCGCCACCCGCGCTTCCTCGTGCAGCGAGTGGTCCACGATGTTGCGGAAAGAAAGATCCAGCACCCCTGTGCAGAGGCACAGCACCACCACAAACGAAAACAGCAGTTTTGAGAAGACTCTGCCTGTCACGCACCCTTCCTGGATGCTGCCATTACACCATTTTCACGCGCAGAGTCCGGCCGGTTCATCGCGCGTCGTCGGCCGACGGCCCGTACATCCCCGGCACCGGCACGTCGAGCAGCCGCAGATACACGCTCAATTGTCCGCGATGATGGATCAGGTGATCCAGAAACACCCGCCGCAGCGCCATCGCTCGGGGCAGCGAAGCGATCGTGCGCTCGCCAAACTTGATCGTCCACGTCGCCGCCAGTTGTTCGTCGCCGAGCTCCCCGAGCGCTCTTCGCGCCTCCGCGCTCGCGCTGTCGAAGCGCTCCACCAGCTCCTTCGCCGATCCTGCCGCAAATGGTGTGTAGTTCACCGGCCGCACCAGCTCGTCGTGGTCGACAATCGCCGCGCACCGGTTCGGCAGATCCGCCACATGCGAGGCCAGGCGCCCCAGGGTCATCGACTTCTCATGCGGCTTCCAGCCCAGGCTCGCTTCCGGAACCCGTTCCAGCATCTTCCGCGTGCTCGCCGCTTCCTCGTCGAACTCCAGCCGCAACAGCTCCTGAATCGTCATGGCACCATCCTATGCCGGGTGCCGGGTACCCCACATCCGCCCGGTTTTGGCAGACGTCGGAAAGCACATCCCAATGGCCCCGGTTGCCCTACGCTTGTCCCCCACTCAGCAACCGGGTGGGACGCTCCCCCGGCAACTGCCAACTTGGAACTGGCAACTGGCCACTGGGGACTGGCAACTGGGGGCTGGCTCACCCTCAGCTCGCCGCCGCTGCCGCCCGCTCCATCGCCTTCGGGATCTCGAATCGATATCCGGCGCCCCGCACCGTCTTCAGGTACCGGGGGTTCTCCGGATCGCTCTCGATCTTTTCCCGGATGCGCCGCACGTAGACGTCGACCGATCGCGGCGTGACGAAGCGCGCATCGCCCCACACCGCGTCCAGCAGATGGTCGCGGCTGAAGACCCGCCCTGGGTGCCGCGCCAGGTAGTCCAGCAGCCGAAATTCCGTCGCCGTAGTCGTCGTCAGCTCGCCCCGCACCTTCAGCTGCATCGCGCTGGCGTCGATTTCCACGTCCTCGAAAGCGACCGCCGAGGTTGGCGCCGGCCGCTCGAAGCGCCGCAGCACCGCCTTCACCCGCGCCAGCAGCTCCCGCGGCGCAAACGGCTTGGTGATGTAATCGTCCGCACCCAGCTCCAGCCCCAGCACCCGGTCGTTTTCTCCCGCCCGTGCCGTCACAAAGATGATCGGGATGGTGCTCAGCGACGAGTGATTCCTCAGCCGCCGGCACAAATCCAGCCCGTCCCCGCCCGGCACCATGATGTCCAGCAGGAACAGCGCCGGCGCCTGCCGCTCCGCATCCGGAACCAGCCCTCCCGGCGCTCCGTACACCCGCGCCTGGAACCCCGCGGCCTCCAGGTGATGCTGGATCAGCCGCGCAATGTCCGCGTCGTCCTCAAGCACAAAAATTGTCTGGCTCAAGCGATTGGTCCTTTCCCGCGCGGCCGAAAAATCGGGCCCGCTCCGCCACCAGCCTATCGCGACGGGGCAAACAGAATGCAAACGTTCCGTGAATTCCACCCGGGGCCCCGGGTACCTCGTTGGCTACTCCATCCGGCCGGGCCATCCGCACCAATTCCACCCCCCAACCGCCATCTTTTCCTTACCTTTGCGTGGCCCGCGAATGCTATACTCCCCCAAGTTTGTCGGCCATTTTTCCCGGCTGCCTCAAGGCTGCTCGACGCCGATTGCTTCCCCAGGCCCCGGGCATTTGAGACCAGATTTCGTGTCCGCCAGCAGTCCCATCATTCTCTGCATCGACGACGAGGCGCTCGGCCTCCAGATTCGCCGCACCGTTCTGGAGCGCGCTGGATTTCGCGTGCTCACCGCCACCGACGGCCTCACCGGCCTATCTCTGTTCCGCACCGAGATCGTCGACGGCGTCGTGCTCGACTACTACATGCCCGAGATGGACGGCGGCGCCGTCGCCCAGGCCATGCGCCGCGAACGCCCCCACGTCCCCATCATGCTGCTCTCCGCGTACATCAACCTGCCCGCGGAGGTGGTCGCGCTGGCCGATGTCACCCTCCTCAAGGGCGAGGGCCCGCTCCAGCTCCTCAGCAAACTCCGCCTCATGCTCGCAACCGCCGGCGCATCCGCCTCCGGAGATCCCGCGTGAACCCTCCGCAGTTCCATCGCACCGTTCGTCAGCTCGTCACTCTGCCCATCCTGCTCCTGGTCCTCATGGCCGGTCTTATGGCCTGGCAGATTCTCGCCGCCATCGGCGCCCAGCGCCAGCTCGACCACAGCGACCGGGTCAGTGCCCAGCTCGACATCCTCCAGGGCCACCTCATCGACCAGGAAACGGGGCTGCGCGGATTTCAGCTCACCCACGATCCCGTCATGCTCGCTCCCTGGCAGGCTGCCGCCGGCCCCATCCAGATCGAGTTCGGATCGCTGCACAACCTCGTCGCCTTCGATCCCGTCCAGAGCGATTCCCTCCGCCAGCTCCGCAGCCGCTACGCTGCCTGGCTCAACTTCGCCAACTCCGTGCTCTCCGGCAGCGCGCCCGCCGATCCTCGCCTCGACCGGCACGGCAAAGACCTCATGGACGCTATCCGCGCCACCACCCACGGCATGCTGCTCCATGAATCCACCCTGCGCGAAGCCCAGTACCTCCGCGCCCGGGCCCTCCAGCGCCGCGAGATCGTCTCCCTGCTCGCCTCCGCCCTCCTCATCGGGATCTTTCTCGCCCTGTTTACCCGCCATCACGTCCGCGCCGTCTCCGGCAGCTATCAGCTCAGCATCGATCAGATCACCCAGCGCTCCGAAGAGCTCTTCGAGAGCCAGCAGTGGTTCCAGACCACCCTCGAATCCATCGGCGACGCGGTCATCGCCTGCGACCTCCACGGCGGCGTCTCCTTTATGAACGCCGTCGCCGCCCGCCTGACCGGCTGGACCCTCGCCGAAGCCAAAGGCCATCCCCTCGTTGAAATCTTCCGCATCGTCCACGAGACCACCCGGCAGCCCGTCGACAATCCCGTCGAGAAGGTCCTTCGCCTGCGCCACGTCATCGGCCTCGCCAATCACACCCTGCTCATCGGCCGCGACGGCCGGGAGTACGTCATCGACGACAGCGCCGCTCCCATCGCCAGCGGCTCCGGCGAAATCATCGGCGTCGTCCTCGTCTTCCGCGATGTCACCGAGGAGCGCCGCATGGAGTCCGCGCTCATCGCTTCGGAGAAACTCGCCGTCGCCGGCCGCCTCGCCGCCAGCATCGCCCACGAGATCCACAATCCCCTCGACTCGGTCGCCAACCTCCACTTCCTCATCGGCGACGAGGCCGATCCCGCCCAGCGCGCCGAATACCTCCGCCTCGCTCAGCAGGAGCTCAGCCGCACCATGCAGATCAGCCGCACCCTGCTCAGCCTCTATCGCGAGCCGCGCACCCCCGTGCGCGTCGACCTGGGCGAGCTCATTGAGGGCGTCCTGCTCCTGCTCGACCGCCGCCTGCAGCACCAGGGCATTCGCGTCGACGCCCACCCCGACGGCTCTCTCTTTGTCGAGGGCTACCCCGCCGAGCTGCGCCAGGTCTTTACCAACCTCATCGTCAACGCCATGGAAGCCGCCGGCCCCAAAGGCCGCATCCGCATTCGCATGGAGAAGGCCGACGCCGGCGAGCTGGACGGCGCGGGCGCCATCGTCGAGGTCGCCGACAGCGGCCCCGGCATCTCTCCCGACGCCGCCTCCCGCATCTTTCAGCCGTTTTTCACCACCAAGGGAGCCGACGGCACCGGCCTCGGCCTCTGGGTCAGCATGGGCATTGTGCAGAAGCACGGCGGCGCCATCCGGCTTGCCGAGAGCGGCGATCCCGGTCTGCGCGGCGCCTGCCTTCGCGTCTTTCTTCCCGCCCGCACCCTCGCCCCACCCGCGCCCGCGATCGCCTGAAGCGGCTGAACGGTTCCCATCCCGGCGGCATTCCTTGTCACGTATTCTGCGTACTACAAGGCAGGAAGGATCCGGCTGGGGACTGGCAACCGGCAACTGGGGACTTCGTTCCCGGGTGGGAACGAACCATCCCTACCCGTAAAAATTCCGGAACAGTCCCCGCACCGTCTCGTAGCACTCGCACGCCGCGCTCTTCAGCTTCTCGTGGTCCAGGATCTGGATCTGCCCCCGCCGGTACGAGATCAGTTTCCGCCTTCGCAGCACCCCCGCCGCCAGCGTCACCGTCGTCCGCCGCGACCCAAGGATGTCCGCGAGAAATCCCTGGCTCAGCGACACGCTGTTCGTTCCCGTCAGGTCCCTTGCCGTCAGCAGCCACCGCGCCAGCCGCTGCTCGGCATCGTGCAGCCGGTTGCAGGCCGCGTTCTGCGACAGAATCATGCACCGCCGCTGCACCCCCCGCATTACCAGCTGCCGCAGCGGCTCCTGCCGCTGCATCTCCCTCTGCAGCTCCGGGAAGGGCATCCGCAGCGCCTTCATTTCCATCTGCACCACGCATCGCGTCGGACCCTGGGCCATCCCGCCCAGCAGATGCCACGAGGGAACCACCCCTTCGTTCCCGCACATGCTGATCTCCGCGCTCCGCCCGTCGGCCATCGCCACCATCTTCGAGGCCAGCCCCGCCGTGATGAACCATGCGTAGCGCGGTACTTCTTCCGCTTCGAACAGCACCGTCCCCGCCGGAAGTACTACTTCCTCCAGACGGGAACAGATTGAGCTTCGATAGGGTTGGGGGAGGGTCTCCAGCAGGAGATTCTCAGATCGATTTTGGGCCATATCTCCCTTGCTCTTCAGTGAACAAGGACAATGCTGAACCCCAGCAAAAAGTCTATGCCCTGAAGCAGAAAATCCGGGGACGTTTCAGTTGCGGATTATATGAATCGGAACCCGATTTTTATGTTCGCTATCAGACAGATATGTTCGGTATTAGACCGACTCCGTCACCTGACAGCG
>DATJQW010000079.1:0-5208 GCA_035505395.1 Acidobacteriaceae bacterium
ATTCCTCAGCATCCGTTTCGGATAATTCTTCACCTTCAGATCGTCGGCCTTCACGCCGTCAATCGACTCCAGCCGCGCCGAAACGATCGGAATTGCCTCCATATCCCCGATCACGCCCGGCTGCTTCTTCAGTTCCGCTCGGATTCCCGGCAGCTCGTCCGCGCTCATATCGATGAGAAACAGATTCGGCGTGTCCGGCTTCACATCCTCATGCAGCGCATTCACAATCGACCGCTGCATCAGGAAAACGCTCAGGATCAGCATCACACCCGTGCCCAGCGCCGCCAGCACCGCCGCCGACTGATTCCCCGGCCGGTACAGATTCGCCAGCCCATGCCGCAGCGCCGAGTGCAAATGTAACCGTGTCCGTGACAAAAACGCCCGAAGCGTCCGCAGCGTCAGTGCCGAAAGCCCCAAAATGAACACCAGCAGCGCCGCCAGGCAAATCGCAAACCACTTTCCCACCAGCATCGAATCCGCCAGCGCCGCCGCAATCCCGCCCAGCCCAAGCAGGATCACTACAATCGATGCCAGCTGCAGCTTGTGTTCCTTCAGCCAACCCCGCACACCCCCGCCGTTGCCCGATTCCACCATGCGCCGCAGCACCAGGCTCGGCCGCACATTCCGCACATCGAGCAGCGGCGGCAGACAAAACAGCAGCGTCGTCAGAATCCCGGTCCCCAGCGCGGCCAGCACCGGACTCAGCGGCAGCCGGATTTCCGGCCGCAGCGGCAGCAGCCTGCCCAGCACTACCGGAAACGCATACTCCACCCCGAGCCCCAGCACCACCCCGATCAGCGCGCCAACCACACCAAGCAACAGTGTCTGTATCAAATAGATCCGCAAAATATCCGACGACTTTGCCCCAATCGACTTCATGATCGCGAGAATCTCGATCCGCTGCTGCAGGTGCGCGCGCATCGCCATCGCCACGCCGATCGCCCCCAGCACCATCGCCACCAGGCAAATCAGGCTCAGCAGCCCCGTTGCCCGATCCACCCCCTCGCTCAGCGCCGGGCTGGTCTCGCGGAAATCCGTCACCTGCGCATCCGGCAGGATCTTCTCGATCTCCGCCCGCACCTGTGCCACGCTCTGCTTGTCGCCAATGGCGAACAGATACCGTTCCGTCGCACGGCTCCCCGGCTGCAGCAGCCCCGTTGCATCCATCGCCGCCCGCGTCATCATCACCCGCGGCCCCAGTCCCACACCCGCAGTCATGCGGTCCGGCTCTTTCTCGATCACGGCCGCAATCCGGAACCACTCGTCGCCGATCTTCAGCTCGTCGCCGACCTTCGCCCGCAGCCGCACCAGCAGATTGTCATCCACCACTACCGTCGAGTTCGTCAGCACACCGCGAAGATTCCCCGCGGGCGCCAGCACCACCGTCCCGCAAAACGGATACTCCGTCGGATCGACGGCTTTCAGCGACACCAGCAGCGGCACCGGATCGCCCTTTGCCATCGCCATCGACAGCGTCTCCGTCACCTGCGTCCGCCTCACGCCCTGGCTTGCCAGCGCGTCCAGCTGCTTCGTCTCCGTTGGCGTCGCCTGCCGGAACATCCGCGCCGACAAATCTCCCGCCATGATGCTTCGCGCCTGCTCCAGCAGCGCCCGGGAAAACGACTGGCTGAACCCGCGCACCCCCGTCAGCGCCGCCACACCCACCGCAACCGAGAGCAGCACGAAGAGAAACTTCGCCTTCCCCGCGCGCAGCTCGCGCCACGCGATCTTCGCCGCCGTCGTCCACCTGAGCGCAGGCTTTTCCCGATTCGAATTCATCGCCCCGATTCCTTATCCGCGAGGTCATTGGCCAGTGGTCCACTTGTCTCGACGGCCAGTCCATCATCGGCTACCACCAGCCCATCCCGCAGCTGAATCCTGCGATCGGCCCGCGCTGCAACCTGCGCATCGTGCGTCACCAGCACCAGCGTCGTGCCCGATTCCCGCTGCCGCTCCACCAGCAGTTCCAGCACATGCTGCCCATTCGCCGAATCCAGATTTCCGGTCGGCTCATCGGCCAGCACAACCGGCGGCTCCAGCACAAACGCACGCGCCAGCGCCACCCGCTGCTGCTCTCCGCCCGAAAGCTGCACCGGATAATGATGCAGCCGCTCCTTCAGCCCCACCGCCTCCAGCAGCGACTCGGCCTTCCGCCGCGCATCCCCGTTCGCGTTCAGCTCATGCGGCAGCATCACGTTTTCCAGCGCCGTCAACGTCGGAATCAGCTGGTACGACTGGAACACAAACCCAATCCGCCTTCCCCGCACCTCGGCCAGCCGATCCTCTTCGAGATTTCCAATCGACATCCCATCCAGGATCACCTCACCTTCGCTCGGTGAATCCAGCCCCGCCAGCAGCCCCAGCAGGGTGCTCTTTCCGCTGCCACTTGCCCCCATAATCGCCGCAAACTGCCCCTTCGGAATCGTCAGGTCGATCCCGCGCAGAATCTCCACCCTCCGCGCGCCGTTTCGGATCGACTTCTTCAGCCCACGCACCTCAATCATTCCCGCTCCTGTGCCTTCATCCTCTCATTGCTAAGCTAAAGATGTGCTTCGCCGTTACGCGATTGCTGCCGCCGCACTGCTGCTTCTCGCTCCTTTAACGTACGCTGCTCCGCGTCCCGGCGTTCCCGCTCCCGCTCCACGCGCACCCGTCCTCGATTGTTTCGGAGACAGCATCACTGCCGGCTACGGCGTCGCGCCCGGCCGTACTTATCCTGACGATCTTCAGCATGATCTGGACGCCCGCGGCTACCGCTACCGCGTCGTCAACTCCGGCATCAGCGGCAACACCAGCAAAGACGGCGTCGACCGCCTTCAGGAGATCCTCGCGCTCCACCCCGCCATCGTTATCGTCGAATTCGGCGGCAACGACGGCCTCCGCGGCGTCCCCATCGCCGACACCCGCCGCAACCTCGACCTCATCGTCTCCACCCTGCTCCACTCCGGCAGCCGGGTCCTGCTCGCCGGCATCACCCTCCCACCCAACTACGGCCCCGACTACATTCGCCAGTTCGACGAGACCTACCGCCTCGCCGCCGCCAAATACCGCGTGCCCCTGCTGCCCATGCTCTACGCCAACATCTACACCGTTCCCGGCGCCATCCAGGACGACGGCGTCCATCCCACCGCCCAGGGCGACCAGCTTCTCGCCGATCACTTCCTCCCACTCCTGCTCCCCATGCTCCGCAAATAGCCGGCTTCTCATCGTGAGCGGAATTGGCCACGCACAAGGTGGCAGCGAAGTCGAAGAGCGTTGCCCGAGCAATCGCTTCGCCACCCGCGGCTTACTCCGTGCTCCCTGTGCCCTCGGTGGTAAAGGTCCCGGCTACAGCAGCACCACGAACGGCTGAAACAGCGTCCCCGCCACCCGCCGCCCAATCGCCGCCAACTCCCGCTGCCCCGCGAAAATCTTCACCATCGCCGCCCCCGAATACTCCGGCAGATTCACCTGCATCCCGTTGCGAATCCGCCCCAGCGTCGCCTCGTCCGCGGTCACCGCCGGCATCTCCGGCAACAGCGCCCGCGGATGCACCATCCGCGCCTCGAGTTCTTGCTCACCGGCCAGTGAGTCCATATCGTCCACCGTCACCGCCTGCTCCAGCGTGAACGGCCCCGCCGCCGTTCTCCGCAGACTGCTCAGGTGCGCCCCGCATCCCAGCGCCTGCCCCATCTCATGCGCAATCGACCGCACGTACCCGCCCGCCGAAATCCGCATCGCGAACCGCACGGTCTCCCCTTCCACGCTCTCAATCTCAAACGCGTCCACCACGATTCGCACCGGCTTCAGCTCCGGCGTCCTGCCTTCCCGCGCCAGCTTGTACGCCGGCTTGCCGTCGATTTTCTTGGCGGAATACGGCGGCGGCATCTGCTCGATCTCCCCCACAAACCGCGCCGCCGCGGCCCTGACTTTTTCCATGCTTAGATCTGGAGAAACAACGCCCCCGGCAGGAGTCCCCTCCGCGTCGTAGGTATCCGTCGCGAACCCAAACCGGATCGCCCCCGTATACGCCTTCTCACTCGCGTTCAGAAACTGCGCCAGCCGCGTGTACTTCCCCAGCAGCAGCGGCAGCACGCCCGTCGCCATCGGGTCCAGCGTTCCCAGGTGTCCAACCGACTGCTCGCCCGTCGCCCGCCGCACCCGCGCCACCACGTCATGCGACGTCATCCCGCCTGGTTTGTCGATGATCAGAAGCCCGTTCACTCAAACTACAATAAACCGCCACGCTTTTCCGGCCCAGGCAGCAACGCCGGCGCATGCTCCCTGATCGCAGTTCACTGATCGCTCACAGCGCCGACGCCGCCCGCTCCCGAATCAGCGCCAGAAATTCATTGCGCGTGTTCTGCTTCTGGAACACGCCCAGCATCGCCGACGTCACCGTCGACGAGTTCTGCTTCTCCACCCCGCGCATCATCATGCACAGGTGCCGCGCCTCGATCACCACCCCCACACCCTGCGGATGGATCGCCTCCTGAATGGCCTCGGCAATCTGCCGCGTCAGCCGCTCCTGCACCTGCAGCCGCCGCGCGAACACCTCCACCAGCCGCGGCATTTTGCTCAGGCCGATCACCTTGCCGTCCGGAATGTACGCGATGTGCACCTTGCCGAAGAACGGCAGCATGTGGTGCTCGCACAGCGAATACATCTCGATGTCTTTCACGATCACCATCTCGTCGTAGGCCACATCGAACATCGCCCCGCGCAGAATCGCGCTCGCGTCTTCCTGGTATCCTTTGGTCAGAAATTCGATCGCCTTCTCCATCCGCTCCGGCGTCCGCTCCAGCCCATCCCGCGTCGGATCGGCGTCGTACCGGCGAATGATCTCGCGATAAATCTCCTGTGTCGAGACGTTCTCCAGCCCCGGGGTCCCCACCACGCCCGCTGTTGGCGTTGCGGGGTGAAGTCCGGTCCGGCCCATGATCTCTTTATCGAGTTTTTCCCGTGCCGGCATTACCGCGTGTGTCCCTCGTCCCATGTCCTGTGCTCCCTTAATCCCTGATCCCTAACCGCTGTACTCAAAAAAATTCTTCGACGTCTCTTCCACTCTCACCCGCAGCGACAAATCCGAACGCAGCGCCTTCCGCAGCCGCCGCTCCACCTCGATAGTCAGATTCTCTGTCGTCGGCACGCGATTCTGAAAAACCCCCAGCGCGTTCAGGTTCTGATGGTCGAACGGCTCCAGCACCTCCCGGCTCACGCACCCATCCA
>DATJQW010000080.1:0-35125 GCA_035505395.1 Acidobacteriaceae bacterium
AAAAACGGTGACTTCGGTACCTCTTTTTCCACGCGGCTCATTTTTCTGCAACCATTTCGTCGCATTGGAAGCACGCGTGCATCTCTCACGGTTTCCAAGGCTTAGCCTGGGCCCTCCGGGAGCAAAAACAGCGCCTTCCACAAATCTGTCCCCATTTCGCACAGGCGCTTTCCGTTGCGATCCCGGCCCGCACCCGGTAGTCTTGCTCTTCATGGGAAGAGTCCTGGCGGTCGTCAATCAGAAGGGTGGGGTCGGCAAAACCACCACCGCCATCAATCTTTCCGCGGCCCTGGCGATGGAGGGGCTCAGCGTCCTGCTGGTCGACTGCGATCCCCAGGCCAACTCCAGCGGGGGGTACGGGGTCACCCGCGACGGCGAGCGGCGTTCCTCCTACGAAGTGCTGATGGGCGAGGCCACCATTGAGGAAGTCGCCCTGCCCACCGAGATCGCGACCCTTAAGCTCGTCCCCTCGCACAAGAACCTGACCGGGGCCAACGTCGAGCTGATCCAGATGGAGCGCCGCACCTACCGGCTGCGCGAGGCGCTCGAGAAGGCCAGAAAGGACTACAGTTATATCGTTCTCGATTGCCCGCCGGCGCTGGATCTGCTCACGCTCAACGCGCTGGTGGCTGCCGATCGCCTGATCGTCCCCATGCAGGCCGAGTATTTCGCTCTCGAGGGGATCAGCGAGCTGGTGCAGACCCTGCAACGGGTGCGCGAGGCCTTCAATCCCGACCTCGAGATCGAGGGGGTTCTGCTCACCATGTTCGACGACCGCACCAATCTCGCCCAGCAGGTCGCGCAGAATCTAAAGGACTTTTTCAAGGAAAAGCTGCTCACCACGACCATCCCCCGCAACGTGCGCCTGGCCGAGGCGCCCAGCTACGGCAAGCCGGTGCTGCTCTACGATCCGAAGTCCAGGGGGGCTGAAAGCTACCGCGAGCTGGCCACCGAACTGCTCTCCCGGAACGGAGTCGAGTCCCCGGCCGTCAAAGATCGCAAAACCGCGCGCGCCACCCGGCCGGAGGTCAACGTGCGCTTTTGGCCGTACGGGTAAGGCTAGCGTTTAGGGCTTAGCGTTTAGGCTTGCCGGAACAAACGCTGATTCCGATCGCCGAGATGCCGACCAGCTCCGGCACTCAACCCTAAACGCTACACGCTAACCGCTAAACGCTGTCTTCTAACTGCTAACCGCTGCCTCCCAAACCCTAACCCCTAACCCCGAAGCGCTGTCTTTCAAACCCATGCCAACCGCTACAGAAGCTCCGAAACGCAAGGCCCTGGGCAAGGGACTCGAATCCCTGTTGCCCCGCGTGCAGGCCGTCGCCGAACCAGCGCCGCCCGCACCGGTCGAGACCGGCAAGCCGCGGGAGATCCCCGTCGCCGACATCGACCGCAGCCCCTACCAGACGCGCACCCACTTCGATGAGACCCAGCTCGACGAGCTGGCGGCTTCGATCAGCGCGACGGGGGTAGTCCAGCCGATTGTCGTCCGGCCGATCCCCGGCGGCCGCTTCCAGCTCATCGCCGGCGAACGCCGCTGGCTCGCCACCCAGCGCCTCGGCAAGGAGACCATCCCGGCCATCGTCCGCCACGCCTCCGACGAGCAGGCGATGGAGATGACCATCGTCGAGAACCTGCAGCGCACCGACCTGAACCCGATGGAGCAGGCGCGCGCCTACGAGCGGCTGGCGCGGGAGTTCCAGCTCACCCAGGAGCAGATGGCGAAGCGCACCGGCAAAGATCGCGCTTCCGTCTCTAACTTCTTGCGGCTCTTGCGTTTACCCGCTGAAGTCCAGGGCCAGGTGGAGTCCGGCGCGCTCACCTTTGGCCACGCCCGGGCGCTGCTGGCTCTGGAAAACCCGGAAACCATCCTGCGCACCGCGCAGAAGATCGCCGCCCTCTCGCTGTCGGTCCGCCAGACCGAGACGCACGTGCAGAACCTGTTGAACCCAGAGAAGAAAAAGGCGGCCGAACCGGTCGAAAAGCCGGTGGACCCCAATGTCCGCGAGGTGGAAGTGCTGCTGCAGCGGGCGCTGGGGATGAAAGTCCACGTCGAGGACCGCAAGGGGCGCGGCCGGGTGATCATCGAATACGCCCGGCTCGAGGAATTCGACCATCTGCTGGAGATGCTGCAGGGGAAAGATTAAGATATTCTAATTCAGAGAGATACAGACGCCATACCGGGTAGTTTGCCGCTCTCGAAGAGATCCCGGATCACCAGCGCCGTCTCCTTCATCGAGTAGTTCTTCACGAAGCAGGGGTGGGCCCGCGCGGCCATGGCCTCGCGCCCTGATGGCGGCATGGCCAGCCAGCGGCGCAGCAGCCGTTCCGTTCCGTCGAGCGTGTCATCGTCGACCAGCCCCACGCCTTCCGCCTCGATCTGCGGCCAGATGTTCACCTGGTTGCTGATGAGCACCGGCCGGCCCGCGGCGAGCGACTCGACGACGGCGATGCCGAAGTTTTCCTGGTGCGAGGGCAGCACAAAGGCTTCCGCCGACCGCAGCGCGCCCCACTTCAGGTCGCCGGCGATCATGCCCGGCCAGTGGACGCGCGACGCGACGCCCAGGTCCGCGGCCATTGCTTCGAGCGTCGCCTGCCAGCCCACCTGATCGGGACCGGCGATCACCAGATCCAGATCCGGCGCCTCGCCGGCTACGCGCGCAAAGGCCTGGAGCAGCAGATCGCAGCCCTTCTTCTCGTGAATCCGCCCCATAGAGAGGAGATAGCGGCGGCCGCGCAAGGCGAGGAACTTCGCCAAAAACGCCTCGGCCTGCGCGCGCGGATCGCCTTCCGGCTCGCTGATGCCGTAGGGAACCACCACCGCGTTCCATTGGTTCGGCGAAAAACTCGTCGCCGCCAGATCGCGCTCCGCCCCGGTGGTAAAGAACACGGCCCGCGCGTCGCGCAGCACCGGATATTGCAGCGGCCAGTAGAGCCGCTTCTTCAGATGTTTGAGCGGATACTGGCGGTTGAACCAGGGATCGAGCGCGCCGTGCACAAAGACGCCCCAGGGTTTCCCCGCCCGCCGCGCCGCGCGCCGCACCGCCAGATTCGGATAACTCCAGATGCCGTGGACGACGATGGCGTCGAAGCGCCCGGCGTTGTCCCTGAGCCAGGGCGCGAGCAACCGTGAATAGCTGAAGCGGCCCAGCCGTCGCTGCCCCAGCGCGTGCACCGGAACCCGGATATTCGCGAGAAATGGCTCGTTCGGCTCATCGACCGAGGCCAGCTCCGCACTCACGCCGATTTGCCCCCAGGCGCGCGCCAGCTGGCGAACGGCTTCGGGCGGGCCGCCGTCCGCGGGAGAGAGACTGCCGATGACATGGAGGATGCGCACGAAAGGTCGGGAATCCAAAAAAAGCGCAGGGAGATCTGCTCTCATCTTACCGGACGGCTCTTCCCATAGAAATTCGAGGGGTGCTATGCTGGCTCCCATAGAGTTTCGAGTGGAGGAGCGGGGATGACGGCGAAGCGTCAGCCGGACGGGGAAATGCTGAGGGGAACGCTGGACATGATGGTGCTGCGCACGCTGGCCACCGGCGACGCGCACGGGCACACCATCGCCAAGGTGATCGAGCGCACCTCAGACAACGTGCTCGAGGTGGAACAGGGCTCGCTCTATCCTGCGCTGCACCGGCTGGAGGAGCGGGGATGGCTGACCTCGTACTGGGGCGCCAGCGAGAACAACCGCAAGGCGAAGTTCTACCGGCTCACACCGCGCGGGCGCCGGCAGCTGGCGGCGCAGACCGATCGCTGGCGGCAGATGGCGCGCGCCATCGGACGGGTAATGGGCGAGACGACGCTCGAGCAGGGGCAGGATTCGTGATGCTGGCCCGACGCGAAGGAGAGAACGAATGAGCTGGCTGCGAATTTTCCGCCGACGCCGCGCCGATGAGGATCTGCGGCAGGAGATGGAGCTGCACCTCGATGCGGAGATCGAGGAGAACCTGGCGCGCGGGCAATCGCCCGAAGAGGCTCGGCGCCGCGCGTACATCAAGTTCGGCAATCCGCAGCAGCTGCGCGAGCGCCTGTGGCGGCAGAACAGCATCGCGCTCGCCGCCAACCTGGGCCGCGACCTGCGCTACGCCGCGCGCACGCTGGGCCGCACGCCGGGCTTTGCCGCGATGTCCATTCTGGTGATCGCGCTGGGCATCGGCGCCAACGTGGCGCTGTTCACGGTGGTGCGCAGCGTTCTGCTCAAGCCGCTGCCCTTCCAGGATCCGCAGCGGCTGGTGCGCCTCTACGAGGACACCCTGGGCAATACTTTCCCGTTCAATCAGAACGCAGCCGGAATCTTCGCCGAATGGCAGAAGCAGAGCCACAGCTTCACCGGCATGGCCGTCAGCGGCTTTGCGGGCTATAACCTCTCCGGCACCAACGGCCAGCTGCCGGAGACCGTGCAGGCGGCAACGTTTTCGTGGAACATGCTGCCGGTTCTGGGCGTGCAGCCGGCGCTGGGCCGCAACTTCGCGGCGTCCGATGACAGTCCTTCCGCCAATGGAACGGTTCTGCTGAGCTGGAGCCTGTGGAAGCGGCGCTTCGGCGGCAGCCCCGCGGTGCTGGGGCAAAAGATTCTGCTCGATGCGCGGCCCTACACAGTGATCGGCGTGATGCCCTCGTGGTTTGCGTACCCGTACAGCACGGTGCAGCTGTGGACGCCCGCATCGCACGAGAACACCCCGGCGCAGATGCAGATGCTGGACGACCACGAGTTCCGGGCGGTGGGGCGTCTCAAACCCGGCGTCACGCTGGCTGGGGCGGTTTCGGAGCTTTCGCTCATCACGCAGCGGATCCACAACGCCCATCGCGACGATCCGTTTGTCAGCGCCAGCGCCAACGGCCGCTTTCTGCTCGAGTCGATCGTCGGCGATATCCGCACGCCGCTGATGATCCTGCTGGGCGCGACGGGGTGCGTGCTGCTGATCGCGTGCCTCAACATCTCCAATCTGCTGGTCGCGCGCTCGGTCAGCCGGCGGCGCGAGCTGGCCATCCGCACCGCGCTGGGCGGCAGCCGCGCCGAGCTGCTGCGGCAGCACCTCACGGAAAGCCTGCTGCTCTCCGCCGGCGGCGGCGCGCTGGGAGTGCTGCTGGCTTACGGTCTGGTGGAGTGGTTCGTCAGCCTGCGCCAGGACGTGCCCCGCATCGACGCGATTCATATCGACGGCGTGGTGCTGGCCTTCACCGCCGGGCTCATCTTGCTCAGCGCGCTCTTTGCCGGACTGGTCTCAGCGTTTTCGAGCCGCAGCGACCGGCTGCTGAGCGTTCTGCAGGAGTCGTCGCGTTCCTACAGCGGCGGCCACGCGCGCACCCGTCTGCGCCGCGTGCTGCTGGCGCTCGAGGTCGGGCTGACGGTGGTGCTGCTGATCGGCGCCGGGCTGCTGCTGAAGAGCTATGCGCGGCTGCGCTCGGCCGATCTGGGCTGCGCCACCAGCAATGTGCTCACCATGAATTTTTCTCTGCCCACCGCGCGCTATGATTTCCCCGCCGCGGTGCACTTTTATCAGGATCTGCTGGCGAAGGTCCGCAGCTATCCCGGCATCGAGGCAGCAGGACTGGTGACCACGCTGCCCGGCGACGGCTACGGCGGAGACAACGGCTTTGCCATCCAGGGGCGTCCGCCGGTGCCGCAGGGACACGGCCAGATCGCGCTGCACCGCTGGGTCGATCCGGGGTATTTTTCTGCCATCGGTATCCCCATCACGAGCGGCCACACCTTCGACGACAACCAGCAGCTTGGGCTTGCCACCGAAGTGATCATCAGCCGCGCTCTCCAGCGCCAATATTTTCCTCACGAAGACCCCATCGGCCACATCCTGCTCACCTGGGGCTCGCGGCCCTATCGCGTCGTCGGGGTGGTCGGCGATACGCTCTTCTCGCCGGGAGAACCGGTGGCGCCGATGATGTATTTCCCTCTCTACGCGCTCAGCTCCACCGATCGCAAAGACTTTATGTCGGGCGCGGCTCTGGCGGTGCGTTCCGGCGGCGACGTGACCCGCTTCGCGCTCCCCGTGCAGAAGATCTTTCAGCAGCTCGATCGCGATCTGCCGGTCTCCGACATCCTCACCATGGACCAGGTGCTGGGCAAACAGACCCTCGATGCCAGCTTCGATGCGACCCTGCTGCTCATCTTCGCGCTGGTCTCGCTGGTGCTGGCCGCGGTGGGGCTCTTCGGAGTGGTCTCGTATCTTGCCGCCCAGCGCACGGCAGAAATCGGCGTGCGCATCGCCCTCGGCGCGCAGCGCAGCCAGGTGTTGGCGCTCATGCTGAGCGATGGGCTGCGGCCGGCGCTGGTCGGACTCGTGTTGGGCCTGGCGGCAAGCGCGGGCGTGACGCAGCTGATCCAGTCCATGCTGTACCAGACCCGCCCGCTCGATCCGGAGATTTTCAGCGCGGTCTCGGTGGCGCTGATCCTGGTGGCCGCCGCCGCATGTCTGATTCCGGCGTGGCGCGCATCGCGGCTCGATCCCATGCAGGCGCTGCGGGTGGAGTGACGCCCTAGCGCTGGCTGAGGTAGCGCAGATCGACCAGCGTGCAGTCGTCTTCCGCGGCGAGGCTGCCGCAGAAGTTCTGCACCACGCCGCAGATCTCGTCCAGCGAGGCCTCGGCCATCTGCTCGGTCGCCAGCTGATCCTCGCCGAAGAATGTGCCGCCGCTCTGCGACTCGGTGACCCCGTCGGTGACCACCAGCACGCGCGCGCCCGGCGCCAGGCGCAGGGTCTGCGACTGGTAGCTGGCGTCTTCGATCAGCCCCACCGGCAGATTCGCTTCCCGCAGCCGCTCGCAGCCGCCCGAATACAGATAGGGCGGCACGTGGCCGCAGTTGATGTACTCCAGCTCGCCGCGCTCGGAGAGGCGCAGAATGGCCATGGTCGCGTACTTGCCGATGTTCTTGCCGCAGATGTAGCGGTTGACCGCCTCGGCGATGGCCGCCAGCGGCCGGCGGGCGGCCAGGTGCGAGTAGAGCAGCCCCTGCAGATTCGAAGCCAGAATCGCCGCCGAGATGCCCTTGCCGGAGATGTCGGCCACCACCACCGAAACGTATTCGCCGTCGTCGAGGACGTCGAAGAAATCGCCGCCCACCTCGCGGCAGGGAACCGAGCGCGCGGAAACCTGCGCCCAGGGCAGGTCGGGCATGCGCGCGGTCATCAGCCCGCGCTGAATCTCCGCCGCGATGCTCAGTTCCTCGCGGTAGCGGCGCTCGCGCTCTTCGGCGATGGCCAGCTGCGCGTTGTCGATGAGGGCGGCGGCGTCGGTGGCGATGGTGCGCACCAGATCGTTGTCGACCTGCGTCATGCTGCCCGCTTTGAAGCGGCTGTCGAGATAGAGCAGCCCCAGCAGGTCGCCTTCGCCGGCCGCCACGCCCAGCCGATGTTTGCGCAGCGGAATGCAAATCACGGTGCGGATGCTGTGCGCGACGATCGACGCCGAGCGCGCCTGCGGGTCGGCGCTCAGCGTGTCGGTCAGAATGTATTCGCTGGAGGTGCTCACCGCCTGGCGGATCGCTCCATGCGAGAGGGTGCCGTCGTCGGTGAGCGCGTTGCCGCGGGCGTCACGGCCCTGGGCCAGCTCCATTTCGCCGGCCTCGTTGCGCAGAAAGACGTAGCCGCGTTCCACGTGGGTCAACTGCAGCGTGGTTTCCAGCAGCGCGGAGAGAATCTGGTCGACGGCGCCATAGGTCTTCAGCTTCCTGGCCGACTCGAAGAACCAGCGCAGCTTCTCGAGGCCGCTGCCCGAGCCCACTTCGGGGATCTGGCTGATGATGTCGCGGATGGTCGAGCCGATATCGGCGCCGGGCGCGCCCAGGCGCAGCGTGGGCCCGTCCAGCGCGCCGAACTGGATCTTGTCCTCGGAGCCGATGCGCTGGCGGGGCTGGGCCAGCTTGCCGTTGACGAAGGTGCCGTGACGGCTGCCGCGGTCGACGATGTAGCAGCTTCCGTCTTCGACGATCAGTTCGGCATGCTGCCGCGAAACCCACGGATGGCTCAGCACCAGATCGTTCTCCGGCAGTCGCCCCACCGTAAACGGGGAATGCGTGATGGCGCCCGTTTTGCGGCTGGCGCCGTCAACGAGCACCCAGGCGATCTGGGCAGGGCTGGTGGACATTTGGCAGCGATTATAGGACAGCGAGCGGGGAACAGGGGTCAGCAATGAGAAAACGGCGCAAAGCATGGCAGCCAGACTGCATCGACAACTCTATACGTTGTTCCTTTGCGTCTGAAATCTTCCGTTTCCGGTCAACAGCCGGTGCCATGCGTAATACTGCTTTCGCCTCAATTTCGCCCTGATTCTCGAATGTTTTCTTGACACTCTTTGCGGTCCTGCGTAGTGTCCAACCTTACAGGCGAGAAACATCTTCTGACATCGAGAAGTAGAGAGAAAATCGACGGCACATCTGATGCGGATTTTGAAGGCATCTTTTGGTGCATTTCGGTGTCTAAGGAGTGTAAGCCTTTGGGCCGATGAGGCTCGCAAACCCAAGAAGGAGGACATGACGATGGCCCCGGCACATGCCACTCGTGAAACGCGTGCAACCACCGTGCGCCTCCCCCGTGCCGTCTACGATCAGGCGAAGCGTTTTGTCGATTGTGAAAGAGCAGCAAACCGCGTGACGCTGAACGAGTTTTTCGTAACAGCGATCCGGGCGTATTTGAAGCTGTACAGACGCCGGCAGATCGACGCTGCATTTGCGCCGATGGCTGAGGATGCCAGCTACCAGAAGGAAGCTCGTCTCCTGGCTGAGGAGTTCGAGGAGAGCGACTGGGAAGCTCTGGGTTTGGGCGAAGATCACCTGAGCGAAGCAGAGGACGAATTCCTTGTTGATGCCGGTTCAGCGCGGTGACGTTCTTCTGGCCAGCCTTCAGCCCACCGAAGGGTCTGAGCAGAGCGGAGTTCGCCCGGTTGTCGTTGTCAGCAGAGACGCGATTAACAAAAACAGCCCGGTTGTGGTTGTGATTCCCTTCACCGACGCTGCAAACAAGACAAGAATCTATCCCAGCCACGTTCGCTTTAAGGCCGGCGTGGCTGGACTCACATTAGAGTCCATTGCTCTCTGCGAGCAAATCAGGGCGATCAGCAAAACCCGATTCCGGAATCTGCTGGGCAGGCTTGGCAGGGCTGAGATGGCCAGCATCGACGCCGCCATCAGGATCACCCTGGACCTCCCGTAGCATCGTCGTTCCAGCGACCCGCGTCTCTCGCAGCCCCTTGCGTCAACGGCGTATTTCCGGAACACGCCCCGCCTATCGCCCGAAAATCGTCCGCCGCAATGCCAGCAGACACACCAGCGGCACCGCCACAGAGGCCATCCCCCACAGCACGGTGGGGTTGACGGCGCTGCGCAGGAACGGAGCGAGGGCGGATCCCGCGCCGGAAGCGGCCGGGGCAGCGGCTGCCTGGCGAATGAGCGGCCAGAACGCCCGGGCGGCGAAGACCAGCATGGCGCCCAGCAGCAGGACCGCTGCGATCATCCCCGGCAGGGCGCGCTTCCATGGAAACGGGATGGGCGCGGGCGCGGAGGCTTCCTGCCGCACCGCGGCCATCACCGCATCCGCGAAGCCCGACGAGGGCAGAATGCGATCCTGTTCGGAGCCGAGCGCGGCGTCAAGCTGCAGATCAGTCAGTGCCGGATTGGGGTGGTTGCGCTTCATCTCGCCTCCCTGGGTTGCGCCGCGGAGAGTTTCGCGTTTCCCGCCGGCGCGCGTGGACGGGAAAATTTGCTGCGCAGCAGCTCGCGCCCGCGAAAGAGCCGCGCCTTCACCGTGCCTTCGGGCACGCCCAGCGTGCGCGCGGCTGCGGGCACGTCCTGATCGTGAAAGTAGTAGAGGATGACGGCGTCGCGGTATTTCGGCGGCAGCGCCAGCACCGCGCGGCGGATGGATTCCTCCTGGCGGCCGGCATCGAGCGCGGCAACCGGATCGCGATCTTCGGCGGGCTCGGCAATCTCATCGAGCGAGAGCATGGTTGCGGGAACGCGCTGCAGCTCGGTGCGGCAGAGATTGGCAGCGAGGGCGAAGAGCCAGGTGGAGAAGGCAGCCTCGCCGCGCCACTGCGCCAGATGGCGAAAGGCACGCAGAAAGGCCTCCTGGGCCAGCTCCTCGGCGCGTCCGCGGTCGCGGCAAAAACGCCAGGCGAGATTCACCAGCGGCGTCTGCCAGCGGCGCACCAGCCCCTCGAAGGCAGCGGTTTCGCCGGCCAGCACCCGGTTGACCAGCGCGCGGTCCTCGTCGGGATTGGCAGGAACGTTCACAGGCGGTTTCCTGTCCGGTACGACCAGGCATTATGGTGCGCGGTTTCGTTTTTTCTGTCGAGGGAGCAAGAACCGGGAGACTGGTCTCCTGGGCGTTCCCTGCGCTTCGTAATGCGCGGAATCGGCGCAGTTTACCACCCGGCTTCGCGCAGATACCTCCAGGCTATCTGGGCGAGTATGCTTTAGATAGAATCGCTGTGAACTTTCGAGGCCCACGTCTATTTCGCTTCTGAATCAAGTTCCGCACGGGTGTGTTGACCGCGCGTCGGAAGTCGTTGATAGTCGTGCCGCATAAACGAGCGCGGCTTTTGGGTCTGGTTTCGATGCTCGCAAGACCGATCCCAGACGACCCACTCAGCGCATTAGGAGTGGCCGGCAATGGCTGGAGAACTGAAATTGAACGACGACCCGATTATCTTGGTCAGACTGACCAAAGGTTTGGCGGACCGGCATCGCCTTCCCCTCGCGGATGTATTGAGCATCATGGATGAACTCCGACAGATGATCTCCGAGGCGGGAAGACGCATACAACGCGAACGCGGTGTACCCGTCCCTACGGGCGATTTTGGATTAGAAGTCATAGCGAAAGATGATGGAAAAGTGTTTCGCGCGGGAAGCGTTGAACTTCCTATTGCGATGACAGCAAATATCCAAATTGGATTGCTGGCCGCCGAACAAGTCGTCCGCACCTTCAGCATCCTGGAGTCCGAACGGGGCGTACCCGAACCCGACACAACTTTGGACCAGACAATCTTGCGGCGCATTTCCAGAGTCGCGAGGGTGCAGCGCCGAGATCGAATGGAACTTGAGGTGCGTATTGACCGGCCTGGGTCTGAACAGCCGGTGAGCGCGACCTTTGGCAGCGCCGGCATGGAGACTCTGCGAGCTCTCCAGGTTCCTACCTTTCAGGTCGAGGGCGTGTCCCTTTATGGCAAATTGGTCCAGCTTGTTGACTACGATCCATTTGACGAGCAACAGAAGGGCTTCTGGGGAGAGCTGATCCTGAGCGATATGGAGCGCTGGCGGGTACAGTTCAAGTCCTCCGATGTTGACAAGGCGACGTGCCTGTTTCGCAAGCAAGTTCACATTACCGGGCGAGCGGTACATTATCGCGTAACCACTCCGAAAGTAGTAGTAGAGTCCATCGAGCCAGACACCGAACGCGATTACGAAGCCGCCTTTGATGAGTTGTTCGGCAGCTACAAAGACGTATTCAAGGCCGACCTTGAAACGCTGATAAAGCAGGCCCGCGAGGAAGACTAGATGGCGGACTGCTATTTCGACACTTCGGTTTTCCTTGCGATTCTCAACGGTGAGCCGAGCGCAGTATCGATCCGAGCACTCTTGCGTGAGCTGAAGCGCGACAAGTTAAAGATCTACACCTCCATCATTACGGTTCAGGAGGTTGCAGTTCAGGCATTCCGCGGTGGCGGAAGGGCCGACGCTCTCTGCGCTGAGATCAGCAAACTTGCCAGAATTCAAACGATCACTCGCGAGGTCGCATTGACGGCCGCGCGATTAGAAGCAGAGCTGATTCAGAAGATGAAACCGGCTGACCTCACCGTCGAGGAAAAAATCGGACAGAATCGCCGCCGCAAATGGGACTGCTTCCACATTGCTACCGCGCTTGAACTCCATTGCCAGCGACTCTATTCGATGGACGACAAAATGCTCAATCGCAAGACGCATCTTGACCTTCCGCTCATCGATTTTCTCTCTCCCCGTCCGAGAACCACCGACTTGTTTCCGGACGATACAAAATCCGGGCTCATTCAGTAGGGCATGGCGCGCGAAGGAGCCGCCTCTCCTGCGCCGACCGGGAAGTTCCTGCCGCGTTCGCGTTGCCCATGTTGGGATCTACCAGCCATTCAGCGACCGCGTCCGAGAATCGTCGATCTCACCGCCGCGTGGACATCCTGACCTGTCTGTCAGAAGCCGGCCTAACGGCGATTATGTTCCACGATAGAGACTGACCCCGTTTCCGCGGGACGCTTGCCCAATATTTTGCAACCGCGCCGCGCCTCCCCTGGTCGTACCGGGTGAAGCGACGGAAAGCGGTCGCCATGCAAGGAGGGTGCGATGCCAGACAGTTTCGAAGCAATCGGCTTGTTCGGTTTTCTCGCGGTGGGAGCCGTCGCGCTCTTCACCATGATTTCCGTCTCTTCGTGGGCCGACGCGCGGCGCAAGGAGCGGGAGGCCTATTACCGGAACGACATGCTGAAGAAACTCGCTGACGCGCAGGGCGCGGGCGCGGCGGGGGCGCTGCAGATTCTCCGCGAGGAGGCGCGGCTCGAGGCGATCCAGAAACGGCAGGGCCTGCGCATCGGCGGGCTGGTAACCCTGGCCGTCGGCATCGGGGTGATGATCTTCCTGCGCGCGCTCATCCGCGACGCCCCCATCTATCTGAGCGGTCCGCTGATCATGCTGGTCGGCGTCGCCCTCTACGGCGGCTCCTACCTGGTCACCGTTGAGCCGCCGGCCAACGGAGCCGCCTGAGGAGGGAAACCGGGGCACCTGCGCCGCGGCGCGCATCCATACAAAGAGACCGCAACCCCCGGGGAAGTGATTCCGATCCCTCGAGACCAGCATGGGCTTTCTCCAATCCGTCGCGCTCAACGGCGTCCTGATCGCGATGGTGGCCCATGGACTCATCGGCATCTCGCTGGTCTGGGACAAGATTCTGCTGAAGCGCAGGGGCATGCAGAATCTGCTCTCGTATGTTTTCTGGCTGGGCGCCATCAGCATCTTCGGCCTGCTGCTCATCCCCTTCGGCTTTCACATGCCGCCGTGGCGGATCGCGGCGCTGGCGCTGGTGGCCGGCTTCTGCGATCTGCTGGCCAGCTACTTCTACTACGCGGCGCTCAAGGCCGGCGAAGCCTCGGAGGAACTGGCGGCGATGGGCGGATTCACCCCCGTCGCCACCATGGCGCTCTCCATTCCGCTTCTGGGGCTGCATTTTGCCGGACAGCTGACCGGCTTTGCGGTGATGACCCTGGGCGGATTCGTCATGTTCTTCGCGGAAAAGCTGCCGCTGCGGCGCATGCTGCCGCGCGTGATCGCCGCGGCGGTGCTCTTCGGGCTCACCGACGTGCTCCAGAAGATCGTCTTCAACCACGCGAAGTTCGTCAGCGGCTACGTGTTTTTCACCATCGGGACCTTCGTGGGCGCAGCCGCGCTGCTGGTGCCCCCGTCGTGGAGGCGGCAAATTTTCCGGCACTCCGAACAGGCGCCCCCGCGCAGCAAAATCGGTTACATGCTGAATCGGCTGGTCGCCGGGGTGGGCTCGTTCCTGGTGGTTTTCGCGGTCAGCCGCACCGCGCCGTCTCTGGTAGAGGCGATCTCCGGCGTGCGCTACGTCGTCATCTTCCTGGGCGCCTTCGCGATCACCACCTGGCGGCCCCGCTGGTTCCGCGAAGACTTCACCGCGCGGGCGCTGGCGATCAAGCTGGTGGGCACGGGGCTGGTGATCGCGGGGCTGATCCTGGTGGGCCTGCACGGAGGATCGGCGAGCGGCGGGCCGAGCTGAGGAGCGGCACCTACGAGGTCCGCGCGGCTCCAGCGCGCAGCGAGCGAATGCTTCCGCCGTCGCTCATCCGGCGCAGAAGCGCTAAAGAATGTCCCTGATGCGGCGCTCGTCGTCCGGAGGCCAGGTCGGCCACCGTTCCTCGCGAAGCGCCTGAGGCTTGCCGTGCGAGATCAGATCCGCCAGCGAAGGCGGCTCAGAGGCGTCGTCGGGCGGCGTCCGTGACGGAGAACCGGCGGGCCATTCGTCCATCCGCAACGCACCACTCCTGCCCTCCGGCGGAGCGGCGGCGACAGGCGGCTGCTCGGCGGCCGGAGCATCCGGCACTACAGCAACCGTTTCTATTGCCCGGGCTGGAATCACCTCGGTGCTCATGGGCACAACGGTGAGCACCTGGCGCACAACCGACTCCAGCACTTCCAGCAATTCCCTTTGTGCTTTGAGCCGATCGATCGTCGCATCGATCTCTTTTATGCCCGCCCTGGCCTCGACGCCTGCTTGTTCAAAGACGCTGTACTTCATTTCCGCTCAGTCAACCCGAGGTGGAGTGTAGCACGAAATGGAGTGAATACTGCGAGTTGCGCAGGACGATTCCCACATGGAGAGCCAGCTAGGGCGCCGACAGGAAGCGCACGATCTCCTGCATCACGCGAGCGCCCTGATCGGTCTGAAACAGATACTGAGCGTGCGCAGAACCTTCCAGCACGATGAGCTGCTTTGGCTGCGGAGCCCGTTCATACTGCGCCTGGATGCCGGGGAGCCGCAATCCGCTGCCGCTGCGGTCGTCGCGCGCAACGATAAACAACGCCCGCGATTTCAGCCCCTCCGCGGGAAGGTTCGGCGCCGAGCCGAGAAACACGATGCGGTCAATTTCCCCGGGCGCGGACCGGATCGATGCATCCCCGGCCGCGGCGCCCCCAAAACTGCCTCCGACAATCGACACCGTCGTGGCGCCGTTCGCTTTCAGGGTTCGGACCGCGGCGAGAACATCCTTGTCGAACGGGGCGGTGTCGAAATCTGCCTGGCCCGGACCGGTCGAGCAGCCGATTCCTCTGAAGTCGATGGCCAGCACCTGAAATCCCGCCGACACGAGGTCCGCCGCCTGGTCCCGCCAGCTCTCTTTGGTGAATCTGCCGCCGTGAGCGAGCACCACGCCCTTGCTGCCCTGCCCATAAAGATCGGCGCAGATATGGCCGCCATCGTCAGTCGCGAACGAGACGCTCCGCTGCCCATGGGCTACCGCCGCAAGCGCAAGGGCCAGAAAAAGAACGCGAAGCCCCGGCATGCCTGGAACTCTGGCCCTCATCGCATGCTCCCTCAGCTCGTCTTCCCGATGTTGCGCAGATCGGCGAGATCCGCCAGCGGGGAGCCCATCTTCCCGTAGCGCATGGCCTCGGAGAGAATGCCGCCGCTCGATCCCACCGGCCGCTTGGGCATGTCCTTGATCTCCCACGGCGACTTGTCGATCAGCGCTTCCGACTGCTTGACGATGTTGTCGATGGCGCCCTTCTTCAGCTGCTCGATGTAATCCATCCAGCCCGGCGTGGCAAAGCAGCTGATGGGGATGATGTCGCTCAGGGTGGCGCAGTTCAGCAGGTAGCAGCCCATCAGCGGATAGGTCTGGAAGAGGGTGATGTCGAGCGTGCCCGCCTTCAGCGCCTTGTTGGCGTCTTTGGTCGCGCGGTATTCCATGCCCAGCAGGTAGAACTTGTGCGCGATCTCGGCCAGCGCGGCCATGGCTCCGGTGACCGGGCCGCTGATGGCGCCGCCATCCACAAACACCATGCCGGTTTTCACCGCAAAGGAGGTGGTGGAGATGCCCGCGCTGATCGCGGAGTTCTTCACTTCCTCGCCCAGCAGCTTTTCCAGAGCGGCAAACGCGGCCGCCGGAGCGCCCAGGTCGATGGAATAGCTGCAGCGGGAGATGGTGGCCTTGTGATAGTAGCCGACGCCGGTGTCGATCCAGTCGCTCACCGCGCTCACTCCGTCCTTGACGTGCCCGATGACCGGAGCCACGCTGGCCGCGCACTCCGCCACGATGGAGAGGACGAGCGAAGAGAGCGGACCCAGCAGCGACAGGTTGTCGACCTCGAAAAACTTCTGCACCAGCTCGTTCAGCTTGCCCTGGATGATGTCTTTGGCGGTGCGGCCCTGGCCCAGGTTGACGCCCATCCCCTGGCCTCCCGGCGTGGTTCCCATGCCGGTCACGGTGAAGGGCTTCACGGTGCGCGGCTGCGAAGAAAGCTTGTGCTGCATCGACTGAACGGCGGCGGAGGATTTGGCTTTGACGTTTTCGGCCGCTTTCTTCACTGCGCTCTGCAGGTTGGCGGCCTTGAACACCACCGGCTTGGCATTGCCGTGGGCGTCGAGGAAGAGCTTCTGGATGGTCTTCATGCGCTCGGCCTTCACATACTCGAGCGCCTGCAGCTCCTCCATGCTCATGTGGGTGATCTGGTAGGTGCGCGAGTCGACCTTGTCCAGGTCGGCAGCCAGCCTCGTCACCGCACCGTTCTTATTGCGGTCGCTCTGCTGCCACAGGTTCCCCTTCGATCGCTTCCAGCTCTCAAAGGCGTTCTTCACCGCCCACAGATTGTCCTGGGTTTTGGCCTTGTTGTACTTGTCGATGGCCGCATCCAGCGACAGCAGGACCCCGCTGCGCGGCTTCAGAATCCCCAGGGTGGTCTCCTGCTTCCATTGCTCGTAGGTGGGAATGCTCATCGCCGTCTCCAGGGGTCTGCTGCGCCCGGGCCGGCGCGCACCACAGACCCACGTTTCAGGGGACCAGTTTCGATAGCTCGCGAATCAGAATGGGCGCTGCGCTTCAGCGAGCCGCGGGGGCCGGCATTTCAGCTCAACCAGGGGAGGGGTTGAGAATACATGCGCGAAAATACCGGATGCAAGCAGAGGGGGTGGGGGTAGTGTCTCAGTTTGATTTCACAGGGCTGGTGGTCTTCGATCTGCGCCGGAATAGGCGATTGAACCGACAAGGCAGACGAAAGATAATGCTCCACTCTCATCATCGTGGCGTTCGTAATAGCTACACATCGCTATCGTGTCCAGCCGTCCGGTTTTTCCAGAATCAAGCCGGAAGTCAAGAGTGGTCATGCCCTGCCGCACAAAGTCTCGCTTCATCTGTTCGTTGATGCGGTAGTCATTGATTGCCCATACGCCCAACGCGCAGGCAAAAAACAACGCGAGACTCACGACGATCTTCATACCGCCGATGCTGCTACGCAGCCAGCCCAGCTATCTCCTCGTAGCAAACGTGGTCGGAGAGGCCAGCCGCCGTCGCGGGAGTGATCCGTAGAGTCTTATGGATGCAGGCGAAATTGTCGTGGATGAAATGCAGGGCCGACGCGTCTCGACCGGCGCCGTGCGCCGGAACTACGGCAGAACCACCGAAGCGGCGCGGTCTCCGGCTCGGCCTCCCGCAACGGCATGCGCCGGGGCATGCTGAACCCGTGCCGTGGCCAATGTCGGACCGGAACGGACGGTGAGGATCACGCCCACCGTCACGCAGGCGACGCCCGCCCAGCGCTTCCAGGGAATATGCTCGCGGAGCACGTAGCGCGCCCCGATGGTGTCCACCACAAAACTGAGCGCGGTGGCGGGCACGGCGACGCTGAGCGCGGCCACCCTGAGCAGGCCCAGCAGCGAGAAGAAGGCGAGGGCGTAACAAAGGCCGCCGAGGATGACCATCCGCCGGGTGACGATGTAGCGGACGGCGCGCCCCAGGCCGGAGGGTCCGAAGTCGCTGAGCTCGCCGCCCGAGGCCATGCCGCGCGCGCAGAGGATGTCGCCCCCGGAGCTGGCGAAGACCGTGAACAGGATCAGGGCCCACTTCAGCATCGGATCTCCGCGGGATGGGGTTTGGTGGCCACCGGCGTCTCGGCGACCAGCACCACGCCGCAGGTGATCAGGAGCACGCCCAGCCAGCGCGCCCACTCCACCTGCTCGCCCAGGATGAACTGGCCCAGCAGGGTGGTGATGATGTAGGACGCGGCGGTGCAGGGAATCACGAAGCTGAGGTCGGCCCAGCTGAAGAGGGAAATCTGCGCCAGGGTGTAGACGGCGGAGAGCGCGGCGCCGGGCAGCAGAAACGGGTTGGCCAGCAGGCCGGCCAGGTAGTGGACGAAGGGAACGTGCGTGAACTCGGGCATGCGGTCCATGCCCAGCGCCAGCATCAGGTTGCCGAAGCTGTTGGTGACGACGGCGACCGCGATGAAGACCACGGTTTTGGTGGCGCGAGGGCTGGGCCGGAGCGCGTTCATCCCCTGGTTGGAGGGCATGGGGCGGGCGCGGCGTTGCTGCGCCGGGCGGGAAATCGATCCAGGATGCGCGAATTTTCCCGCGTCCGCGGCCGCGCGGATCAGGCCAGGCCGGTGGCGACCAGGATCTCCTCGACCCGGCGGTCGGCACGCACGCCGTCGAAGACCGGCCGCAACCTGAGCCAGACGAGATCGGTCGATTTCAGCGTCCAGGCGCGCTGCAGCTCTTCGATGGCGGCTTCGCGGCTCTCGAGGGCGAGCAGCACCTGGGCGATCAGCACCGGCGAAACATAGTGGCTGGCGGTTTTGCGGGCCAGCCCGCGCAGCATCTCTTCGGCCTGGCTGCGATCGCCGGAAAGCGCCAGGGCGCGGGCCAGCGCGGCCTCGATCTCCGGGCTCTCCGGAGACAGCTCCAGCGCGCGCCGGAACGACTCGACCGCATGGGGCAGATCGCCGGCCAATTCGCAGGCCTGGCCAAGAAAGTAGTGGGCCAGCAGGAAATTGCCGTCCATCTCCAGCGCCTTGCGGTACTCGCGCATGGCCCGCTCCGGCTCACGCTCAAAGTACGCAATGAGGCCGACGACGATCTGCACCGACAGCGACAGCGGATCGTTGGCGCGGGCCAGCTCGATCTGCTCCTTCGCCTCGGCAAAACGCCCCAGGGGCAGCAGCAGGTTGGAGGCATACCAGTGGTGCGCGGTCACGTATTGCGGATTGAGCGCGATGGCTCGCTGGAAGCGCTGCTCGGCGGCGGCCCAGTGCCAGTCGAAGACCGCCTCGACGCAGGCCAGGGTGGTCAGCGCCTCGGGCATCTCCGGCTCGATGGCGAGGGCCTTGTTGGCGGCGGCGCGCGCCAGCGGATAAACCTCGTTGGGGCGCCCGATGCCCTGGATGCCGAGGATCACGTGGCAGTCGGCGAGACCGGCCAGCGCGGCGGCGTAGCGGTCGTCGAGCGCGATGGCCTGCTCAAAGCTCTCGATGGCGCGCTGCAGATCGGCGGGCCGGCGCCGATTCCAGAAGTAGCGGCCCTTCAGATAGAGGTTGTACGCGTCCAGGTTGTGGGGCTGCGCGCGCACCGGCGCCGCGGGCTTGCCGCGCAGGCCTATCTTCGTGAGCAGCTGGCCGGCGATCGCGTCCGCCATCTGCTCCTGCAGCGCGAAGACATCTTTCATCTCCGCGTCGTAGCGCTCCGACCACAGGGTGAGGCCGTTGCGCACGTCGAGGAGCCTCGCGTTCACGCGCAGCTGGATGCCCGACTTGCGCAGGCTGCCCTCGAGCACCGCGGTGACGCCCAGCTGCTGGCCGGCCTCGCGCAGGTTCACATCCTTGCCCTGAAAACGGAAGGCGGAGTTCCACGCCGCCACCTGCAGCCCGTCGACGTGGGTAAGCGCGCTCACCAGCTCCTCGGCCAGCCCCTCGCAGAAGTATTCGTTTTCCGCTTCGGCGCTGAGATTGGCAAACGGCAACACGGCAATCGACGGGCTCGCCGGGCGCTCCACCGGCAACGCCTCGAAGATGCCGGAGGAAGTCCGCGCGTGGACCGCCTTCAGTTCCGCCAGCAGCTCGCCGCCGTCGGCAAAGCGAGCCGCGGCGTCCTTGGCCAGCATGCGCGCGATCACCCGCTCCAGCCCCAGCGTGGAGGGATCGCGCATGAAGGCGTCGCTCTCGAGCGGCAGCATCAGAATGGCGCTGGCGGTTTCAAGCACCGTCGGCTTGCGGAACGGGTGGCAGCCCATCAGCAGCTGGTAGAGCACCAGGCCCAGCGAGAAGATGTCGCTGGAGGCCTTCACCGCCTCGCCGCGCAGCTGCTCCGGCGACATGTAGTCGAGGGTGCCGACAATCGTTCCCGGCGTGGCGAACTGGATGGTGTCGACAGCCATGGTGGTGGCGCTGCCGGCGAGCGCCAGCAGCTGCGGTGTCTGGCCGGCCAGCCCGAAGTCGAGAATCTTCGCGCGCCGGTCCTCGGTGAGAAACAGATTGGCCGGCTTGATGTCGCGATGGATGAGGCCGATGGCGTGCGCGGCTCTGAGGCCGTCGGCGATCTGCATGGCGAGGTCGAGGATGGCCTGCGCGGGCAGCGTGCGGTGCTGCTCCACGATCTCCTGGAGCGTGGAGCCGACCAGCAGCTCCTGCACCAGGTAAGGCCGGCCCTCGTGCTCGCCCAGCTCGTAAATGGTGCAGATGTTCGGGTGGTTCAGCGCGGAGAGGTTGCGCGCCTCGCGCTTGAGCCGGCGCGCGGCCTCGACGGATGCCTCGGTGCTGCCGGAGAGAAACTTGATGGCGACTTTGCGCTCGAGGACCAGGTCCTCCGCGGCATAGACCACGCCCATGCCGCCGCTGCCAAGGCTCGACAGGATCCGATAGTGAGAAATGGTCTCGCCGATCATGGCTCGCGGTTTGAGGATAGCAGCCGCCCGGCGGCTGACAATGCGAAAGTGCGGAGCGGGGGCGCCGGACCGGCGTACGGTCCCGCCCGCGCGGGCCGAGCCTGATTGCAAATGGGGGAGGGAGGATGCCGCGCGCCCTACGATTCGGGCTCGTTCATATTGTAACTATCGTAGAGCACTTTCCAGGCTCCATCGACCCTGGTCCACACCACCACGTATTTTGCTTTGGCCTTGATGCGCTGCTTCACGGTGCGGCCTTTCACCTTTTTGGTCTCCGTCCACGCCATGGAAACCTTGCCGAAGTCGCTGGCCATGTCGCCGGCCTCGGAAATGTCGATGCGCACCGGCGTGAAGGTGAGGTGAAACTCGGGAAAATCCTCAAAGGCCTTCTTCCACGCCCTGCGGATGGCTTTGAGCCCGTGCACCGGCGGCTGCCCCGGCCACACCAGGGTGGCGTTCGGACCATAGATGGGAACGATGTTGTCGAGGTTCCCGGGACCTTTGGAGGCCGCGTCGGACCACACCTTGTCCAGCCTGCGGACCTCTGCTTCTTCACCACTGCAATTTTCAATAGCCATCCTGCTTCCCCCTCTTTCCTGTTTACGGTTGAACACGGTGCAGAACCGGCGCCGCCTCCGGCGAGAGCTGGTCGAGAAGCGCCTTCGCATCCTGCAGATCTCTTGTGCCGAAACCCTCGGTGAACCAGTTGTAGACGGGCGCGAGCAGCTCGAAGGCGGCCTCCGCCTCGCCGCGGCCGGCGAGCAGGCGCGCCAGGGTGGTGGCGCTGCGCAGCTCCCACGACTTTGCCCCCTGCGCGCGCGCCACCTCGATGGACTCGCGCAGATCCCGCTCCGCGGCGCCCGGCTTTCCCTGGCGGATCAGCAGCCAGCCGCGCAGCCGCAGCACCTCGGCAAAATGCGAGCGCTCCTCGCTCATCCGGATGCGCTCGACGCTCTCGTCCATCAGCGCCTGGGCGCGCTCCAGATCGCCGGTGAGCGCCAGGCCTTCGGCCTGCAGCGCCTGCAGATACCAGATCCAGATGCGATGGCCGGTTGCGGTAATGCGGGCGATGGCCTTCTCCAGCTGGCCCACGCTCTCGGCAACGCGGCCGGCGCGCAGCCAGGCGACGCCCCGGCTGATCTCGGCCATCACTTCCCACAAGAGCGCCACGCCGTGCTCGCGGCCCAGGCGCTCGGCATCTTCGGTGCGCCGCAGCATCTCGTCGGGCTGGCCGATGAAATCGAAGACCTGCGCGCCCAGGGTCAGCGCCAGGGCCAGATCGAAGGGATGGTTCCTGCGCCGCGCGTGCGCTTCGATGGCATTGGTGGCGGCGACCGCCCGGTCGGGGTAGCCGAGGATCCAGAGATACTGCCCGCGATAGATGCCCTCGCCGGTGAGCGGATCGTAGTTGGTGAGCTGCGCGATGTGCCAGTGCCGGCGCGAGTCGTACATCGCCTGCAGCTTGTCGCCGTGCAGGCGCGCCTGGTCGAACTGGCCCAGCCAGAAATACGAAGCGGCGGCGGCGCGATACCCGACGATGACCAGACCATCGTCGCCGGCGGACTCTCCCGCCGCGTCCAGCTTCTGCGCCCAGATCAGCGATTCCGCCAGCTGCCCCCGCGTCATGTAATGCACCCACAGCGCGTTGAGGATGGGCATGCGCCCCTCGTGCTTGCCCAGCGACTCGGCCAGCGACCAGGCCGGCTCCAGGATGCCGGGCACTTCGCTGTGCGCCCATCCGCGCTGCGCGACGACCGCGGGCGCCAGCACAGTGCGCAGCCCCAGCTCCATCAGGTCGCGGGCGGGCGTGGGCGGAATGGCCTCCAGCAGCGCCAGGCCGCGGCGCAGATGCGACATCGCCTCCGGCAACGCGAAGCGGCGCATGGAGACTTCTCCGGCGCGCTGCCAGAAGGGCACCGCGGCGTCGGCCATGCCGGCTGCGGTGTAGTGATGCGCCAGCAGCTCCGGCTCGGTCTCGCGCGTCTCCGGCCAGCGCTCTTCGAGCACGCGGGCGATGCGGGCGTGGAGCGGCTGCCGCTGGCTGCGCAGCATGGAATCGTACGCGACATCCTGCACCAGCGCGTGCTTGAAGGTGTACACCGCGCCCGGAATCGCGCCGCGCTGGAAGGCCAGCCCGGACTCCGTCAGCTGCGCGAGCTTGCGGCGCAGCTCCGGCTCGGGCATCAGATTCAGCGCGGCGATCAGCTCGTAGCGGAACTCGCGTCCCATGGCCGCGCTCACCTGGGCGATCTCGCGCACCGCGGGCACGCGGTCCAGACGCGCGGTCAGCGAGTCGCGCAGCGTTTCGGGAATGCGCATGCTCTCCGCCGTTCCCTGGAAAACGTAGCGGTCGGCCTCTTCCGCCAGCTCGCCCGATTCGAGGATGGCCCGGGTCAGCTCTTCGACGAAGAGCGGCACCCCGTCGGTGCGCGCCACGATCTGCGCCACCAGCTCCGGCGGTAGCGATTTGCCTCCCGCCAGCCGCGCGATGAGCGCCTCGCTCTGCGCGGAGTTGAGCCGGCCCAGATCGATCGCCGAATACGCGGGGTGCTTCGACCACAGCGAAACGAATTCCGGGCGGGTGGAGAACACGATGAGGATGCGCGCCCTGTCGAGCTGGCCGATGAGCTTGTCGAGCACGTCGAGCGTGGTCGGATCGGCCCAGTGCAGATCTTCCACGAGGATCAGCACCGGCTGCGCGCGGGCCGCGGCCTTCACGAAATCGAGCAGCACGCGCGTGGTTTCGGCCTTGATGAGCTGCGGCGTCATGGGCAGCGGGCCGTAGCGCTCGTCGCAGGGAATCGACAGCATGCCGGCGAGAAAGCGCACGTCGTGCAGCGGCAGGCCGAAGCGCCCCACCACCAGCGATTCCAGGCGATCGAGCTTCGCCGCCGGCGTCTCGTCGCGCGTGAAGGCGAGCAGGTGCTCGAACCACGAGATGATGGGGTAGAACGCGCTGCTGACGTGGAACGGCGAGCACTGGAAGCGCAGCGGCTGAACGCCTTCGGCGGCGAGACGTTCGCGCAGCGAGCTCAGGATGCGGCTCTTGCCGATGCCCGGCTCGCCGGAGAGCAGCACCGCCTGGCCGGTGCCGCCGCGCGCCGTCTGCCAGTGGCCCATCAGGAGAGCGATCTCGCGCTCGCGGCCCACCAGCGGCGTAACGCCCGCGCCGGCAGCGGCGTCGAAGTGACCGGCGGCCGCAGCCACGCCCAGCGCCCGATAAGCGCGCGTGGGATGCTCGATGCCTTTGAGCGTGTATTCGCCGAGATCTTCCCACTCGAAGGCGCCGCCCGCGATGCGGTACACGCGCTCGCTGACCACCACGCTGCCCGGCTGGGCCACCGACTGCAGCCGCGAGGCCAGGTTCATGGTTTCGCCCACCGCGCCGCGCTCGCACGACGAAACCACCACGATCCCGGTGGCGATGCCGATGCGCACCTGCAGCCGGCCCACTTCCGGCACGTCCAGCCGCGTCATGCTCTCGATAATCTCGAAGCCGGCGCGAACCGCGCGCTCCGTTTCGCGCTCGTGCGCCAGCGGGTAGCCGAAAAACGCAACGATGCCGTCGCCCAGCCGCTGGAATACGTAACCGTCGTAGTGCGCAATACAGACGGCGCAGGCGTCTTCGTAGCTGCGGATGATGCTCTGCAGCACTTCGGGGTCGACGCGGTGCGCAATCTCGGTGAATCCCACCATGTCGCAGAAGAGCACGGTGAGCTGGCGGCGCTCGCCGGCAGCCTGCGGCTCGGCGGCGGCGGCGGGAACCGGCGCGGGCTGCTGCATCTCTCCCAGCGCCTTCAGCACCCGCTTGCGCGGGCCGAAGGGAAGGCCCAGCTCCTTCAGATCGCCGTCGCTGAGCACGCGCAGGGTCTCGAAGTCGACCTCGTTGTCGACGAAGTTCGGGGCGTAGCGCTCCAGATCGAGGCTTTTCAGCCACTCAGTGATCGTCGTCATGCGGGTCCGTGCGCGTTCGGATGGGTCTCGGGAACGAGTAGCTCATTATTGACCAGCCATCCCGCGATTGCCAATCCCGATTCGAGCGGTACGCGGCCCGACCACGCCTGCGCAAGCTGGACGGGAGTCAGGCCGGGGTGAACGCCGCGCAGCAGCGGCGCCAGCTCCTGGCCGCCCAGCCAGACGATGGGGGCGTCGAGATTCGGATGGCGCAGCGCGGCTTTGGTGGTGACGAAGTCGCCCTCGATGCAGGGCAGGTCGACGAATTCGAGCTGCCGCGAGAGCGACACCGCCGCAGTGGTCATGGTCTGCGCGTTCAGCGGAAGCTTCGGCTCGGGGATCGCGTCCGGCTCCGCTCCCGCGCCGCGATCGCGCCAGAATGTTCCGCCGCGCTCGGCTGCAACCCTGCCGTAATATCCGGCAGCCCAGCGCGCGTGGCGGCGCGAAGCATCTTCGAGGTTGGCGCGATAGAAGCGCATCGCCGCATCGGCCAACTCCGGGCGGCGCAGCAGCGTGTTGGCGACGATCGCCGCGGCCAGCGAGCTCTGGATGGCCTTTTGCACACCGCTCGACGAGACGGGATCGATGGCCAGCGCCGCCTCGCCCACGCGCAGGCTGGTTGCGCTCACGCAGTCTTCAGCCAGATACGGCGTCGCGTCGATTGCCTCCACCGGCGAGGCGAGTTGCGCGTCGCGGCAGCCCGCCAGCACCCTGGACCGCTGCAATCGCGACAAATATTCCTCCTGCAGGGAGCCGCTGCGCCTCGCGCGAAACTCCGCGGGATCGACGAAGACGAGCGTGTTGCACGTCCCATCGGGCAGGGGAACGCACCAGGTCCAGGCGACGTCGCCGGCTTCGATGCGCGGCTCGCGCGGCAGATCGCGGCCACGCCAGTAGGCGTAGAGCGCCAGCGTCGAGCAGCCGGTGCGGCGGCGACGTTGTGCGTAGCTCGAACGTCCGCGCGCATCGGCCAGGAAATCAGCTTTCAGTTCGAGGCCCCCGCTCTCCGTCGCAATGCGGATCGACCATCCCTCGGCAATCTCGCTGCGCGCCGTGACCCGCGCCGGCTGCAGCACGCTTACGCCGAGCGCTCGCGCGCGATCGAGCAGGATCTGATCGAAGCGGCCGCGATCGACCAGCAATCCCTCCGCGCGCGGGTCTTCACGCACCTGCGGATCGCCCTCCCAATGCACCAGAACGCGGCGCACGCGCTCAAATCCGGTGGACTCCACGGCCTCGCGCGCGCCGATGGTTTCAAGCAGTGGCAGAACGCCGGGGCTGAGCGACTCGCCCAGATGCCGCCGCGGAAACTGCGCGCGCTCCACCAGCGTGACTGCGTGGCCGAGCTGGGCCATGCGCGCGGCGAAGACGCTGCCCGCCGGCCCCGCGCCGATTACGCAGACATGCGCCATTCCGGAATTCCTTCCGCCGGACGCCGCGGCAACGCGCCCGCCTGCGAGAGCCGCAGATACGATTCGAGGCAGTAGTGCAGCCAGCCGCGGATGTAGTCGCACGCCGGCCGCCCGCGCCGGATTACCTCATGATGGCATCCGCCGCCGCACAGGTAACGCGCCCAGCAGCTGCGGCACGGTTCCTGGCGATGCACATGGCGCTCGGTGAGCCACTCTGTTTGCCGCGCGAGATCGACGCCCTCCGCCAGCGAGCCCATCGCGCCAGCCTCATCGCCGACGAAACGGTGGCAGGCGGCCAAATCGCCATCGGCCGAGACGCCCAGATATCCCGCGCCCGCGCCGCAGGGATACGGCCGATGCGTGCCGCGCTCGATCTCGCGCAGGGCATTGACGAGATTGGCGAAGGCGTAGCGTTCCCCGGCCAGCGAGCGGCGCTCGAACTCGTGCCCGCAATTGATCATCTCGCCCAGCATGGTTTCAAGATCCGCGCTTTGCATCTCGCCGTTGCCATTGGGCGCGCTCAGCATCGGAGAAAATCCGACGCTGTGAAATCCGGCGGCGAGGAACTCGTCGAGCGCGCGCCGCAGCTCCAGGTTGCGCGGGGTCACGGTCACGCGCGCTGAAACCTGCATGCGCCGCTGCCGCGCCAGCAGCGGAGCCACGCGCGCCATGATGGCGTCGAAGCTGCCGCTGCCGCTTTTATAAGGACGCAGCGCATTGTGGACCTCGCGCGGGCCGTCGAGGCTCACCGTCACCGCGAATCCGTGCTGTTCAAAAAACTCCGCGTCGTCTTCGCTGAGCAGCGTGCCGTTGGTGGTGATCGAAAACGTGATGGGGACGCCCCGCTGCGCAGCCAGCTCTTCCGCATACAGCGTGGCCGCGCGCAGCACGCCGCGGTTCACCAGAGGCTCGCCGCCCAGGAACGACAGATTCAGCCGCGCATCGGGCGCAGCGCCCCGCACCAGCATTTCAACGGCGCGTTTCGCGGTGTCGAGCGGCATATTTTTCGCCGCGCCGCCGAATTCTCCCTGCTGCGCATAACAATACGTACAGCCGAGGTTACATTTTTGGGCGATGGCCAGCGAGAGGGCATGGATGGGCGGCGGCGCCAGCGGCGCATCGTCGATGTACGGCGCCGCGGCCAGATGCGCCTGCTCCAGCAGCGGCTCGATCGCGGCGTCGGCCCCCGATTCCATCGCCGCAGTGAAGCGCGCGAAGAGCCCGGCATCGGCGCGATACAGGCGGCTGCCGTTGGCGAGGAAAAGATGCGGGCCGTGCTCGGTCTCGATCAGATGCAGCTGCGGCAGGCGCGGCGCCGAAGCGCTCATGCAGCGGGCCGCATCGGCCACGCTCAACAGACGCCTCCGCTCTCCTCGTCATCGGCCTCGGGCGGCAGGTCCTCGGGAACATCCCTGCCGCCGATCTGGAAGCGCAGCCACTTCTGCCAGTCGGTGAAGAGCTCGTTGTAGAGGATGAGCCGCGAATCCACGTAGTCGTCGGGCACGTAATCGCCGGTGCGCTTCTTCTGCAGCCAGTTGTCGCCCTGGCTCAGTCCGTCCGCGCCGGGCTGCACGTTGATGAAGTCGGGCCGCGCGCTCGCCCAGTAGTAGCACGAGCACTCGCGATAATCGTTCTGCCACGGCGAACACAGGCCCTGCGTCAGCTCGCCGGCTTTGGCCAGCGCCTCCGCGATCACCGCCGTGCCCTCCTCGAAGAAATGGCGGACCCTCATCTCGATCCTGACGTAGTTTTTCTGCGTATCCTTCCCGTCTTCAACAATGGGCTGCTGATCCTCCGCGGCCTCGATCGTGAAATCGCACTGAACCTTCTCGCCCTGATAGCCGGCAAGCACCGGCGCCAGCAGATTCGACCACTCCAGCTGCGCCAGGCCATAGGGATTCTGGTTCGTGGTGAGCACGATCTTGCCGCCCACGTCGGACGAAGCGGCGCCGTAAATGGTGGTCATGGTCGGGATCGCGTGCCCGTTCGGCAGAACGATGCGCAGCAGGCGGTGCCCGGCCAGATCCGCGCACTCCGCGGGCGCGCCCCGCTCGACCTCCATCACCATGTTGTCGTACTCGCGCAGCACGACGCCCTCGAACATGCGCCGCCACACCGCGCGAAAATCTACTTCGAGGCCCGGGCAGCAATTCGCCACCGAGGTGATGGGCCGAGAGCTGATGGGATTGCCCGCCGCCGCGTATTCAAGGTGCGCGGTGCGGTTCACCGGCTGCACCCACGACTCCTCCGGCTGCGCCGGAACCGTGCCCTGCGGGGCTGCGGCGGCGCGCGCGTGGAAGAGCGTCTTCTCCGAGGCCTTGCGGATGGTGTCGATCTGCCGCCAGGTGAGCGCGAGGTAATTATTGTCGGCGCCGCACATCAGCGCCGGCATCTTGCGGCGGCCGAGATCGGTGTAGTCGGCCACTTCGTCGGGCTTGCGCAGCAGATCGACAAACCACGGCGCCGCTCCGCCGCGCAGCGCCGCGTACACCTGCTCGTGCAGCGCGAGGATGGCCAGGGTGTCCACCGTGCCCGGGCCCATGATGGGCCGGATGGCGCGCTCGGTGTCGGCGGCTTCCTCTTCGGGCATCGAATCCAGCAGCAGCGCGGGCCGGCCCTTGATGTCGTTGCCGTTCATCACCGTCACGTTCATAAAGTGGACCGTCTCGTAAGCGCGGCGCACGATGTCGCAGGCACGGTCGCGGATGGATTCATAGGGCTCGTCTTCGGCGACCACCGGGCCCAGGATCACCTGCTCCAGATCGTCCAGCAGGGTGCGCACAAACTGCGCGTCGGGAACCAGCGCCGGCGGTCCCGCGCACAGGCGCGCTCTGGCCCGGAGCTCGCGGCCATCGCTCAGCGTCACCCGCACTTCCGCAAACCCGTCGCAGGTGTCGTCGAGATAGCCGCGGCTGATGGCGATGTTGTCGTGCAGCCATGGCGGCGCCGGCGGCTCGATCGCGTAGAGCGCCGGCGGCACCGTCTCGTTCTTCACCGGCTTGTCTTTGCCGCCGAAACCGTACCAGTCCTTGGTCGCGTCGTAGACGCCGTACTTCTCGGGCAGATCGAAGGGCGGCGGCTGCGTGGGGTCCGGGAGCTGCGTGGATTTTTCCCGCTTCTCCAGCTTCGGCCCGTAGATCAGCCCCTTCGCCGGCACAAAGCGCAGCCGGATCTGGGGATAATCGCCGCTGGGACAGATGAAGCGCACGGATCCGAAGGAGATCGATTTTTTTGGCGAGATAAAGTTCTCGCAGGTTCCATGCAGCGGGTGCGCGCCGTGGTCTGAGAACCATTCGGCCTCCGCGTGCACCAGGTCGGCTTCGTTGCCGGTGCGCCGCACCACCTTGCGATTGGCCACGCTCACGCGCCACTCGATCTTTGCGCCGCTCTCGCCCAGTTGTTCGAGCGCCTCGTGGAGCGGCCGCAGCTTCTCTTCGCCCTCGAGCTGCGCGAAGACCTCGAGAAACGGCGCCACCGGGCGTATCTTTCCCTGTTCGCTCTTGAACGAGACCGATCGCGGCGGCGGATCTTTGCGCCGAACCACGCCCGACTCTTCGTCCACCACCAGCGTCTCCTGGGGCACGATCGTCCGCCACGCCAGCGGATGCTTCGGGTCGTCCTCGACGGTGAAATTATCGAGAGGGTCGTCGGTGGCCCCGCCCAGGCGGGCAATGGCAAAGGGCGGCAGAATGCGAAGCTCACGCAGCGGCATACCTGTTACCTCCCGCCTTTTTTCAGACCGGCGATGGTCGCCCTCATGGAGTCGCGGGTCTGGCTGTCGATGTCCAGCAGGGTTCGTATGTACGCCTCGTCTTCGGGGCGCTCGCTGATAAACGGCGGGGCCTCTTTGCTTCTGCGGCAATAGAGAATCTCGTAGCAGAGCTTGTCGGAGCTGCCCAGCACGTCGAGGTGCATGCCGAACGCATCGGCATCGTCCGGCGGCAGCGTCAGGCTGAAGGGCATCTCGAAGGGCGGGCCGGCGTAGAGCGTGTCGCGGTCCGCCTCGGCGCCCGCCAAATCCTTCACCGGAAGCTGCACGAGGATCCCGGCGATGGCCTTCAGGTTATACATTTCGCCGAAAATGCGGTGCATCAGCACGGCGCGCAGGCTGGGCTGCCCGGCCGGTGTCGCCAGCGCTTCGCGGAAGGTGTGCGAGATCAGGTTCAGCAGCAGGCGGTAGCGCGTGTTGAACAGATCGGCCCAGTGCTGCGTGTATTTCCACGAGATGTAGCCCTCCGGCGCGCTCGCCCCCGGCAGCTTCAGCGTGGTGGGATTCTTCACCACGTTGCGCGTCGGCAGCCAGTCGTCTTTGACGATTGCTTTCCAGTCTTTATAGATATGCAGGAAGCGCTGGAAGTGGGACATCTCACCCTCGCCGGCACCGTGCGGGCCCTCGCCCTGCACGCTCACCGCGTAGAGCGCGGCGATGGCCTCGGTGCGGCTGGCCACCTGCTCGATCAGCAGAATGGCGCGCGAGTGCGGATCGGTCTTCGCCTCCGCCGCGCCGCCGATCACGCCCGGCGTAGGCTCCAGCAGGCCGCCTTCCGCATCCAGCGGCCGCAGCTCCGGGCCGTAGCGGCGCCCCCAGTCGTCCCACGAGGCCTGATGGGAGTAGGTATTCTCGTGGAACGACGAATCCTGGATCCTCTTCTCGTCCCCGATCAGCTCGATGATCTCGCTGTAGATCAGCCCCACCGAGTGGATTTCGTCAGGAGACTTGCCTCCGGTCGCGCGGCGGCGAATCTCCACGATCACCGCATTGTCGGAGTGCAGCTCGTCGAGCGGCATCTCGGCATAAACGTAGCGCGCCAGCGAGTCCAGCGAGAGCGGCTCCAGGGTGAAGGGGAACGGATAGTAAGCGATGTCCCAGGGGAAATTCTGGCGGTTCAGATTGACGCCCGCGCCCATCAGGGTGAGCACGTTCTGCACGGTGAGCAGGTGGCCCATCTCCTCGCGCGCCACGGAAAGGATGGTCTCCTGCCACTGCTGCACGTTGGGGCGGAATTCCTCCGGGACGTGGGTGTTGCCCAGCGAGTAGGCCGCGTACAGATACTGCACCATGAGGGCGTGCTCGATGGCCGCGCCGAGGTTGAGCAGCATGATCAGGTGATCGTGCCACGTCATATCGCTGCGCTTCACCAGCTTCTTCGTTTCCGGATCGATCTGCAGCTGCTGGGCGCCGCCACGCTCGCGCGCGGCAACATCGTGATGGATCTGAACCGCATTGACGGCGCGAGGAGTGGCCATTCTCTTCTCCCGGACGGAGTTGGGTTGGCAAACAGCGGCACCAGGGCAGAAAACGCAGGAAACAGCAGCATTCACGCCGGCGCCGCCGTGGGGAGGGGTGACGCCGATGCAATGGAAACAGCAAACAGGGACGTGGTTTGGCTCTGGTTGGCTGTGTCTCTGGATACTACTGGCGTTTTGCAGCGCTGCGCAACTTTTCGCCGGGGGCCGAAGAATAATCTCAGCCGTTGCGGGCGCGGTTCGGCAGAGCATCTTATTTTTCCGGCGCCACCCGATGGCTCGCTTCGAAGCCCGGCATCGGTTATGTTCAGACTGGTGAGGTGAGCCGGATGCAGTCCAAAATGCGACGCTGGCGTTTTGCCGCAGCGCTCCTGCTCCTCGCCGGAGCGGCGGCGATTCCGCTCCAGGCGCAGGAAACCATCATTGCCATTCGTCACGCGGAAAAGCCGGCGGGCGGGCTGGGCCAGCTCACCTGCCAGGGGCTGAACCGGGCGCTGGCGCTGCCGAAGATCCTCATCGGCCGATACGGCAGGCCGGACGCCATCTATGCTCCCGATCCCGCGGTCGACGTCAACGACGGCAGCAATCTCCGCTACTCCTACGTGCGGCCGCTGATCACCATCGAGCCGACCGCGATTACCCTGGGGATGCCGGTGAACGCGCAGATCGGCTTTACCGACATTGCCCAGCTGCAGTCGGCAGTGACGGCTCCCGCCTACGCCCACGCGCTGGTCTTTATCGCCTGGGAGCACGGATTCCTGAACAAGTTCGCGCAGCAGATGCTGACGAGCTATGGCGATAATCCTGCTCAGGTGCCCGACTGGCCGAACAGCGACTACGACCGCATCTATATCTTCAAAATCCAGCAAACCGGCGGGAAGCCGAAGCTGTCCTTCAAAATCGAACATGAGGACCTGAACGGCAAGCTGAGCGACGCCTGCCCAGGGCCCGCGCGCTAAGCGCCGGCGGCTTGCCCTCCCGCCCTGTCGAGTCTGCCGAGGCGTTCCGGACGGGAAAATTTGGCCCAGGCAGTCTCCGAAGCGGCGCATCTCTGCCTGCCATCCGCGGGATGGTACCTTATCCCTGCGCGTGACTCGGACTGAAGCGCGATCGGGCAAGCGGAGACGTTCCATAGGCGAGGTCGATCACAACCCGCCGGCACTTCGCCAGAAGAGCGACGCCAATGCGGTTGCGCTGGCCGTGCTGCGCATTGCTGTGGGGCTCTTCTTTACCGTTTTCGGCGAGTACAAAGTTTTTGGCCTCGGATTCGTGCACTCCGGCTTTCGCAGCTATGTCGAGGGATTCATTCGCGGCGGAGCTTACCCGTTCATGGTTCCGGTGCTCCGCTGGATTCTGGCGCATACCGCCACGGCGATGGCTCTGGCCGTCGGCTATGGCGAATTCCTCATCGGCATATCGCTGCTGACCGGCCTGCTCTCGCGCGTGGCCAGCGTCTTCGGCTGCGCGCTCATGCTGGCCATGTGGCTCTCGGCCGGCTATCCCGGGCCGCACGCGGCTTTCTGGATGTACTGGGGAGCCTCCCTCAACTGGTCGGTCTTCGCCATCTGCTTCGCCGCACTGGCCGCCGGCCGGCCGGAAGAAGTGTTTTCGCTGCGCCGCGCGATTGCCGCACGCTCCCGCTCCCAGGCGCGTTCCCTGTAACCTTTTTCGGCCGCACGGCTCTCATTCAGCATCCCGGCCTTCGGTGCGCGCGGCAGGCGCTCACACCTGCGGGCCAATCTCGGAGCATCGGAGATGAAAAGCATGAAGAGTCTGAGGCTACTCTGCTCGATGTCGTTCGTCGCAGCCGCCATCCTGGTCCTCGCGCCGCAGCATGCCGCCGCGCAGGACGGGTACGGCGCAGTCTTCACCATGACGAATGCCGCTTCCAACAACCAGATCGACTCCTGGGTCCGCCGTGACGACGGCTCGCTCGTGTGGGCCGGGGCCTTCAGCACCGGCGGCAATGGCAGCGGCGGCACCGTCGATCCGCTGCACTCCCAGGGATCGTTGACGCTGAGCGCCGACCACAGCCTGCTGTTCGCGGTGAACGCGGGAAGCGGCACGGTTTCCTCGTTTGCGGTGCGCGGCGCTGACCTGATTCTGCTCGGCACTCAGCCGACCGGCGGCAGCATGCCGACTTCGGTGACCCAGGCCGGCGACCTCGTGTATGTGCTCAACGCCGGAGGCAATGGCAGCGTCAGCGGCTTCCGCATTCTGCCCAACGGCCATTTGCTTCCCATTCGCAACTCCACGCGCAACCTCGGCAGCTCGGCCTCTTCGCCCACCGATGTGGTTCTCAGCCCCAACGCCCAGTTCCTGATCGTCGCCGAGTCGGGGACGAATCAGATCGACGTCTTCCACGTTTGGCCGAATGGAACGCTCTCCAGCGCGGTGACTACCGCGAGCGCCGGCGCGACCCCGTTCGCGGCGGTGTTCGCTCCCACCGGAGCGCTGATCGTGGCCAATGCGTCCGATACGATTTCGTCGTATCAGCTGGACTGGCATGGATCGCTGCACACCGTCTCCAATGCGCTGCCGACGGACGGCCTGGCAACCTGCTGGAACGTGCTCGGCCGATTCGGCCGCTCGGTCTACACATCCAACGCCACGAGCTCGACGCTTTCAGGGTTCGACATCGAACGGAACGGCGCGCTCACTCCGATTGGCGACACCGTCGTGGGCCAGAATCCCGCGGGCAGCACCAACATCGACATCGCTGCCAGCGGCGACGGCCGTTACCTGTATACGCTGAATGCCGCTGCCGGCGTCATCGGCATCTTCGCGGTCCAGGAGGATGGAAGCCTGGTGAGCGCCGGGCAGCAGGATGGCCTGCCCGCGTCCGCCGGGATGAACGGCATCGCCGCCTACTGATCGTGAGCCGGGGCGTTCCTTTCGGGATGCCCCGGCATTTCACGCGCCGCCCAACGCTCTCCTGGCGGCGTTCGCATGGGTCACTCCGTCCGGAGTTACTTCGATACACTGAGGACGCGATGCCCGAAGAAGAAGTGGAAGTGAATCCGGCAGAGTCGAAGCACGGTGAGCGCCGCGGACTCGCGGTCGGGCTCACCAGTTTGTTTTTTGTGCTGCTGCAGAGCGCGTGTACGGCATTCATGGCCATCAGCGGCCTGCGCCTGCTCATCGGGGTGGGCTCGCTGGCCGCGGCCACGGTGGGACTCAATTTCCTTGTGGCGCTGCACGGCGCGGCGCTTCGCATCCCCATGGAGTTAGTCGCCGTCGTCGGATCGGTGGTGAACCTGATTGCCGTCCGGCGGCTTCGCAGCCTGCGCGCGCGCCCCGCGTCGCAGTGGCGAATGAAACCCGCCACGGCAAAGCAGCTGCGTTCGGAGTCATGGCAGATCGCGCTCGCGGTCGTGACCCTGCTGCTGGTGGCAACGGAATGGGGATTCCACATCTATCTGCACGGCAGCATCTAGAGGCTGTTATTAAGTTTGAGTGAGCATTTTGAATAGGGTGGCGAGCATGAGGCAGGCGCAGGCGAGGAAATGGAAGGCGCCGAGGGTGGCGGCCAGTCGTTCGTAGTCGCGGGCCAGACGGCGGAATCGTGCTGCCCAGGCAAAACTTCTCTCCACAACCCAGCGCCGCGGCAGCAGAACGAAGCCGCGTTTGGCCTGGGCGTGTTTCACGACTTCCAGCTCGATGCCGTGCTGTTCGGCGGCCTCAGCCGCAGCTTCGCCCGTATAACCCTGATCCACATAGGCGAGTGCGACGTGGTCGCCGGTCAGCTCCTGCACTTGGCGCGCCAGCTGCCCGACCTGAGCGCGATCCTGTTCGTCGGCTGGAGTCACATGCAGGGCCAGCAGGTGCCCCAGCGTATCCACGGCAGCATGCACCTTCGAGCCTTTCCTCCGTTTGGCTCCGTCGTATCCAGCTCGCGCGCCCGATTCCGGTGTCGACTGCAGGGTGCGGCTGTCGAGAATCATCGCGGTGGGCTGCGCTTTGCGCCCGGCGAACTCGCGCAGCAGCATGCGCAGGTCTTCCACCATCGTCTCGAAGCAACGGGCGCGGATCCAGCGCTGCACCTGCTGATACACGACCTCCCACGGCGGCAGATCGTTGGGCAG
>DATJQW010000081.1:0-3244 GCA_035505395.1 Acidobacteriaceae bacterium
CGAACTACTACAACTGGGGCATCCGCTTCACCGACAGCGACAACAATGAGCATGGGCTGGCGTTCTGGTGGAACGCCAGACAGTGGGTGGACGCGGCCAATCGCGGCACCGATGAGTACTTCCTCCGGAATCTCTATGCCGCTTGTCCTCCGTCTTCACCCGGAGCCGTGCTGAACGCGGGCGGCTGGTACGGGTGTCCGGTGCTCACCACCGCCAACGCCGGCAGCACAGCCCACGCTATGGCTGAGGGCGATCCGGCTCACGGGACGATCCAGGGCAGCACACCGGACCTGACTTCGGTTTCGCCGTCGGCGATCTACTCGCCTTCCCTCCCCGATTTCTCGGCGACGATCTCGAACCTGGTTGCGGTCGCCACGTCGTTCAGATGCAGCCTCCGGCCAACGTTCACTCTGGAAGACTGCGGCACCTCAGCCACCTGCTCGTCCGCCACTCCTCTGGGCAGCGTCACGCTCGACGCCGCGAATACGATCGCGAGGGGTGCAGCCTCGGGAACCCTGACCAGCGGGCATTTTCTGGCATGGAGGGTCACCGCCGGAAGCTGCACCTCGTTGCAGATTCAGGCCAGCGCGACCTACTGACGGTTCCTCTTACGCGCCCGCGAACTGGCAGGCGGCGCGGTAGGATTCGAGCGCCAGAGGCGAAAACTCGGGCGGGGCATCGGTCGTGCGCCAGCCCTGCGGATCGACGAAGCGGCCCGGATCGAAGCGCCAGGTGTTGTGTCCGTGGCGAACATAGACGAAGAGGCCGGGGTCGTCGACGCGCTGCACGCGGTGATGGCGCTGCGTGAACTGGCGGATGAGCGCCGCGTCTTCGGCCAGATTGGCCTCCGGATAGCGGACGCCCTCGCGCAGCAGCGACTTGCGAAACATCAGCGTGCCGCCGTGAATATCGCCGACGAACATGCGATGGTGCAGGTCGCCCGTGAGGGTCCAGAATCGCGCCGCGGGCATTTCCAGCAGATGCGTGTTGACCAGGCCGGTGACGTCGCAGCTTCCGGCGATGAGCGGCGCGGCCTGCTCGGCAAGCCGGCGCGGACCGTACCAGTCGTCGTCGTCCCAGTGGGCGATCAGCTCGCCCTGAGCGAGATCGCAGGCCAGGTTGCGCTTGGCCCCGATGCTCATGCGCCGGGCGACACGCACGTAGCGGATGCCAGGCCGTCCTTCGAGGAGATCGCCCACTGCATCAGGGCCGTCGTCGATGACGACCAGTTCCCTGCTGGGATAGGTCTGCGCGTCGAAGCACGCGAGGGTAAGACCGAGGAACGCGCGCCGGTTGTGCGTGGGCATGATGCAGGAGATGAGCGGCTGCGGAGGCGCGGACTCGGCAATGGGTTCAGCTTCGACCGGCTCGACGAGGGCACGGATTTTCTCGAACGGTTCCGGCGACCAATAGGGACCGGTAGTTGTCTTGGGGCTGGTATTGGCCGCGTGGATGGAACCGATGGTCAGCGCCGGATCGTCGAGATCGAGGCGATCGGCGACGGGAATACGCGCGATAAAGCGCACGTCTTCGCCGATATGAGACGGCTCGAAGCGGCAGCGCTCCCACGCAGCACGCGTATAGAAGAGCCCGCCCAACCAGGCCTTGCCCGGCGCGCGATAGGTATAGCGGAAGGCCTCCTCGCGCTCGCGCTGCAGGTAGTACATGGTTGTGGTGCCGCTCACCTGCCAGTGCGTGCCGCGCATTGCCTGGAGCTGCGTGCGAATGCGGCTCGGTGCGTACCAGTCGTCGTCGTCCCAGTGCGCGATCCACGCGCCGCGGGCCTGCTCGCAGGCGAAATTGCGCTTGACGCCGACATTCGATTTGCCCTCGAGGCGGAAGTAACGGATGCGCGGGTCGGGCGGAATAAGATCCGCGACGGGATCGGGGCCGTCGTCCACGACGATCAGCTCGAGGCGCGGATAATCCTGCGCCGCGAAACAGGCCAGAGCCGCGGGGATAAAGTTGCGGCGACTGCAGGTGGGCATGATACAGCTCACCAGCTCCGGCTCGGGCTGAAGCTCCCGCACATCGGGCGCCGGAAGTTCCCGCGCGGCAACCATCTGCTCGGGCTGCTGCTGATCGAGACGGATCTGAATCAGCCCAGGCGGCGCAAAGTTGGGGCAGGCGTCGCCGCGGCAGTGCTCGCGGTAGGCGGACTTCCCTCCCCCGAGACGGCGCCCACAAAATTTGTCCTGATAGCGGGCTTTGCCGGCCTCGAGGATGCTGGCGGCCTCTGCGGTCCATGAGGGAGCGGGTAGCTCGGGGGCGCGTTCGACGTAGGCGCCGCAGGTCCAGACGCCGAGGAAACCCGCGCGGTGCGCGCGGATGTTGTAATCCATCTCCCAGCAGACGCCGGCGGAATAGCCCTCATCCGCCAGACCGATGGCTTCGACTACCTCGCGGCGCACGGCGTAGCAGAAGTCGGCGAGGCTGTGCAGCGGGCGCAGGCTGCGGCGCGCCGCTCCATAGCGCCGCTCGACCGCGCGAGCGGCCGAGGCACGATCGAATTCAGGCTGCGCCGGGTACAATTCGGCGCCCGGCATCAGGCACTGCTCATTCCAGCAGCGATTGGTGGAGGGTCCGGTGAGGCCGCAGCGCGGAACGCGCGTGAACGTGGCGAGCAGCCGCCCGAGCCAGCCCGGAGCTGGCACGGCTCCGCATTCGAAGAGGATGTAAACCTCCGCCTGGATGGAGCGCGTGAGCCGATTGAAGCAGGCGGCGTTGCCTTCGCGCTCGCACAGCATCGCCACCAGACCGGAATCGCGCGCGAGAGCCGCCTCCTGTTCCTCCGGCAGTCCATGGTGCAGCAGCACAAGGCGCGCCTCCGCCGCGGTTTGGCGCAGCGCGGCGACCGTGCGCTCCAGCAGAAAGGGATCTCCCCGTAAGGGAATGCCGATCGCGATGGAGGCGTCACGATTCATCGTGTCCAAACCGCATGGGTGCGCCCGTTGCTCCTATCCGGCAGATGGAGGCGGCAAACGGGTTTCGATGCTCTTGACCTGATTCGCAAGGTCAGTAACCGTGCTCAGCTGAGTCTGTAGTTGCTGTGTCGTGGTGGTGAGCGCAGCGATTTGCTGATCGCGCTGGGCCAGTTCGCTGGCCTGCGAAGTCTGCAGGGTGTTCAGCTGATTTTGCAGCGTGCTGACCAGCGTCTGGAGCGACTGAATATTCTGCAGCGCCGGCTGCTCCGCAGTTTCGAGCGTGGCGACGCGGGTCTGAAGCTGTTCCGCAGCCTGATTGG
>DATJQW010000082.1:0-4606 GCA_035505395.1 Acidobacteriaceae bacterium
CGTCATCGGCACCGCGACTGCCTTCGTCGCCGCCACCATCGGCATGGCGCAGACCGATATCAAGCGCGTCCTCGCCTACTCCACCGTCTCGCAGCTCGGCTACATGTTCCTTGGCTGCGGCGTGGCTGCCTATTCCGCCGGAATCTTTCACCTGGTGACGCACGCCTTCTTCAAGGCGCTGCTCTTCCTTGCCGCTGGTTCGGTCATCCATGCACTGTCAGGTGAGCAGGACATGCGGGTGATGGGCGGCCTGCGGACGAAGATCCCTGTCACCTTCTGGGTCATGACCGCAGCCGTCTTCGCGATCTCCGGCGCACCGCCGCTCGCGGGATTCGTCAGCAAGGACGCGATTCTCTATCAGGCCTTTATCTCTCCGAATCCGGCGGGCAGAATTCTGTGGGCCATCGGCCTGCTCACCGCCGGGCTGACCGCGTTCTACATGTTCCGGCTCTGGTACATGACGTTCTTCGGCGAGTCGCGGGCTGCGGAAGCCCTCGAGGATCGCGGTGCGGCCGTGCATGCGCGCCACGATACGAAGCTGGTGCTGGAGGCCGATCCTGAGCCGGCGCACGGCGGCCACACGGGTTCGGCGCACGGAGCGCACGGCGTTCACGAGAGCCCGAAGGTGATGCTGGTGCCCATGGCCATCCTCGCCGTGCTCTGCGTCATCGGCGGAGCCATGGGCTGGCCTGAAGGCCTGGGCGGCACCAACTGGTTCTCGCACTTCCTTGCTCCGGCCGTCACCTCGGTGCACCTGCCCTACGAGCAGGCAAACATCGCGCTGGCCACCGGCGCAATGCACGTGAATCCGAATCAGGCTCCCGCGGGCAGCAAACAACTGGAGTTGCTGCTCGCCTGCATCTCTGTGCTGGTTGCGTTCTCCGGCTGGGCGGTCGCGCACCTGATGTACTACGCGAAGCCGGAGCTCCCCGGTCGGCTCGCGGCGCGTCTGCGCGGTCTCTACGCGCTCATCGCCAACAAATACTGGGTGGACGAGATTTACGGAGCGCTGGTGGTCGCGCCCGTGCTCTTCATCGCGCGCTGGGTGCTCAGCGCGCTCATCGACCGCGGCGTAATCGACGGCGGCACGCTGGCCGCCGGCTACTCCGCGCAGGGGTTCGGCGCCCTGGTGGCGCGAATCCAGTCCGGCAACATTCGTTCTTACGCGGGATGGCTCGCTCTGTTTGCCGCCCTCCTGCTGGTGGCTGCATATTTTGGATGGACCGCGCAGTTCGGACTGCGCTAGACGCTGCATTGGGAAAGGCTTTGTGCTGAACGATTCAATCCTCACGCTGATCACCTTCGTGCCCACGGCCGGCGCGGTCGTCGTCGCGCTGTTGCCGCGCAGGGGCCGCGTGATCCAGGCGTTTACGCTGCTGGTGACCCTGCTGACGTTCGTCCTGTCGCTGCACCTGCCCGCGCACTTCGATTACGCTCGCCACGGATTCCAGTTCGAGGTCAATCTGCCCTGGATTGCGCATCCCGCCATCCGCTACCATCTCGGCGTCGACGGCCTCTCGCTGTGGCTGGTCCTGCTCACTACCTTCCTCGGGCCCATCGGTGTCGGGGTGTCGTGGCGCGTCATCGAGACTCGCACCAAGGAATTCTATTTCCTCTTCCTGCTCCAGCAGACCGCCATGATCGGCGTCTTCGTGGCCCTCGATCTCTTTCTCTACTACGGCTTCTGGGAACTCTCGCTGGTGCCGATGGCGATCCTCATCGCCATGTTCGGACGCGAGCGCGGCCCGCGCGCCGCACTCAAATTCTTCGTCTACACCTTCCTGCCTTCTGCATTCCTTCTGGTCGCGATCATCTGGCTGTACGCGAAGACCGGTACCTTCGACTTCGTTAAGCTGCAGAGCCTGATCGCTGCCGGCGGCTTCGCGCCCCAGGCGCTGTGGTGGGCCTCGCTCGCGTTCCTCGTCGCCTTCGCCGTCAAGGTCCCGGTGTTTCCGCTGCACGGCTGGCTGGCGAGCGTGATTGAAGAAGCGCCGACGGCGATGGCCATGGTGGTCGCGGGCAAGCTCGGCCTCTACTCCATCTTCCGCTTCAATCTCGGGCTCTTTCCCGACCAGGCGCGCGAGATCGCCCCGCTGATGATCGCCCTCGCCGTCATCGGGCTGCTTTACGGCGCGCTGGTGGCGCTGGCCCAAACCGACATGCGCCGGCTGGTGGCCTTCGCCATCGTCAGCAACCTCAGTTTCTGCACCCTGGGCATCTTCTGCTTCGCGGTCACCGGCCTAAACGGCGCCGTCTATCAGACGATCAACGAGGGCCTTACCGGCAGCGCCCTGCTGGTGCTCATCGGCTTCATCGCCGAACGCTATGGGTCCTTCGATATGACTCGCTACGGCGGGCTGGCGTCGAAACTTCCCATGCTGGCCACGCTCTGGGTCGTCACCACCCTCGCGCTGGTCGGGCTGCCCCTCATGAACGGATTCGTCGGGGAGTTCCTCGTCCTCAGCGGCAGCTTCCCCGTGCATCCGTCCTGGGTCGCGGCTGCAACCATCGGCGTCATCCTGAGCGCGTCGTACATGCTGTGGATGGCGCAGCGGATATTCTACGGGCAGCCTTCGCCGCTGGTCACCAATCGCGCTCCCTTCGATCTCGGCCTGCGCGAACACCTCACCCTGTGGCCCATGGCGCTGATCATGCTGGCCATGGGCGTTGCTTCGCCCTATTGGATCAAAGGCATCGAGAGCGGCGTGATGCAGTTCCCGGCCGCCACGCGATCGTCGGGTGTGGCCGGCGCAGCGCAGAGCCCTGCGCAGGCAGCGGCAACGCCGCCGCAGCCAGCGGCTCAGACGCTCCCGGGAGGCGCGCGATGAATCAAACTGCCGGCGCCCTCCGCATCCTGCCCGAAATCATCCTCACCCTTGCCGGCATCGCCGTCATGTTCGCCGACGCCATGCTGCCGAAGTCTTCCAGCCGCAAACCGCTGGGCTGGCTCGCGGTCGTGGGCGCTCTGGCTGCGCTGGCCGCCAGCCTGTGGCAATATCAGTTGCCGCCCGGCACCGCATACTTCGGCGTCGTGCAGACGGACGCTTTCAGCGTCTTCTTCCATGTGCTCATCGCAGGCATCGTCCTGGCCTCGCTGCTGATCACGATCGATGCCGTGACGGACGCGACCGAGGGCCTCGGCGAGCTTTTCGCCCTCATCCTCTTCGGCGCCGTCGGCATGATGCTCATGTCCAGCGCCGTGGAACTGCTGCTGGTCTTCATCGCGCTCGAGATTTCGTCCATCTCCACTTACATCATGGCCGGGTTCCGGCGGAAAACGGCCAGGAGCCCTGAGTCGGCGCTGAAGTATTTCCTGCTTGGCTCCTTCGCGACCGCCTTTTTTCTGTACGGCATCGCTCTGGTCTTCGGCGCCACCGGCACCACGCGCATCGACGCCATCGCCGCCGCAGTCGCCGGCGCTCATGCTCCGGATCTCCTCTACGTCGGCCTGGCGATGATCCTCGTCGGTCTCGGCTTCAAGGCCTCCGCTGCGCCTTTCCACGTCTGGACCCCCGATGTTTACGAGGGCGCGCCGTCGCCCGTCGTCGCGCTCATGTCCACCGGGCCCAAAGTCGCGGCTTTTGCGGTCCTGCTGCGCATCGCTTATGGAGCCTTCCCGCTCCTGCACGCGTACTGGGTGCCCGTGCTCTGGTGGCTGGCCGTGCTCTCCATGACCATCGGCAACCTGGGCGCGCTGCGCCAGCGCAGCGTCAAGCGGCTGCTCGCGTATTCGTCCATTGCCCACGCGGGATACCTGCTGGTCGCCTTCACCGCTCTTTCTGCCGACGGCGTTGCCGCCGCCAGCTTCTATGCGGTCTCCTACGCGGCCATGAACGTCGGCATCTTCGCCGTCATCAGCCACGCGGGCGGCTACGATGACCGCCTCACTCTCATCGAGGACTATCGCGGCCTCGCGTACCGCTCGCCGCTGCTCGGCGGCGCGATGGCCTTCTTCCTTATCTCGCTCATTGGGATTCCGTTCACCGGCGGATTCTTCGGCAAGTTCTACGTCTTCGCTGCCGCGCTGCACTCGGGGCTCATCTGGCTGACGATCATCGGTCTCGCCAACAGCGGCATAGCGGCCTTCTATTACCTGCGTGTTGCCACCGCAGTCTATTCGCGCCCGGCGGAATCCTCGCCCGTCAACGCCGTGCCGCGGCCGTCGCTGGCGCTGCTCTTCGCGCTTTTCCTCACCGTGGTAACCACGCTGTGGCTGGGCATTGTCCCCGGCAACATTCTCGCCCGCGCCCAGTCCGCAGCGCAGACCTACTCCTCGGTCAGCACCACCACGCCGCCTTCGCCGGTCGCGCAGCGGTAGATCCCGCGCCCGGCTGAATCAGTTTTCGGCGCGTCGCCCGAAGCGCGATCGCCTGTGTCGATCCCCGGTCACGAACCCGGCTTTCTTTGCTACAATCCAAGTACGGAATGGTGACAGTTCCGTGCTTTCCTGCAGTGCGTTGTCGGGCAGGGAAGAGCAGTTCAAACCGCCGAGCGCAAGGCTCAGCGAGGTAAGCCGCCAAGGCAAGGGGACGTAGTTCAGTTGGTTAGAATGCTGCCCTGTCACGGCAGAGGTCGCGGGTTCGAGCCCCGTCGTCCCCGCCATAAA
>DATJQW010000083.1:0-12755 GCA_035505395.1 Acidobacteriaceae bacterium
TTTAGCAAACCGCCGCCTTCAGCCTCTCGGCCATCTCTCCGGTCCGGGTTGTGGCCAGTATACCAGGAACGCCCTCGGCCCAACCCAAAACCTCGTCCGCGGGTGAATCTTTGGTGCGACCGCAGAGGTAGCGCAATCGCCCCGGCGTGCATCCCACTTCTGGTGGCATGGGCCACCCGAATCAGGGAGATCACCAATATGACTGCAACCTCCAAAGGCACGCCGGAAAACCTTGTCGTGGGCTATTTTTCTGAGGGCGCTCATGCCTCTCGCGCCATCAACGAGCTTGTGGACGAGGGCTTTCGTCCCTCCGAGATCGGAGCCGCCTTTCGCACACCGCGTCAGGGCCCGGCTTTGCGGGGATCCGGCGAGATGAAGAAAGTGCGCGAATTGACCGAGCGCAACCCCGGGCTGGCCGGGTCTGTCGGGGGTCCGGCGTCGGGCGATCAGTCGGTCACCCCGGCCGGCTTGGCGCCGGGTTCAGGCAACGCCTTTCCCGGGGCGCCTTCGACTCCCGGGCCGATTCCGGGCGCGGAAATCCCCTCCACGCTGCGGCACGATTTGCCCGAAACGCTCCCGCACGACTTGCCGGCTGTTTCCGCCGCCGACGACCGCTGGATTGAGCACCTCAATCGCACGTATAGCAGCGGCGCAGCCACACCCGCGCAGAACCGCACCGCAGCCCCCTCAACCCCGAAGTTCGGAACCGGCGAAGGAACCCTGGGCCTCTTTCCCGATTACGAATACTCGGAGCCGGCCTTCGAAGGTTCGTTTGCGGGCATGGGGCTGGGCCCGGAGGAAGCTCGCCGTCTGAGCAGCGAGCTGAGCCGCGGTGGCGCTGTGGTCACGGTGCGCGCCGGAGAGCGCTCCTCGCTCGCCGAGGCGATTCTCGAGCGCAATCACGGCCGCGTCCGTTTCGAATATGCCGCAGGAACCACGACGCCGCACAGCACAAGGGATCGGGAAAGCCCGGTGCAGATCTATGGGTCGATGCGTTCCTACTATCTCCTTGAGGAGGAGCCGCGCCGCAAGGCATCGTAGATCCTTCCGCTCGCGCGCGAAACGCTGCCGCACCGCGGCGGCGTTTTCGCTTTGCAGCGAACAACAACCGGAGTAGATTCGGATTCTCAGCTTTTGCCGCGCGGAGGATCGTGGGATCGCAAAGACTGTTCAGCCTGGCCGGGGGATGCGGCTGCTGCCGCTCATCGCCGCGACGTTCTTCATGGTCTCCGGCGGCCCCTACGGAATCGAGGACATTCTCGGCGCCGGATATCTGAAGGGCCTGATCATCCTGCTGGCGCTGCCCCTGCTCTGGAGCCTGCCCACCGCGCTGATGATCGGCGAACTGGCCAGCGCTTTGCCGGAAGAAGGCGGCTTCTACGTCTGGGTGCGCCGCGCCATGGGTCCCTTTTGGGGCTATCAGGAGGCATGGCTCTCGCTTGCCGCCAGCATTTTCGACATGGCCATCTACCCGACCCTCTTCGTGCTCTACCTCGGGCGCCTCTTTCCCGCCTGGACGGCAGGCTGGCACGGCATCGCGTGGGAACTGGGACTGATCGCCCTGTGCTGCATCTGGAACCTGCTCGGCGCGCCCGCCGTCGGCGGTGGCTCCGTGGGCCTCTTCGTGCTACTGCTGTCGCCCTTCGCCGTGCTGGTGGTCGCGGCGCTGTGGAACGGATCGCACCTGCCGGCGCACATTGCCTGGAGCCGGTCCGGTGACGCCGGCGGTCTCAGCACGGCCATCCTGGTTGCCATGTGGAACTACATGGGCTGGGATAATGCCTCCACCGTGGCGCGCGAAGTCGACGATCCTTGCCGCAACTACCCGCGGGCGATGGTGGCCAGCGCCGCCCTGGTGACTGTCACCTATGTCATTCCGCTGGCCGCGATGGCCTGGGCCGGGGTTCCCGCCGATTCCTTCAGCACCGGCTCCTGGGCGGACGTGGCGCGAACCATGGTCGGCCCCTGGCTCGGCATGGCCATCGTCGTCGGCGGAACGCTGACGTCGGTCGGCATGTTCAACGCGCTGACGATGTCCTACGCGCGACTGCCCATGGTGCTGGCCGAAGACCATATGCTGCCGTCGCTGCTCGCGCGAAAAAACGGCCGCGAAGTGCCCTGGGTTGCCGTGCTGGCCTGCGCCGTTTCCTGGGCTCTGGCCCTGCGCTTCAGCTTTGAACGCCTCATCTCCATCGACCTCATCCTCTACGGCAGCAGCCTGATTCTCGAGTTCATCGCCCTCGTCGTTCTCCGCCTGCGCGAGCCCGCCCTCGAACGGCCCTTCCGTGCCGGTAGCTTCGTAACTGCCTGCGTCATCGGCGCCATCCCGACGGGGCTGATCCTCTATGCGGATTTTGCCTCGCGCCGGGAGCACATCGCGCACATGCCTGCGCTCGTCCTGGGCGGGCTGATCGCCGCCTGCGGGCCGCTGCTCTATTCGTTGTCGAGAATCAGGCGTCGCCGGCGGCCGGAACAGGAACTGCCCGCCGCCGCCGACTGAGGCCTGGCTACCGCTTCGCCGCCATTTCGATGAGCTTCCGGTCCTTCGTTTCGGTGAAATTCCGCACCGCATATATCACGCGATCGCGCGCGTGGGCGGCATCCTGCCATCCCTTGATCTCGACACGCTTGCCTTCGAGGTCCTTGTAGATGGAGAAGAAGTGTGTGATCTCCTTCAGCATGTGCGGGTAGATCTCCGAGTAGTTCCACACGTCGCGGTAACGCGGATTATTCTTGCCCACGGCCAGAACCTTCTCATCCAGCACCCCCTGATCGGTCATCTCCAGCAGACCGATGGGGCGCACCTGCATCACGCAGCCGGGAAAGCTGGGCTCGTCCACCAGCACCAGCACATCCAGCGGATCGCCGTCGTCGCTCAGGGTCGAGGGCACAAAACCGTAGTCGCCGGGATAATGCACCGGAGAGTAGAGGTTGCGGTCCAGCCGGAAGACGTGCAGTTGCTTGTCGTATTCGTACTTGTTGATGCCCTCCGCCGGGATTTCGATCACGACGTTGAAGACCTCGGGCGCTTTGTCGCCCACGGGGAGTTCCAGATAATTCGTCATAGACAATTCCAGTATCTCTTAGTTTGTGTGCAGTTCTTCGCCCGGAGGTGTGGGAAGGCCGCGGAAGCGGCGTCGCGTGGGCCTGGATTTATAATCGGGCACAATGAAGGCTCATGTCTATGTGACCCTGAAGAAAACCGTGCTCGACCCGCAGGGCCAGGCCATTCACAACGCCCTGCGCAAAATGAGCTATGCGGGCGTGGCCGACGTGCGCCAGGGCAAGCATTTTGAGCTCACCCTGGACGATGGGATTCCCGAGGCCGCCGCGCGCGCCGAGGTGGAGCGCATCGCCCGGGAAGTCCTTACCAACCCGGTTATCGAGGAATACTCGTTCCGGCTGGAGTAGCAGCGGCGCAGGTCTCCCGCTCATCCCGCTGCACCGATGGCAGCAGTGTCTACAACTTTCGTCGTCTCTTCGCAGTAAATCTCTCTGGGGTACCCTAAAAGATTATGTGCGGCATTGTCGGTTACGTCGGCAAAAGTACGGAGGTCGTCCCCATCATCATTGAGGGGCTGCGCCGCCTGGAATATCGCGGCTACGATTCGGCGGGCATCGCGGTGGGCGGCAACGGTGACGGTCTGCAGCTGCGCCGCGCGCCCGGCAAACTGCGCAAGCTGGAGGAAGTTCTCCACGACAAGCCTTTGCACGGCTCTTTTGGCATTGGCCATACCCGCTGGGCCACGCACGGGCGCCCCACCGAGGAAAATGCCCATCCCCACCGCGACTGCAGCGGACGTCTGGTCGTCGTCCACAACGGCATTGTCGAGAACTACCTGCAGCTGAAACAGGAGCTGATCGCTCAGGGCCACAAGTTTGTAACCGAGACGGATACAGAGATCATCGCGCACCTGGTTGAGGAGCAGCTTGCTTCCGCCCGGAAATCCGGTCAACCCAAACCCCTGGAAGACGCTGTCCGTCGCACCGTGAAGCGGCTTACCGGAGCCTTCGCCATCAGCGTGCTCTCGGCCGACGATCCCAACAAAATCGTCGCCGCCCGCAGCGGCCCTCCCGTCATCATCGGCGTCGGCGAGGGCGAGTACTTTGTCGCCTCCGACGTCCCCGGCATTCTCCACCACACCCGCGATCTCTACTTTCTCGCCGACGGCGACATGGCCGTGCTCACGCCCGGCGGCGTCCAGCTCACCGACTTCGACGGCAACCCCGTCGAGCGGCCCCTGCAGCGTATCCTCTGGGATCCCATTCAGGCGGAAAAGGGCGGCTACAAGCACTTCATGCTCAAGGAGATCTTCGAGCAGCCGCGCGCCATCCGTGACACCACCATGGGCCGCATCTCCCTCGACACCGGCAAGGTCTTCCTGGCCGAAATGAAAATCCCCGACGAGACCTTCCGCAGAGCGCGCAACATTCACATCGCCGCCTGCGGCACCAGCTGGCACGCCGCCACCGCCGGCAAGTTCATGATCGAGCGCCTCGCGCGCATCCCCGTCGAAGTCGACTACGCCAGCGAGTTCCGCTATCGCGATCCCATCATCGATGCCAGCACCGTCGGCCTGCTCATCACGCAGTCGGGCGAGACCGCCGACACTCTTGCCGCCCAGAAAGAAATGATTTCCAAGGGTGCGCCTACCGTCGCGGTCTGCAACGTTGTCGGCGCCATGATCACCCGCGAGGCCAACGGCACCATCTACACCCACGCCGGACCGGAAATCGGAGTTGCCTCCACCAAAGCCTTCACCGCCCAGCTGGTCGCCCTCTTCCTCTTCGCCGTTCATCTCGCTCAGGTGCGCGGCACCATCACCGACAAGGAGAGCCTCGACTTCCTCGACGCCCTCAACCACCTGCCCGGCAAGGTCGAGGAAATTCTCCGCACGGTGGACGACGCGTGCGAACCGCTGGCCCGCGAGTACTCCAATGCCCGCGACTTCCTCTTTCTCGGCCGCGGCATCCACTACCCGATCGCGCTCGAAGGCGCTTTGAAGCTCAAGGAGATTTCCTACATTCACGCCGAAGGCTATCCGGCCGGCGAGATGAAGCACGGCCCCAACGCCCTGATTGACGAAACCCTTCCTGTCGTCGTGCTGGCCACGAAGGACGAGACGAATCGCGACTCCGTCCTGCGCTACGAGAAGACGCTCTCCAACATCCAGGAAGTTACCGCACGCTCCGGCAAAGTGATCGCCGTCGCCACACAGGGCGACGAGCACATCCACCAGCTGGTCGACCACGTTCTCTTTGTCCCGAGTGCGCCCGAGCTCCTGCTGCCGATTCTCGACGTGATTCCACTCCAGCTGCTGGCGTACCACATTGCTGTTCGCCGGGGCTGCGACGTCGACCAGCCGCGTAACCTGGCCAAGTCGGTCACAGTCGAGTAGGCGAAGGGCGGTTCTTCTCTCCCTCTTTTTCTCCGTGCTCTCGCGGCTCGCGGATCCTTCAGCATTGCTCCATCGAAGGTTGTAGAGCAGCACCCTACCCTGGAGGGTTTCCCGCCCGCCGCTTCATCCGGCACAATCCGGATTGCTGCACGATCCCCGGATGGACACGACCTCCGCCGCGCCGGTTAACGAGAGCTCGATTCGCTACGCCGGTTGGGGCGTTCTCGCCGCTGCCTTCCTGGGCGTGATGGTGAGCTTCGCTCCCGTCATTCCCTATACCTTCAGTCTGTTTCTCAATCCTCTGCACGCTGCTTTTGGCTGGAAGCGCGAAGCGATGGGCGGCGCCTTTGCCCTGGCCGCCATCACCGTGGCGCTCGTTTCGCCCGGCATTGGCGTCCTGCTCGACCGCTTCGCCCCGCGCCGCGTCATCCTGCCGGCTATCCTGGTGTTTGCCGTCGCGGTTGCTTCCCTCAGCCGGCTCACACCGCGGATCGGGCAGTTCTACTTCACCTTCTTTGTCCTTGGACTGGTGGCGAATGGAACCGCGCAGTTCGCCTACACGCGCACCCTGCTCACCTGGTTCTCAAAGCATCGGGGCTTCGCCCTGGCGTTGCTGCTCACCGGCAGCGGCGTCGGCTCCATCCTGATACCGCCGCTCACCCAATGGACGATCCGGCATCACGGATGGCGCGACGGCTATCTCATGTTGGGCTGCATCGCCCTTCTCGGCCTTCCCCTCACGGCGATCCTTGTGCGCAACCGCCCGGAATCCGTGCTTACCCGCACCGACCGTCGTGCACCGGGAGTGACGGTCGCAGCCACTCTGCGAACTGCGGCCTTCTGGATTCTTGCCTTTATCACCATGCTCTCCGCGTTCAGCGAAAATGGCCTGGTCACCAACCTGGCTGCCATCCTCACGCAGCACGGCATTACGGCTTCCAGCGCAGCGCTGGCTCTCTCGGTGCGCGGAGGCGCCGGCATCCTCGGACGGCTGGGCATCGGTCTCGCCATCGATCGCGTATCGCCACAGCGCATTCAGACCTTCGTTCTTGTGCTCGCCGCCCTGGGTACTCTGATCCTCGCCTTCGCCGGCACCGGACCCCTGGCACTGGTCGGCGCCGCCGTGCTGGGCGTCGGCCTCGGCAGCGAAGCCGACGTCGGGCCGTACCTGCTTGCCCGTTACTTCGGCCGCCGGCATTTCTCGGTCCTGTACGGTTTTACTTGGACCGCGTATGCCATCGGTGGCGCTACCGGACCTTTGTGGATCGGACATCTTTACGATCGCGCCGGGTCGTATCAGCCGCGCTTTATCGTCTATCTCGCAGTCGTGGCCCTCAGCGCCGTCATCCTCAGCCTGTTTCTTCGTCCCGGAGATAAGAGGGCCGAGCCGGAAATCCTGCCGTCTCTCCCGCCTGCGGCAAGCGAAGGTTAGCCGCGCCTTGCTTTCTCTTCGCTGAAGCGCGGATCAAATCAGGTGGCTCAGCCGGACGTTGTCCGCATACTGTTGACCGACGTTGCGCAGCAGCGGAATGGCGTGCACCGCATCCAGGCGCGCCAGCTCCGGATGATCGGTCAGCAGCTTGTCCACCTCCCGGGCGCCGTACGATCGGTTGTAGCGCACATAGCTGAACCAGCGTTCGCCCGGCAATGGGACGCCCACCAGGTTCCCCACCTCGCCGTCGACCGGCTCGCCGAAAATGCACTCTCCGAGGCACCGGCAGAGATAATCCTGTTCCGATGCCGCTCCCTGGATCAGCGCTGCCGGAATATGCGAGGCGTTGTAGCCAACCCAAAGATTGCCCGCTCCCTTCGGCAGGCCCGACGGGAATCGAATGGTTCCCACCGAGATGACGCGAATCTTGTCCGGCCCCGTTTCCCAGTTCAGGTTGTAGCAGGGCAGCACCGCCGTCAGAGCGGCAATCAGCGCCGGATTGTTGTAAGGAGTGATCGAGCCGTCCACAAAAACGCTGGGGGCCCGGCCCTTATCCAGATGAATCACTTCCGGATCAAACAGGGTTGGGGCTGCGGTGCTGGCCCGCACCAGCTGATACAGCGGCATATTCAGGTTGCACTCCGTGTGGCGGCGATCGTTGTACTTCGCCAGAGGGTTGTTGGTCAGCGGCCACGCCGAGCCGGTCGTGTGATTCCGCACCACGACAAGGAGCAGTTTCAGGCGCCCGTCTTTTCCTCTCAGTTTGTCCGTTCCCAGTAACGCGGGCTCTTTGCCTTTCCCATCCTCGGAGAAGATCTCCAGCAGCTTTTGCGACAGGAATGCGGCAGAAAAGCGAGAGAACAGAAATCGCCTCGGGTTATACCAGGGCAGGAGATGAAAGATCTGCCTGCCATGCTGAACGTAAAGCTCGAGAATCTGCTCGACCGAATACCCCCAGCACAAACACGCGGCGATAATCGCGCCGGTGCTGGTGCCCGCGAAGAAGTCGAAATGATCGCGCAGCACCAGATCCCCGTGTCCGTAATGCTGACGCAGCAGTTTCTCCATGCGCGCCAGGATCTCCAGAGTGAACACTCCGCGAATGCCGCCACCGTCCAGCGCAAGGATGCTCTTCATCGGCTATTTCCTCGGTAACTTCGCATGTCGCATCAGCGATCTCCACTCGAGCAGTTCCACCAGCAGGGCACGCTCGACTCGTTTGGCGACCTGCAGCACCAGTCCCCAGGTATTCAGCGCATCGAAGAGCGGCGACCAGTTCTGCAGCCATTCCTGCAACTCGCGATAGCGATGGTGTCGACGGTCGCAGTCCCTGATTACGACCAGCGCTCCGGTGACCGTCGCGATCTGGAACAGCGCTGAAATCGCCAGAGGGATCCACCGGCCGGCAAAGTGCCGGTGCACAGCAAAGCCGGCCAGGCGTGACGCGAACCACCACAGGGTGATGGCCAGCGCCATCCCCCCGCTCACCCAGGCGACCGCGCGGAACCATCGCCCCTCCCGCGCTGCCTGCTGCGATTTGTCTGCGAAATACCGGATTTGTCCTTCCAGCCGCTGTTCCCGGTATTCATGCCGAAATTCCTCCAGGGAAAAGGCCTTCCCTGCGGTGTCCTGCATGCGCAGATAGCGCAGCGACCGCAGCACTCCGGCCAGATTGGGAATGCTCTCCGGCCCGATCAGATCGTAGGTGGCAGGGGTGTTCCACAACGCGATCGTGGAACGGCAGACCTCGGCCGCGGTGCGGGTGCGCGCCCAGCGCGCCTGCCAGGCATCGAGACGCAGGATCGCCGGCAGCAGCGCGGCCACCACGCCCATTCCGGCGCTGATCGCCAGCCACAGAATCGCGTCAGGATTGCGGGTCGCGATCCCGCTGAACAGCGCCGCCGCTGCCGTGTACAAAACCGGCACCGACGCCAGCTTGCGCGATCGCGGGGCAAACAGGCTGGCATTCGCATCCACCTTCTTAAACCAGGCGCGGGCCAGGGCTTCCCCCTTCTGCTCTGGCATCACCACGCCTGCGTCCGGCAAACCGTTCAGGAAATCCAGTTCGGCGTCCCGCAGCAAATCTCCCATCGCCTCTTCGTTGAAGATTTCTTTCGCTCCGGTTTCACTGTCAAAGCGAACCACCGGCCTGCCCACTTTCGTCGCAAATGCGACGATCTCCGCGGTCCCTCCCATGCCGCGCGCTTTCTTTCCATCCCACAGGGTCACCAGCAGTTGGCTCTGCTGCACCGTTTCGATCCCGCACTCGTAGTAGCCTTCGTGCCCTTCGTGATGGCTCACCACTTCCACTGCAATCGCATCAGCCAGAACTCGCTCGGCTCGCGCCCAGGTCGCCGCGTCGAAATCGTCGCGGAACCGCTCCTGAGGCATCGGCAGCAGCACGCGCAGCGGAATGCTCAGCTCCAGGCAGTTTTCCGCAAAGAGCAGGTCGCCGCCGGCGGCCACTGAGCAGACGCCGAACACAACGCCCTGCCCTGCAGCCAGCTGTTGTTCGAGAAATCCCCGAATCAGTTTCCGCGACTGCTCCTCATCGGGAAGCCTCCGGTGCCCGGTGAAACCGATCGCCAGAACCGCCGGCAGCCGGACCCGCGAATCGGTTTGGTTCGGGTGCGAGGACATAATCCGCAATCAGGTTCGACTGCGATCTTAATCCGAGTGCAGCTGCAGGATCTCCGGCAGCGGGAATTTCGAAATATCCACCGTCACCTGCGAGGTGAGCGCGTTGATCAGGCGGAACATGTCCCGGTTCCAGTACTGATTCTCCGGGTCGCTCGGATTCTCGGGATCCGTGACCAGGAAGTCTTTGCCCTGATAGCTCAGCTCCACCAGCGGTTCTTTTACCTCGTTCCTGTCCGCCCATTGCAGCTGCAGCAAAGGAATCTGCTCGATCGGAGGCACCGCCTGGCTGAAGGTCTCCGGCGGTGCATTCCTGTCCTCCTGCGAATCGTACTGGCTCGGCGGAATGGGCTGGTTGCTGTCCTTCAGGGCCTCGAAAACTTCCTCTTCCTGCGAGGCGGCCGCCATCACGGCGATCAGCGAACGCAGAATCAGCTTGGCGGACATCTTCACCTGGCCTGCCGCGACCGGCGCGGTGCCCGAGGCCTCCGCAGTCGGCGACGGGCTCGGCGCCGGACAGACATCCTGCTCGATCTCCTGCTGGCTTTCCTGCGTCTGAATGGAAAAGCCGTTGGCCAGAACCAGCATCGCGTTTTTCAGCGCGCTGCCGGAAGACAGCTCAGGCAGATGAATGTCGGGAATGATCTGATCCACATCCGCAACGTAGGTCGTTACCGGCTGGCCATCCTCGATCGTCGTTACCGGCATCATCGGGGTGAGATAGAAGACCGGAGCGAAAACCTTGTGCCCCAGCTCCCATCCCAGCGAAGTCCTCTTCCACATGTTGTTCTTGTCGACCGCGTCCTCCAGGTCCTTGATCTGCAGCGGTCCCTGCGCGCCCTGCATTACACTGCCGCCGGCATTGGCATTGTCACTTTCCTTCGGTTTGTCTCCGCCTGCGTCGGGCGAAGTGTTTTTGTCTCCGGTCCCCTTGCCGGCGCCAAAGGAAATGAGAGCATCCTTGTCGTAGGGTTGGAAGGTTTCGGTACTGCCGAGCACCAGGTGACCTTCTTTCTGCAACTCATAAACCAGGGCGCTCACGCGAAGGAACGTCACATAGTTGCTCAGCGCATCGCGGTCTTCCGGGGTCACAGGGTTCGCCGTAGGCGGAGGAAGATTCCGGATCGTCTCCACCTCGCAATCCATGCCTGGTTTTCCGTTGCGCACGACCCTGACCGGCCGCGTAATCTCGATGCGGTCCACCAGGAGCCGAAAGAGCTGGTCCAGTCGCCATCCCTGCTGATAGAGTGCGTCGAAGGTCTCCGCCTGGATTGGCTCCAGCAGCAGGCGCGCGTTCGTGTCGTCGTTCACCGGAATGAACTGAAACGTAGGGTCATTCTCGTAAATCAGTCCGGTCGAGCCTCCGCCATTCGGAATCTGCACGGCGCCGCTGGACGAGGTCATCTGTCCGGTGCCGGTGACGCTGCCCTGCATGCGATAGCTGCTCGTAATTTGCCCCAGCTTGAAGAAGTAGGCCGGGTCGTGATTCCTCAGGCGCGCCAGATTCAGCAGCATCTGGTGGTTGGAGGTTTGGGCGTACGCAGCTTCATAGTTTTTGAAGTCTGCCTTCACCCGTCTTGGGCCGCACCCGCAGAGACACAATGGGACGATGCACGCGATGGCCAGAATCGTGCCTGGCCGCGACGCTGACTGAGGGAAGGCAGGGCGAAGTCTCAGAAACCTGCGGCACAGACCCACATTCATTGGGACACCCGGACCTGGATTTTTGCAAAGTTACGGCGGGGAATGGTGGCCGCATCATAGTGCAATTCCGGGCGCCCTGGCAAGCGGTTTGCGAGCAGCGCCGCAGCATGGAACGGGCTCAGCGGGCCGGTGCGAGCCGCCCCGGCGTTGCGGTCGCGTGAATGCCCAGCGCTGTCGCTGCCGCGTCCGCAATCCTCCCCCGCAACACGGTAATCCGCTTCGGCCCGTTCGGATGAACCGAATTGGCCAGAATGATCACGTACGTGTCGCTCGCCGGATCCATCCACAGCGATGTGCCTGTGAAACCGGTGTGCCCGAACGATCCAACTGGAAAGATCGTTCCCCGATTGCTGGAGTACGGCGAATCGATGTCCCAGCCAAAACCCCGCAGCGCCTTGCCGCCGCGCGGCTGCTCCGGTTGAACCATCAGCTGCAGCGCGTGCCCCGAGAGCGGAAATCGGCTCGGCCGACCGGCCAGCCGATCCAGCAGATTCTGCGCGTAGACCGCAACATCGTCCGCCGTGCTGAAGAGCCCCGCGTGTCCCGCCACCCCGCCCATGCGCCGCGACGTCGGATCGTGAACCACCCCGCGCAGCATCACGTCGCCAGGACCGGTTGGCAGTCCGGGCACGCCGTACGCCGCGGCTCCATGCTCGTATTGCGTCGGCGCGATCTTCGGGATCCACGACTCCGGCGGCAGGAATCGCGTGTGCCGGAGCCCCAGCGGTCCGGCGATGGAGTGTTGCGTGTATTCATCCAGGGTCATCCCCGAGAGCTTCTCCACCAGTGCTCCCAGTACGATGAAATTGACGTCGCTGTAGCGGAACGTTTCTCCTGGCGGTCCCGTGGGCGCGATGGCGAAGGCCATCTGGTAGGCCGTGTTCTTCCCCTCCCACGGGTTCGCGAGCGGCAGATCCGGCGGCAGCCCCGAGTAGTGGGTCAGCAGTTCCCGAATCGTAATGTCCTGTTTTCCCTTCGCCGCGAAGGCCGGCAGATACTTCGCCACCGGATCGTCAAAGCGAAAATCTCCGTGCTGGTAGAGCTGCATCACCGCCGTCGCGGTGGCGAGGCACTTCGTCAGCGATGCCATGTCGAAGATCGTGTCCACGGTCATCTTCTCCCGCGTCGGCTCCAGCGACCGCATCCCGTAAGCCCGGCGCAGAACCACATGCCCATCGTGCCCCACCTCCACGACCGCCCCGGGAAGCAGATGCTCCGCGACGGCGTGGTTCACAAGCTGATCGATGGCGGCAAAGCGGTCCTGCGCGGCCGCCAGACCGCACCAGGTCAGCAGCATCATCGCCAGGACACCCGCTCGCCGCATTCGCTTCATCCCTCCACAACCTCCTCGTGTTGCGCCTCTGCTTCAGGAAACAGCAGGCTCACCGTGTAGCCCACCGCGCAGGTCACCATCGATCCAATCAGCACCCACCACGTCCATGCAATCTGCGGAGCGGTGATCCCGTACCCCGCAAAGGAAAAGCTCAGCGCGTGCGGTCGCAGCCACAGCAGCAGGTTGACCGCAACCCCTGCCGCCATGCCCCAGATCGTCCCGCGTTCGCCAGCGCGGCGGCTCAGCGTGC
>DATJQW010000084.1:0-22713 GCA_035505395.1 Acidobacteriaceae bacterium
GAAACCGACCGCGCCCTCATCGCCGAATTTGCCGAAGGCGTCGCGCAGAATCATGCGAGCCTCAAAGGAGGGCAGAACTAGATGCCGGCCTTTGTCTCCCGCTACGCAACCGCCTTTCTCGATGTGGTCACCGCCGCCAAGCTCGACACGGCCGCCATCGACCGCCAGCTTGCCGACTTTCTCGCCACCTGGGACGGGAGCACCGAACTGCGCACGTTCTTCGTCAATCCCGCCGTCCCTGCCGCGCAGAAAGTCGCTTTTCTCGATACGCTGAATCGAAAGCTCGGCCTGCGCAAGGAGCTGCGCAACCTGCTCGCCGTGCTCATCGATAACGGCCGCATCGGCCAGGTGGCCGAGGTAGCGAGCGCATACCGGCGCATGTTGCAGGAGCAGTTGGGCATCAAGCCGGCGGAGATTGTCACCGCCCGCGAGCTGAGCGCCGAAGAGCGCGAGACGCTGGCTGCCCAGGTGGCCACGCTGGCCGGCGGCCGCATCGACGCCAGCTTCAAATTGGATAAATCGATCCTGGGCGGCACGGTCGTCCGCATCGGATCGACAGTGTACGACGGCTCCGTGCGCGGAAGGCTCGAGCGGCTGAAAGAACAACTGGCGGCGGGGTGAAAGACAGGGATCAGGGATCAGAAAAACCCGCCCGATGCGCGCTGAAGACGAAACGGATAGGTTCAGGTTAGGGTGTTGTTGCACGTAAGAAATTGAAACGGGGAGGATGAAGGGATTTCGGCGACCGAAAATTGATGGATTCGTGGGCATTACGGAGATCTGACCCTGATCCCTCATGATCGACCCCCGAACCCTGACCCCTGAGGAACGCAATGGCTCAAATCAAGGCAGACGAAATCACGCAGCTTCTTCGCGAGCAGATCGCCAACTACGACGCCAAAGTCCAGGTGGACGAGGTGGGGACCATCACCTCGCTCGGCGACGGCATCGCCCGCCTCCACGGCCTCGACAAGGTCATGGCCGGCGAGCTGCTCAGTTTCCCGCACGGCATCGCCGGCCTCGCGCTCTCGCTCGAAGAGGACCAGGTAGGCGCCGTCATTCTCGGCGACTATACCGAGCTAAAAGAGGGCGAAGAGGTCAAGCGCACCGGCAAGATTCTCTCCGTGCCCGTCGGCGAGGCAATGATCGGGCGCGTGGTCAACGCTCTCGGCCAGCCCATCGACGACAAAGGCCCCATCGCGACCACGGAGACGCTCCCTGTCGAGCGCCTGGCGCCCGGAATCATCGACCGCCAGCCCGTCCGCGAGCCTATGGCCACAGGCCTCAAGGCCATCGACGCCATGATCCCCATCGGCCGCGGCCAGCGCGAGTTGATCATCGGCGACCGCCAGACCGGCAAAACCGCCGTCCTGCTCGACACCATCATCAACAACGCCAAAAACGACCTGATCTGCATCTACTGCGCCATCGGCCAGAAACGCTCGTCGATCGCCCAGGTGGTGCAGACGCTCACCGAGGCCGGCGCCATGGGCCACACCATCATCGTGGCCGCTTCGGCGTCAGAGCCTGCGCCCATGCTTTATCTCGCGCCCTACGCAGCCTGCGCCATGGGCGAGTACTTCCGCGACAATGGCAAGCACGCGCTGGTGATGTACGACGATCTTTCCAAGCACGCCATCGCCTATCGCGAAATCTCGCTGCTGCTGCGCCGGCCGCCGGGCCGCGAAGCCTACCCGGGCGACGTGTTTTACCTCCACTCGCGCCTGCTGGAGCGCGCCGCCAAGCTGAGCGATGAGAACGGCGGCGGCTCGCTCACCGCGCTGCCCATCATCGAAACCCAGGCCGGCGACGTCTCGGCGTACATCCCCACCAACGTCATCTCCATCACCGACGGCCAGATCTTCCTCGAGACCGACCTCTTCAACTCCGGCGTCCGTCCCGCCGTGAACGTCGGCCTTTCTGTCTCGCGCGTCGGATTTTCGGCAGCCATCAAGGCCGTCAAGCAGGTTGGCTCCACGCTCAAGCTCGATCTGGCGCAGTATCGCGAACTGGCAGCCTTCGCCCAGTTCGGCAGCGACCTCGACAAGGTGACGCAGAACCAGCTCAATCGCGGCCAGCGTCTCACCGAATTGCTGAAGCAGCCGCAGTTCCATCCGCTCCCCGCCGAAAAGCAGGTGATCATCCTCTTTGCCGGCACCCAGGGCTATCTCGACGACCTGAAGGTGGACCAGATTCGTGCGTTCGAGGATGGACTCTACAAGTATCTCGATTCGGTGCAGACGCAGCTGCTCAACGACATCGCCACAAAGAAAGCCCTCGACGACGATCTGCGCAAGCGCATCCACGCCGCGCTGAAGGAGTACAAGCAGAACTTCCTGGCCGGGCATGAGGACGCGAAACTGAAAGAAGGCGCGGCAAAACCGCCCGCCCAGCAGGAACAGAAAAAGACGCAGGAGAGCGCGCAGCCGGTCGCCGCGCACTAGCCTATGGCAAACGTCCTCGATCTGCGTCGGCGCATCCGCAGCGTACGCAACACGCGCCAGATCACCAAGGCCATGAAGATGGTCTCGGCGGCCAAGCTGCGCCGCGCCCAGGAGCGCGCCGTGGCCGCGCGTCCTTACGCAGCGATGCTGGCCAGCGTGCTCGAGTCGCTGAAGCGCCGCGCCGAAATCTACGATCCGAAGACCGGCGACGTGCGCAGCCCTCTGCTGCTCACCCGGCCTGAGAAGCGCATCCTGCTGGTGGTCGTCTCCGGCGACAAAGGCTTCGCCGGCGCCTTCAACACGAACATTTTCAAAGCCGCCGCGAATTTCATCCTCGAAAACGAGGACAAGGAAATCGACATCGAGGCCATCGGCCGCAAGGGGCGCGACCTCTTTCGCCGCCGCTATCCGGCCGCGCAGTTTGCCGAGGCCGTCGAGGAAGATCAGCGTCCGGAGCGGCAGCGCGCGAGCAAAATCGAGCTCGTCGGCGAGCATGCCGGCGTTCTCGAAAAGCTGAACTACGACCTCGTCCGCGAGCTGGCCATGGAGATCGTGGCCCGCTACACGCACGAGGAGATCGACGCCGCGTACCTCGTCTACAACGAGTTCAAATCGGTTATCCAGCAGCGCGTGGTCGTCGAGCGCGTTCTGCCTATCCTGACCATCGGCGAGCGCCAGATCGCCGAAGCGCGCGAGCTGACCACCGAAGAGCGCGAACGCGCTGCGGAAGCGGCCCTCTCCGCCGGCGTCAGCCTCTATCCAAAGGAAGCCGAGGCGGCCCAGAAGCAGTTTGAGGACGAGGCGAAAAACTTCGGCACTGCCGAGGTTGACTACATCTACGAGCAGCCGGCGCAGGAGATCTTCGCCGACGTGCTGCCGCGCTATGTGACCTCGCAGCTCTATCACGCGACGCTGGAGTCCGTCGCCGCCGAACACGCCGCGCGCATGACGGCCATGGATTCGGCGACCAACAACGCTTCCGACATGATCGACTCGCTGACCCTGAGCATGAACCGCGTGCGTCAGGCGGCGATCACCAAGGAAATTATCGAGATTGTGAGCGGCGCAGCCGCGCTGTAACTGAAGTTAAGACGAGAGGCTAAAGGCTAAAAGCTAAGAGCTTACTATGGCAGAAAACATTGGCAGAGTGATTCAGGTTTCGGGTCCGGCGGTCGACGTGCAGTTTGAAGAAGCGACCATGCCCCCCATTTATGAGGCCTTGCGCGTGGTCAGCGACGGCTTCAAGGTTCCGAACCCCGTCAACGTCGTCCTCGAAGTGCAGCAGCACCTCGGCGAAGGCCGCGTGCGCTGCGTGGCCATGGAAGCCACCGAGGGCATGGTGCGCGGCATGAAGGTCATCGACCAGGGTGGTCCCATCTCCGTTCCCGTCGGCCCGGCCACCCTGGGCCGCGTGCTCAACGTCATCGGCGAGCCCGTCGACGAACTGGGCCCGGTGAACGCGAAGGAGCGCAAGCCCATCCATCGCCCCGCGCCCGCCTTCGACGAGCAATCCACGCGCGAGGAGATGTTCGAGACCGGCGTGAAGGTCGTCGATCTCATCCAGCCCTTCCTGAAGGGCGGCAAGATCGGACTCTTCGGCGGCGCCGGCGTCGGCAAGACCGTCGTCATCATGGAGCTCATCAACAACGTCGCCACCAAGCACGGCGGCTTCTCCGTCTTCGCCGGCGTCGGCGAGCGCACCCGCGAGGGCAACGACCTGTGGCTCGAAATGCAGGAGTCCGGCGTCATCAACCTCAGGGAGCCGGCGAAATCGAAGGCCGCGCTCATCTACGGCCAGATGACCGAGCCGCCCGGCGCGCGTCTGCGCGTCGCGCTCACCGGCCTCACCGTCGCCGAATTCTTCCGCGACGAAGAAGGCGCCGACACGCTGCTCTTCATCGACAACATCTTCCGTTTCACCCAGGCGGGATCGGAAGTTTCGACGCTGCTCGGCCGCATGCCTTCCGCCGTGGGCTACCAGCCGAACCTGGCTACCGAAATGGGCGAGCTCCAGGAGCGCATCACCTCCACCAAGCGCGGATCCGTCACTTCGGTGCAGGCCGTCTACGTCCCCGCCGACGATCTCACCGATCCGGCCCCGGCAACCACCTTCGCTCACCTCGACGCCACCACGGTGCTCTCGCGGCCGCTGTCGGAGCTGGGCATCTATCCCGCCGTCGATCCGCTCGCGTCCACTTCGCGCATCCTCACCCCGCGCGTCGTGGGCCAGGAGCACTACGATGTCGCCCAGGGCGTCAAGCGCATTCTGCAGCGCTACAAGGATCTGCAGGACATCATCGCGATTCTCGGCATCGACGAGCTCTCTGAAGACGACAAGATCACCGTCTCGCGCGCCCGCAAAGTGCAGAAGTTCCTCTCCCAGCCCTTCCATGTGGCCGAGCAGTTCACCGGCATCCCCGGCCGCTACTGCAAAATCGAGGATACGGTGCGCAGCTTCAAGGAGGTCATCGAAGGCAAGCACGACGACGTTCCCGAGCAGGCCTTTTACATGCGCGGCACCATCGAGGAAGTGCTCGAAGAGGCCGAAAAGCTGAAGGCGGCGGCGAAATAGTTATGGCGACGCATCTGCGAGTTCGTCTGGTCACCCCCGACCGCATCCTCGTCGATCAGGACGCCGATGCGGTCGAGGTTCCCGCCAAAACGGGATACATCGAGGTTCTCGCTGGTCACGCGCCGCTGCTGGCGGAGATCGGCGCAGGCGAAGTGCGGCTGCGCGGCGGCGAGGCAGGCGGGGGTTCTGGATCCGCCCAGCGCTACAGCGTTGCCAGAGGATTCGTCGAAGTCCTGCCCGACCGCGTGACCATCCTCGCCGAATCCGCGGAGAAGCCCGAGGAGATCGACACGGCCGCAGCGCAGGAGCAGCTGCAGCACGGCGAGCAGCTCTGGAACGAAGCCCGCGACGTCGCGGAAAAATACGCCGAGGCCAACGAGATCATCGCCGAAGCCACGGCCAAACTCGACAGCGCCGGGGCAGGGAAGCACTAAACCCTATACCCTAACCGCTAACCCCTAAACCCTAACCGCTGTCTTCCTACTTCTTCCCCGCCGCCGGCTTGTAGCCGCAGGTGCCGGCCTTTTTCATGGCCTCGATCCCTTCCTCGAAGCTCAGCAGCGGAGTGGTTTTCACGCTCTTGCAGGTTCCGCCTGCGCCAAAGGCCAGGGCAATCGCTGCGGCGCTCACGTTGTCCGGCATCTCGATGGTGCCCACCACGTCATAGTCTCCGAACGACATATAAAACGGACCGACCGTGCCGCCGAGTTTTTCGATCGGCTTACGCACCGCTTCAATCCGGTTCTGCGGATTCCCGATCAGAGCGGCGAGACCGGACGCGGTGTACGACACCTGCACAAGGTAGCTGGGCATGGGATTGCCCCCTTTCGCGGAAGTTGCCTTCGGGTGAGGCCGCAAGTATACGCCCGGCAGTGTGGACTATTGCGCAAATGCCTTGTCGATAAACTCGACGATGCGCTGCCGTCCGTCGAAGCCATGCCACGGCTCCGGGCTGGGCGCGCCGAAGATTCCTCCGGCCAGCGGCCCGTGGTCCTCGCGCGGATACTCCACCAGCTCCACCGGCACCCCCATCTGCCGCAGCGCGCGATACATCTCCTCGCTCTGCCCCAGCGGATCGGTGCGGTCGCTCTCCCCCTGCAGCAGCAGGAACGGCGTCTTTGCCTTCGCGGCATCGGCCAGCGCGCTTTGCCGCCACGCGCTCTCCGCATGCTCCCACGGATACCCGCCGTAAAACCATCGGTCGTAATACGACCCATTTTCCGTCCCGTACTCGCTCTCCTGGTCGGTCACGGGCGCGCCGCTGACGATGGCCTTGAAGCGATCCGTGCGCCCCTCGACAAACGCCGCCATCTCGCCGCCGTAGCTGTAGCCCATCAGCGCCATCTTGTTCGCGTTGATGGGATATTGCGCCAGAACCGCATCGACCCCGGCCATGATGTCGCGGTAATCGCCGCCGCCCATGTCGTTCTTGTTGGCCGCGGCAAAGGCTGCCCCATAGCCGGTGCTGCCGCGCGGATTCGTCCGCAGCACTGCCCATCCCTGGCCCACCAGAAACGGGATAAACGGACTCCACGAATCCGCAAACGCGCCCGTCGGGCCGCCGTGGACATCGACAATCAGCGGGACCTTGTGGCTCGCGCTCGCCTGCGGCGGCAGGTACAGCAGTCCTTCGATCGTGAAGGCATCGCTCTTCCACGAAATCAGGTGCGAGGGAATCGGTGTCCACGCGGCCGGCAGCAGATCCGGCGTCTTCAGCGCCTTCGCATCCTGTCCTGGCTTTTCAGCGTAATACAACGTCGGCGGCTGTGTGCTCGATGACCCCAGCCACACCCACGCGGTGTGCTTTGCGTTCGTGTTGAGCTGCGAAACCGCCGTCGTGTCGAACTTCAGATCTTCGCGGCGATCGCCGGTGAAACGCGCAACCGTTGTCCGCGTGCCCAGATCGACCGCCTGCAGAACCCCGTCTCCTTCAGAGATGGGCTCACCAGAGCCAATGCTGCCACTGAAGCCCGCGCTCAGATCGCGAGTCGAATTGTCGGCCACGCTGTATTCGTACAGATCCGAGTATCCCGGCGGCGCGTCGGCCCGGCTCTTCGCAAGATAGTAGATCCTGCTCCCGTCCCACGACCACGCCGCGGCCTCGATGGTGGCCGGGATCGACTTCAATTGCTGCGGATGTGCGGTGTCGCCCACGCTGACCATCCACGCCGTCCCTGCCGGCGCCAGATCGCCCACCTCGTTCATCCCGTCGGCAAGCGCCAGCATGCGGTCGCCGGCCCGCTCCCACACTACGCGGTCCACATCCGGAGGCACCGCGGCCGGCGTAATCTTTCCGCTGGCCGGATCCAGCAGATACAGTCGGGTCCCGTGCGGATCGTGATTCACGTTCACCGCGTCCGCCTTCTCGTCCTGTTCTTTCTTTTCGCCGGGCGTCTGCGGGTCGCGCACCAGGATCGCAATCTCCTTGCCATCCGGAGAAACGAAGTATTGCCCAACGTTGCATTCGATCGGCTCTACCTTGATTACGCTCGCGCCAGTCGCTGGCGTCGACGCCGGCGGAACCGCGTCGGGCGCCTTCGACTCATCCACCGGCGGCACGATCTTCACGTCGAAAGGATGCGCCTCGCCGCCATCCATCGGCAGTTCGTAGAGCTGCGTGTGCTCGCCGCGATGCGCCAGGAACAGGATGCTGCGCCCGTCCGGCATCCACGCGCCGTCATACTCGCCGCGCTTGTCGCTCTCCGGCGAATACGTCAGCTGCCGTGCCGTGTTCGTCTGGACATCCACCAGCCACAGATGGCTCTTGCCGCCGTCGGCGGTCGCGTCCGCCACCTGGAGCAGCACGCTCTGCCCGTCCGGCGAAAGCTTCGGCTGCGAGATCGCCCGCACGTGGCGCAGATCTTCGCTGGAAGGGAAGCGATCCTGCGCGGCGGAAACGAGGGGAACGAACGCAAGGCACACGGCGGCCAGCCGGGCACAACGGCAGATCTTTCGCATCCCGCAAGCATAACGCGAGCCGGGGATAGCCGTGACCGGAAACCGCGGAGGCCGGCAGAGGCGAAACAATCCCGGCGGAGGTCAGAGCGCGTCTTTGAGCAGTTTCCGGTACTCAGACAGTTTCTGAGCACCGAGATTGGTCAGCCGGCAGATGGTGAGCGGATATTTTCCGCGAAAGGTTTTCTCGATTCCGACATAACCGGCCTCCTCCAGCCGGGAAAGATGCACCGAAAGATTGCCTTTGGTGAGGCCGGTGGTCAGGTGCAGGTACTGGAAGTCCGCCTCTTCGACGGAATTCAGCACGGCGATGATCATGAGCCGGGCCGGTTCGTGGATGAGACGGTCGACGTCCGCGAGGCGCTGGATCTTCGCACTCATTCGGACTCCTCCGACGTACGGCGGATGAGTCGCCGAAGAACCAGGGCGCCGCTCGAGAAAGTGAGGATTCCAACCCACCCATAGAAGGCGGTCCAGGCGACCTCGATCTGGAGGGTTGAGAGCGCAAACGCCACACCTGAGAGCATCATCACCACACCGTGAACGACGAAGCGCCGCCGCCGCCCGAAGAACATCCACAGCCCACCCATGAGAATGCCGGTGATCATCAGGAGCAAGTGCTGAGCCAGCACGCCCTTCATGCCGAGGATCAGGAGAGTGACGATAGTCAGGATGAGGAGAGCCCAGCCCACCATTGCGGAGATCCCCCAGTTGCGGGGCTTGCGCCGGACATAGCCGGATCTGCGTATGAGGAAGCGAGCGCGGAGCGGTGGAACGGCAGGCACCGCGGCTACGCCGACGACGGTGGTGACGAGAATCAGGATCAGCGCGGCCAGTTTTGCGCGAGGAGAGTGGTGCTGCGCGAGATGGGTGGACCAGCACATCGCGGAATAAAGAAGGAAGACGCATCCGGCAACAATCTCCGGCAATCCATCGCCGAGATGTCCGGACTTGATGAGGTGGGCGGCAAGAGCATCGGGATCGGAAGGAAGGGAAGAGGAAGGATCGTTCATGGTGAACCCCTTACAAACTAGTCTGCTATACAAACCAGTCTGCGAAAATACTGCTCCCTTGGCTGCCACTTGTCAAGCCTGATTGCTTGCGGCTGTGGGCGCCTCAGCCAACTGCCGATAGACTGAGGATGTGCTGCATCTGCTCAACCCCATCCCCGCGCATCGCATCCGGCTCATCGTTTTCGACCTCGACGGCACGTTGATCGACTCGCGCACCGACCTCACCAACTCCATCAACGCCATGCTGGCCGAGTTCGGCCGCCCGCCGCTGCCCGAAGAGATCATCGCCTCCTACATCGGCGACGGCGCGGCCATGCTGGTGCGCCGCTCCCTCGGCGACCCCGACGACGAACCGCTGGTTGAAAATGCTCTGCGCCACTTTCTCGATCACTATCGCGTCCACAAGCTCGACAACACCTGCGTCTATCCCGGCGTCTTCCCATCCCTTGACGCCCTGCGGACCATGCCCGGCGGCGCTCCGCGCATCCTGGCCGTGCTGACGAACAAGCCGGTCCGAGCCTCCATCGACATCTGCGATGGCCTCGGCCTCAGCCCGTACATGTCTCGCATCTACGGAGGCAACAGCTTTGCCACCAAGAAGCCCGATCCCGAAGGCCTGAATGCCATCATCCGCGAAGCTGCGGTTTCGCCCGGCGAAACGCTGATGGTCGGCGACTCCAGCGTCGACATCCTCACCGCGCGCCGCGCCGGCGCCTGGGTTATCGGCTGTCGCTTTGGGCTCTCCTCGCACACCGTCGAAGACATTCCTGCCGACTGCCTGGTCGATCACGCGTCGGAGTGGGCGCAGGCCTTATCGCTCGAGGCAACCTCTGAGCCTTCGTCGGGATCGATCCTCTCCCGGCGGTGAGCCAGGCGCCAGATTTCCTGATCCGGGTTGCCTGCCTTTCACGCGCCGGAAGGCGAACCTGCAGCGAAGCCGTGATTCTCCGCGTCGCCGCGGTGCGACTCCGCAGCATCCCAACCAGAAGGCAAGTTGTCAATCCGAAGACGGAGACACACCATGAAGACTTTCAAGCTGTTTCTGGCCCTGCTCGTTGGGGCCGGACTTACGGGAATTCCAATGTTCGCCGCCCACGCTCAGGAGGGACCGCCCCCGCCGGGCTATTGGCAGCCGGCGCCTCCGCCGGGGCAATGGTCGCAGATCTGGCACAACGGATTTCACGACGGCGCCGTGGCCGCCCACCACGACATCGATGCGGGACGGCCGCCCGATCCGCGGCGTCACGACGACTTCCGCCATCCCCAGCTGCCGGAGGGGCAGCGCCATGATTTCCGCGAAGGCTTCCGCCGCGGCTATCAGATGGTCTACGACCACGACTGGCATGGTCACTGAGTTCGGCCGCTGACCTCGAGCGGATCGATAATCGTGCGTCCTGCGGAGGCGCCCCTCAGGCGCTTCTGCCCAGATTCTCCATAAACGCCTGCTGCACGCGGCTGAAGGATCGCCCTTTCAGCCGCGCTGCAACAATCGTTCGCGCCGCCTGCGGATCCGAGACCGGCACGTAGCGGCAGGCAACGCCGCGATCGATGGCCATCTCCGGCACCAGCGAGACCCCCACCCCGGCCGCAACCATCCCCAGCAGACTGCTGAACTGTCCGCTCTCGAATGCCACCCGCGGATCCAGCCGCGCCCGCTGACAGGCCGCCAGCGCAATCCCGCGAAAGCAGTGTCCGTCCCGCAGCAGCACGAAGCGCTCGTCGCGCAGTTCCCGCAGTGAGATGCTGCGCGCGTGCGCCCGCGCGTGGTTCGGCGGCAGCGCCGCGTACATTCGTTCCGTCAGCAGCGGCACCATGTCGAATTCGCGATGCTTCAGCGGCAGCGAGAGGATGGCGATGTCGATAGCCACGCTGCGCAGGCTCTCCACCAGCACCGGCGTTGTTTCTTCCACGATGCGCACGGTGGCTTCAGGAAAGCGGCGCGCAAAGGCGGCGATCCGCCGGGGAAGGTAGTAGGGCGCGATGGTCGGAATTACGCCGACGGAAATCGACCCCCGCGTGTCGCGCCGGCTGCCGTCCACCTCGCTGCGCGCCAGCTCCGTCTGGTGCAGCACGGCGCGTGCATGAGGCAGAAAGGCGCGGCCGGCATCGTTGAGCCGGACGGCGCGGCCGAGCCGGTCGAAGAGTCTGGTGCCCAGCTCATCCTCGAGTTTGGAAATCTGCTGCGAAAGCGAGGGCTGCGCCACGTGGCAGTGCTCCGCCGCCCGGCTGAAACTGCCCGTGTCGACGATGGCGCAGAGGTAACGGAGCTGGTGGATTTCCATAGGTAATGCCTATGCTGCGAATGGGAACTATGTATTGGAGCAATCTGTCTTCACGATGATACATTGCCAGTGTTCCCTCCAGTGCGCAGAACCGCTCTGATATTTCCGGATCATCCAGCAACAGATTCTTCCAACCGCTGACGCGCAGGATGCGCGTCGCAGAAATCGAAGGACAGAAATGGCAGACGAAAAGGCAGCTTCCAACGGCGCCAAATGCCCGTTCCCGCACGCCAACGGCCACGCTCCCCGAACCAATCAGGACTGGTGGCCCAACGCGCTGAACCTCAACATCCTGCATCAGCACTCGTCGCTGTCCGATCCCATGGACGCCGGTTTCGATTACGCCGCGGAGTTTGAAAACCTGGATTACGCCGCACTCAAGAAGGACCTCGCGGCGCTGATGACCGACTCCCAGGAGTGGTGGCCCGCGGATTTCGGCCATTACGGCGGCCTCTTTATTCGCATGGCATGGCACAGCGCCGGGACCTACCGCACCCTCGACGGGCGAGGCGGCGGCGGCCGCGGCCAGCAGCGTTTTGCGCCGCTCAACAGCTGGCCCGACAACGTGAACCTCGACAAGGCGCGCCGCCTGCTGTGGCCCATCAAGCAAAAGTACGGCAAAAAGATTTCCTGGGCCGACCTGCTGATCCTGGCCGGCAACGTGGCGCTGGAGACGATGGGATTCAGGACCTTTGGCTTCGCAGCCGGCCGCGCGGACGTCTGGGAGCCGGACATGGACGTGAACTGGGGAGCGGAGTCGACCTGGCTGGGGACCGACCTGCGCTACTCCGGGGAGCGCGATCTTTCCAAACCGTTCGGCGCCACGACTATGGGACTGATTTACGTGAACCCGGAAGGTCCGGAAGGGAAACCGGATCCGGTTGCCGCGGCTCGCGATATTCGCGAAACCTTTGGCCGCATGGCGATGAACGATGTGGAGACGGTTGCGCTGATCGCCGGCGGGCACACCTTCGGCAAGACCCATGGCGCCGGGCCTTCCAGCCACGTTGGCAAAGAGCCTGAAGGGACCGAAATCTCCGAGCAGGGCCTTGGCTGGACGAGCGCCTACCTTTCGGGCATCGCCGGCGACGCCATCACCAGCGGCATCGAGGTGACCTGGAGCAACACGCCGACGAAGTGGAGCAATCATTTCCTCGACAACCTCTTCCGGTACGACTGGGAGCTGACGAAGAGCCCCGGCGGCGCCCACCAGTGGAAGCCGAAGGGGAACGCGGGCGAAGGCACGGTGCCCGATGCTCACGATCCTGCGAAGCATCACCAGCCGGGCATGCTCACCACCGATCTCTCGCTGCGCTTCGATCCCATCTATGAGAAGATCGCGCGGCGCTTCTACGAGCACCCCGAGGAGCTGGCCGATGCCTTTGCCCGGGCATGGTTCAAGCTGACGCACCGCGATATGGGTCCGCGGTCGCGTTATCTGGGGCCGGAGGTGCCGGCGGAAGAGCTGATCTGGCAGGATCCAATTCCCGCCGTCAATCATCCGCTGGTCGATGCGCACGATATCGCCTCGCTGAAGACGAAGATCCTGGCTTCGGGTCTGACCGTCTTGCAGCTGGTTTCAACGGCATGGGCCTCGGCCTCGAGCTTCCGCGGATCGGATAAGCGCGGCGGCGCCAACGGCGCGCGCATCCGTCTCGCTCCGCAGAAGGACTGGGAAGTCAACCAGCCGGAGCAACTGGAGAAAGTGCTGAAGGCGCTCGAGAGAATCCAGAGCGAGTTCAACAGCAAACAACCGGGCGGCAAAAAGATCTCGCTCGCCGATCTGATCGTGCTGGCTGGCTGCGCCGGCGTCGAGCAGGCCGCGAAGAATGCCGGCGTCAGCGTCACGGTACCTTTCACGCCCGGCCGCATGGATGCTTCGCAGGAGCAGACGGATGTGGAATCGTTTGCTGTGCTGGAGCCGGTGGCGGACGGATTCCGTTCGTACTCGAGCGGCAGAAACCACGTGCCGCCTGAGGTCGCGCTGCTGGACAAGGCGCAATTGCTCACCCTGACGGCGCCGGAACTGACCACGCTGGTGGGCGGCATGCGCGTGCTGAACACCAACTTTGGAAAGACTTCTTACGGCGTGTTCACCAAACGTCCGGAGGCGCTGACCAACGACTTCTTCATCAACCTGCTCGACATGCAAACGGCGTGGAAGGCAACGTCGGATGCCCAGGACGTGTTCGAGGGGCGCGACCGCAGAAGCGGACACGTGAAGTGGACGGCAACGCGCGTCGATCTGGTCTTCGGTTCGAACTCGCAGCTTCGGGCGCTTTCCGAGGTCTACGCAAGCGCGGACGCAAAGGAGAAGTTTGTCCGTGATTTCGTAGCGGTGTGGAATAAGGTGATGAACCTCGATCGCTTCGACCTGAAGCCGCCGAAGTCGCACAAAGTCCAGGCCGCCGACGAGCTCGTCGCTGCAAAGTAGCTGTTGAGCATTCTTTTCTCATCGACTCGCCCGCATTTCGCCTGAAGTGCGGGCATTTTTTCTCTTTCCATTGCTGTCGCAGCGCGCTATTCTGCCCACCTCCCCCGGAAACATCGGCTGTGTGAAGGAGGAAGCAGCTATGAAGGTGCTGCGATCCATCGCATCAGTGATCGTCAGCTACTTCGTCGTCTACCTGATCGTCGTGCTGACCGATCCGATCCTCTCCCGTCTCTATCCCGGCGTCTATGTGCCCAACAAGGTGCCGCCGACTTTCCTGCTGTGGATCGGCACCGGCGTCTTCGCCTTCGCATCCGTGGTCGGCGGCGTACTGTGCGTGCGCCTCGCGCCCACTCACCCGGGATTGCACCTGCTGGTTCTTTTCGTGCTGGGCGAGGCTGCGGGCACGGCTTCGGCCGTCGCGATCTGGAAGACCTGGCCGCACTGGTATTCGCTGGCCTGGCTGGCGCTCTGGCCCGTCTGCCTGGGGATCGGAGCTCTTGCCGGCAGGCGCAAAAGCCGCGAGAAACCGCTGCCGGTTGGGGCTGACTGAGCCATCTCCTAAAATTGGAATGTGGACTTCCAGCTAGTCAGCGATTACAAGCCGCGCGGCGATCAGGAACGCGCCATCCAGGAGCTCACCGCCGGCATCGATGCCGGCGAGAAGCACCAGGTGCTGCTCGGCGTCACCGGCTCGGGCAAAACCTTCACCATGGCCAAGATCGTCGAGCAGCTCAACCGCCCGGCGCTGGTGCTGGCCCATAACAAGACCCTCGCTGCGCAACTTTTCCACGAGTTCAAACAGTTTTTTCCGAACAACGCGGTCGAATATTTTGTGTCGTATTACGACTATTACCAGCCGGAAGCCTACATTCCCTCCGGCGACCTCTACATCGAGAAGGAAGCCACCATCAACGAGGAGCTGGACAAGCTCCGCCTCTCCGCCACCCGCTCGCTCTTCGAACGCCGCGATGCCATCATCATCGCCTCCGTCTCCTGCATCTACGGCCTCGGCTCGCCGGAGGCCTACTACGGCATGCTGCTGCTGCTTGAGAAAGGCCAGCGCGTGCGCCGCGAAGACATCACCCGGCGCCTGGTCGAGATTCTTTACGAGCGCAACGACGCCGACTTCCGCCGCGGCACCTTCCGCGTGCGCGGCGACGTCATCGAGGTCTTCCCGACCTATGACGAGAATGCGTACCGCATCGAGCTCTTCGGCGACGAGATCGATTCGCTCGCGCAGATCGATCCGCTCTTCGGCACCGTCCGCCAGAAATACGCGCGCCTGCCTATCTACCCCAAGTCGCACTACGTCGTGCAGCCGGAGCGCAGAAAAACCGCCATCGACAGCATCCTCGAAGAGCTGGCGTGGTGGGAGAAGGAACTGGAGACGCAGGGCCGCATGGTGGAGTCGCAGCGCGTCCACCAGCGCACCCGCTTCGATCTCGAGATGATCAAATCCGTCGGCTACTGCCACGGAATCGAGAACTACTCGCGCCACTTCTCCGGCCGCCTGCCCGGCGAACCGCCTCCGACCCTCCTCGACTACTTCCCGCGCGATTACCTGCTCTTCATCGATGAATCGCACGTGACCGTCCCCCAGCTGCACGGCATGTGGCACGGCGACCGCTCGCGCAAGCAGAATCTGGTCGACTACGGTTTCCGCCTGCCCTCGGCGATGGACAATCGCCCGCTTAAGTTCGAAGAGTTCGAAGCGCGCACCAACCAGATCGTCTACGTCTCCGCGACGCCCGGCCCCTACGAGCTGACCAAAGCCGCAGGCGTCGTGGTCGAGCAGATCATTCGCCCCACCGGGCTCGTCGATCCCGAGGTCGAAGTCCGCCCGGTGCGCGGCCAGATCGACGACCTGCTCCACGAGATCCGCGATCGCGCCCAGAAGAACGAGCGCGTGCTCGTGACCACCCTCACCAAGCGCATGGCCGAGGATCTGGCCGGCTACTACTCCGAAGTCGGCGTGCGCTGCCGCTACATGCACTCGGAGATCGAAACCCTCGAGCGGGTCAAGCTGCTGCGCGATCTCCGCAAGGGCGAGTACGACGTCCTCATCGGCATCAATTTGCTCCGCGAAGGCCTCGATCTGCCCGAAGTCTCCCTCGTCGCCATCCTCGATGCCGACAAGGAAGGCTTCCTGCGCTCCTCCGGCTCGCTCATTCAGACCATCGGCCGCGCCGCCCGCCACGTCAGCGGCCGCGCCATTCTGTACGCCGATAACATGACCGACTCTATGCGCCAGGCCATCGGCGAAACCGACCGCCGCCGCGCCGTGCAGCGCGCCTACAACGAGGAGCACGGCATCACGCCGCAGTCCATCGTGCGCTCCGTCGATATGTCGCTCGCGAAGATCCTCCGCGCCGAGTACGTCGATCTCGCCGAGGAAGTCGAAGAGATGCCCGAGTTCCAGTCCCAGCAGGATCTCGACGCATACGTCGCCAAGCTCGAAAGCGACATGCGCGAAGCCGCAAAGAAGTTCGAATTCGAGAAGGCCGCGAAGCTCCGCGACACCATCAAGGACCTGCGCTCGAGGGAGTTTTTGTTCAGCTAGGACGAATGAACTGGCTTTGATTTACTAAACTCCGTGAGCGCGTATACTCGCGTCAAGCTCCGCAGGAACCGCTCGTCTTTCGCTGTGACTCCTCCCGCCGGTGCCGCTTTTGTAGTGTGCACAACTTCCCGCCGCAGGCGGGGTTCAGCCGATGAACAAAGAAAATTCATCCCGCCGACAGTGATGCGGATGGAAAGCTGCACCGCCTTGGTAAGAGATACGAGGAGAGTGCAAATTATGAAAATCACAAGGCTCTTCGCAGCCGCAGCCGTGGCTGGCGCTGCTATTCTTTCTTCCCATCCCACGCTCGCACAGGATCAGGATCCACCCGCAATCGCTGCGCGCATCGCCTGGCTCAGCGGCAATGTGTCGCTCGAGGCGCAGGGCGACCAGGACTGGAGCGTCGCGCCGCTCAACTATCCGATGGTCGGCGGAGACCGCATCTTTACTGACAACAACGCTCGCGCCGCTATCCAGAGCGGCGGCACCGACGTGCGCGTCTGGGGCGACAGCGATGTCACGCTGACCAACCTCAACGAGCAGTACGAGCAGATCGGCCTGGCGCAGGGATCGATCCGCGTCCGTGTCTACTCCCTCCAGCCCGACGGCTCCATTGAAGTCGATACCCCCAATGGTGCGGTGCTCATCCAGGATCCCGGCGACTATCGCGTCAACGTCTATCCCGATCAGCAGGCGGCGCTGGTCGAAGTCAACTCCGGAGTCGTGCAGATCGCCGGCCCGGGCGTGAACCAGGAAGTCGATCAGGGCGAGGCCGTGCAGCTCTACGGTTCCAGCCCCGTCGAGATCGGCGCTGTGGAGATGCCGCCCTTCGACGGCCTCGATAACTGGAGCATCGATCGCGACCACCATATCCTGAACTCGGCCTCGGCTCGTTACGTCAGCCGCGACATTCCCGGATACGACGACCTCGATGCTTACGGCGGCTGGACGGTCACGCCCGATTACGGACCCATGTGGTTCCCGAACTCGGTCGCCTACGGCTGGCAGCCGTATACCACCGGCCACTGGGCGTATGTTGCGCCGTGGGGCTACACCTGGGTCGACGATGCGCCGTGGGGGTACGCGCCCTTCCATTACGGCCGCTGGGTCGTGTGGGGCGGCCGCTGGGGCTGGGTTCCCGGACCGCCGGCCGTCCGGCCTGTCTACGCTCCGGCCTTCGTTGCCTTTGTCGGCGGCGGACCGGGCTTCTCGCTGGGTGTCAGCTTCGGCGGAGGCGGCGTGGCTGCCTGGTTCCCGCTGGGCGTTGCTGAGCCCTACGTTCCCTGGTACCACTGCTCGCCGGCCTACGTGCGCACGGTGAACGTGACCAACGTCAACATCACCGTCATTCACAACGTCACCATCGTGAACAACTACAACGTCTTCATCAACCGCGTCACGACGGTGCGATCGGTGAACGAGATCCAGGTGAACAACATCACCTACGTCAACCGCACTCGCGTCGTTGCTGTGCCCGCTAATGCCATGACCTCGGGCGCCCGCGTGCAGCAGGCGGTGGTGCACCTGAATGCGCAGCAGCAGCAACAGCTGGCGCACGCATCCATCGCAGTAGCGCGTCCCCCCGTTGCGCCTCCCGCTCGCCCGTTGGTTGGCGTGCGCGCCAGCATCACCCGGCCGGCGGCGAGGCCGGTGCTGGTCACCCCGCGTGGCCGCGCGGTCGCTACCCCCGCAGCGAATACGGCGCATTTCACCCCGAAATCGCTGCCTAAACCCGCTCCGGCAGCGAGCATTCGCCCAGCAACGCATACGGTCGCGCCGAACATCCGGCCCGCCGCGCCTGCCAATGCGGCCGTGCGTCCTGCAGCGCCGAGCCGCGCGCAGCCGGAAACCCGTCCGCCGGCTCCGGTCGCTCCGGCGGCGAATCGTCCGGCTCAGGAATTCAACAAACCCGCGGCACAACCTCGCCCAGCGGTCCCTTCGAACAATGCGGTGCGTCCCAACGCGCCGACCCAGCCACAGCCGGCAACCCGACCGGCCCCTCCGGAGAATCGTCCGGCGGCAACGCCACAACGCCCTGCGCCGCAGCAGACGCGCCCCGCTCCACCCGCGCAGCATCCGCAGGCAAAGCCGGCTGCAAATGCCAAAAAGCCGCCTCCGCCGAAGAAAGAGGAGAAGAAGCCGCCGCAGCCGGAAGACCATCCTCAGCGCTGATGGCGCGCAAATAAGTCGAGGCCTCGCCAGTTCCAGCGGGGCCTCGTTATTTTTGCAATCGGACTATGCGTGCCGCTCAGGATTCCGCCGAAACAGCGGATACAGCACCAGCCCGCCCAGAATCAGCGCCGTCCCGATCAGCGAGTTCCGCAGGTTCTCTGCGTACGAGTAGATCAGCAGCACCGCCGCTGCCAGGATGAACAGCGCCGGAATCACCGGATATCCCCACACGTGGTAGACCTGCGCGTCTTTGTCGCGGCGGCGATAGTGGAAGATGGTCGTGGCGGTGATCATGTAGAAGAGCCACTCCGCGAAGATGGCCAGCTCGAAGAGTTGCTGGAATCGCCCCACCGCCAGCAGCAGCACCGTCGTCAGCAGCGCCTGAACCAGCAGGGATGTAGACGGGCTCGAAAAGCGCGGGTGCACATCCGCCATGCGCCGGAAGAACAGCCCATCCCTCGCCGCGGCATACGGAATGCGCGCGCCCGACATGATGGTGCCGTTGAGGCTGACCACGATGCTGACGGCCATGGCGACGGAGACCAGCTCCGCGCCCCAGGGTCCGATGATGGCCCCCAGAGCCGCAACCGCTGGCCTGGGGGAGGACGCAATGCCGGCCGCCGGCAGAATGTACTGGATCGCCGCGTTGGTGGCCATGTACAGCACGCCCACAATCCCCAGCCCCGCCAGCAGCGCAATGGGCAGGCTCCGCTGCGGATTTTTCACCTCGCCGGCCACCATGGTCAGGTCGTTCCAGCCGTCGTAGGCCCACAGAGCCGCGATCACCGCGATCATGAACCCGCCGAATCCGCCATGCGCTCCCATGAAATTGGTGGCGAAGTTATGCCAGTGCCCCGCGCCGGAAGTGAAGCAGATGCCGGCGATGGCCACGATCAGCAATCCCTTCAGCCACGTAAATACCAGCTGGAAGCTTCCGGCTTTGCGCATGCCCAGGTAATTGAGTCCGGTGATCAGCCACGTGGCCGCAATGGCGAAAATCTGCGACCACAGGACGGCAAAGGGCATGTGGAAGGCGGTTTTGTCCAGCCAGGCGAGCCCGGGAAAGATGGCGAGGACGAGAGCGAGCCCGGCAGTGCTGCTGGCAATGGAAGCAGGCTTCGCCACCGAGAACCATGTCCACATGTAAAGATAGGCCGGCATGTCGCCGTAGGCGCCGCGAATGTACACATACTCGCCGCCTGCGTAGGGCAGCAGCGTGCTCAGCTCGGCGTAAGTCATCGCGCCGAAGAGCGACAGCAGCCCTCCGGCAATCCACGCCAGGTACACCAGCTCCGAGGAGCCGGTAGCCCGCATCATTTCGTACGGAACCAGGAAAATGCCGCTGCCGATGATGGTGCCCACCACGATGGCCGTGGCGTGCGACGTGCCCAGCACGCGGGGCAGCTCGCGCGTGCGCTCGACAGCAGATACTTCGGAGCTCATGTCCAGGAGAGGCCGCCCCCGTCAGTAATAAACCTTGAAGTCCTTCCAGTCTGCCTGATAGGGGCGAATTCTGTCACGGCAGAGATAGATCGGCTTCTTCTCCCACGGCATCGACAGCGGATTGTCCATTTCCGCTTCGACCGTGCAGGAGGCATAGTACTGCTTCAGGTCGGCCGGGTTGTCGCCCGTGATGAGGATCATCGACTGCCCTGTGTACCCGTGCGGTCCCCACAGCCAGTAGGCCTGGTGCCCGCTGATCGCCAGCGGCAATCCATATTGCGGGCCGAACAGGTTGATCGCGCTGGCCTCGCCGTAATTGTCCGTGAAGATGCCGGTCACAGCGCGCTGATCCGGCGGCAGCGCGTTGTAAATCTGCGCCACCTTGTCAACCATCTCGTGCCAGCCGAAGCGATCCGCATAGAACTGCGGCAGGATTGTCGCGCCGTGCGTTTCGCTGTCCTGCGCCTGATAGTGCATGGTCTTCATCCACGCCACCATTTGCTGCGGCGGCAGCACCGGAATGGAGAAGGGAACCGTCAGCACAAATCCCACCACCAGCAGGACGGCATAGCCGGCCGCCCGGACGTTGCGCAGCAGGCTGCTCTTTGCCGGCGGAAGCCAGAACGCCGCGCCCGCCGCGAAATAGATGGGATATACCGGGGCCAGGTAGTAATCCTTGGCGTGCAGCAGCATCATCATCGCCACAAAGACCAGGTAGAACGCGCCCAGAAACCGGAACGGTCGCGCAGCCTTGCTCACCAGCAGCCACACCACGCCGCTGCCCCACAGAACAACGGTCCACGGCGTCAGCGTCATCACCTGCGCCCAAAGGAACCGCAGCGGCGGCAGCTTCACGTCCTTATTGCTCTTCGAAACGTCGACCAGCCACTCCAGGGTCGGCCAGTGGTAGTGGATCTGCCACAGCAGATTCGGCAGCGCCAGCGCCACCATGATCGCCACCGCGGCGCCGAACCAGCGGTTGGCGAGAATCCTGCGCTGGGGCGTCAGCAGCAGCGCGATCAGCATGGCCACCAGGAAGAACACCACGGTGTCTTTGTTCTCGATGCTGAGCCCGGCGCTGATCCCCAGCACGATCCACCAGAAGCGCACGATTCGTTCCGAGCCGGGCTCGCTTCCAGCCTGAGCAATCCGGATCAGCGCCAGCGCGCACAGCATCCAGAAGACCGGGTCGAACGAATTCATGGAGAGAAAGCTGTCGAGGCCCAGGTAGACCCCCGCGACCGTCACGCCCAGCATGGCCAGTGCCGCTGCGCGGCGGCTGCCGCCCATCGCCCAGGCGAGTGCCCCGGTCAGGAAGACCGTCACCGCTCCGGCGATTGCCGAGATCAGGCGCAGGCTCCACATGTGCCGGAAGCCGAACAGGATCTCCGTCAGCCGCGCCTGCAGCGCCACCATGGGCGGCTCATCCACGTAGCCCAAGGCCAGGTGGCGCCCCAGGATCAGGTAATACATCTCGTCGCGGAAGATGCCGTATCCCGCGTGCTGCGCGAGAATGTTGCCCACGATCTGGATCGCCAGCTTGACGCCGGCCAGCGCGAGGCAAATTCCCACGTAGCCGCGAAAGGCTTCCTGCCGGGTCTTCGGGGCTGTTGTTTGTGTTGTCGCAGAGCTCATAGGGAAACAATCGAGTGAGGGCCGTCGATAAGCTTAAACTACGCGTGGAGCCCGAATTTGGTTCCGCGATGCGACGGTAAGCTGCCTCTGTCCTGCCGCCAGGATCGATGGGTGGAGAGGGGGCGCCATGATTTTTCACGATCGCCGTGAAGCTGGCCGTGCCCTGGCGCGCGCGCTCCATCCGTTGCCCGGCCTTGAGGACGCGGTTGTGCTCGCCTTGCCCCGCGGGGGAGTTCCCGTCGCTGTCGAAGTCGCCCGCGAGCTGCATCGGCCCATGGACGTCTTTGTGGTTCGCAAGCTCGGCGTTCCCGCGCAGGAAGAGCTTGCTCTGGGAGCCGTGGCCAGCGGCGGGGTTACGGTCGTCAACCAGACCGTGATCCACGCTTTCGCCATCCCCCAACCGGATATCGACACGCTGGTCGCGCGCGAGCGCCTCGAGATCGAACGCCGCGAATCCCTCTATCGTGGGGGAAGGCCACCGCTTTCCGTCGCGGGCCGTCCGGTCATCGTCGTCGACGATGGCCTCGCCACAGGATCCACCATGACCGCCGCAGTCCGCGCCCTGCGCCCGCAGGTCCGCTCGGTGGTGGTGGCCGTGCCCGTCGGTTCCGCGCGCGCCTGCGAGGACCTCCGCGGCGAGGCTGACCAGGTCGTTTGTCTGGCAGCTCCCGAGCCCTTTCACGCCGTGGGCGAGTTCTACCGCAATTTCGAACAGATCAGCGACGACGAGGTCAGCGGTCTGCTAATCCAGGCCGGGATGGATGTTCGCGAGCCGTAAGCTGCTCCCTGCGGCTTCTCACCGATGGAGGTCACCCCAACAGGTGTCCCGGCTTGCCGCTCTGGTTAGCATCTCTGGCACGGAGGTGCTATCGCCCGTTTCCGGAAGCCCGCCTACACTGATCCCACTTCCGGATATCAGGAGCCTGTATGAGCGTGAACCCGGTTCAACTTACGTTCCGCGTGGGCGCTGCCTGGGCCCTGCTCAATCTGGCGGCAGCCCTGTTTTTCAGCGCGCTCTTTGCCGTGGAACAGATGGCTGCGGAGATCGTTCAGCGCCGCGTTCGCCAACAGCACGGGCGCGCTCCGGTCGTCTCCATCTCCGACCGCTGATAGAATCATCTCGATGATGCTGCGCCGCTTCCACGCGGTGCATCCATGCGTCGCGGGCGGTTAGCTCAGCTGGTCAGAGCGCCTGCCTTACAA
>DATJQW010000085.1:0-11322 GCA_035505395.1 Acidobacteriaceae bacterium
TCGCCGCGCGTACCGATCTGCTGCTCGATGCCGAGGTTGTACTGGTAGTAGTACGGCGTTTTGAGCGTCCCACCGGGAAACGTATTAAGGCTGACGGCGAGCGGACAGGTCGCAGCGCCCGGCTGAATGCCCGCGCAGGGATCGCCGCCGGAACGAAACGTCGTCTGAAACAAACCGTTCGCGCTGGCCGCCGCATCGACGGCACTGCCAGGGACACCCGGCGCGATCGCTACCCCACCGACCTGTCCGCCCATGCCTCCGACAAATGTCGGGTCGTTCGGCGCATTCATCGCGGCGAGATCGGCGATCTGCATCGGGATGATGTCGCTGAAAACGCCGAAACCTCCGTGGACCACGCTTCGGGGCAGGAGTTGGTAAGCGAACGACGCGCGCGGCTGATAGACAAACAGGGGCGTTGCGGGGAACAGGTTGCGGACATTGCCGAGAACGACCTGGTTAAGCGGCTGGCTGGTCCCATGGGAGGCATCAAGAAACGAACCTGCCATTCTGGAGAAAAGGTTCCGCGCGCTCGAGACATTCGTGTTCCAGGCCACACGCATGCCATAGGTGAACGTCGCTCTCTGAACGGGCTTCCAGGTGTCCATAGCGTAATATTCGAAGTTTCCCTCCGAGGCACGCTCCTTCAGCGAGACGGGAAAGCTCTGGCTGGCGGTATACGCTGCGCCATAAGTAAATTGGGCCAGATCGTCATAGGTCACCGTCGGCACGGTGCCTTCGCCGAGATCGTAATTGCTCACATCGAGGCGCCGCGTGTTGATGCCGAATTTCAAGGTGTGTTTTCCCCGGGTCCACGTCAGATTGTCGTTGATTTGCCACTGCGTGACCTTGCGGCCCTGCGGATAGGTGTTGTCGTTCCCGCCGATGGTCGTGAACGGCACGCTGCTGCTTCCCGATGCAAGCACGACTGGGAAAGTCTGCTGAACCTGAGCGTAGTTGTTCGGCTCGAAAATGCTCGCATACCAGCTCGCTCCGGGGTTGAACTGATTGACCAAATCAGGGTTGAAGACATGGGTGTAGCCGACGACAAGCGTACGCTGCGGCTGCGGCGAATAAGAGTTAAAGACCGGATTGATTGGATCGGTCCAGGCAGCCTGGAGGCCGGTGTCCTGCTGGAAGCGGTACCAGACGCTGTCCTTCGCGTTAATGGTGTGATCGATCTTCACCACGATCAGATTTTCGCTGTCGCTGTTGTTGAGGGACGCCTGTCGCTGGCTGGCGCAGCCATCGCCCGCCGTGCCGAGGGGGCATCCGACAATCGGCACGGGCGTTCCCCCCGGCGCCGGAAGCAAGGAAAACATCTTCTGATAGAAAGGAATCTCCGCGGGCTGAGCGGGGAGCGAGGTCCCGGTTACTGGATCCTTTCCTCCAACAGCGAGTTGGCCGAGAACGTATTGCTGGTATGCAGGGGTCGGCAAGGTGATCTGCGAGACGAGTGGCAGTGCGATGCGAATGCCTTCGTAATGCCCAAAGAAGAAGAGCTTGTTCCTGCGAATTGGCCCGCCGACGCTGACGCCGAATTCGTTCACCGTGGAGCGAGGCTTTTGGGCGACGTCGCCGGGCGTGTCATTCGCGTGGAGGAAGTAGTCCTCGGCATTGAACAGCGACCCGTTCCAGATCTCGTACAGATCCCCATGGAAGGCGTTCGTACCGGATTTGGTGAAGTAGTTCACCTGCGCTGCGCCGTAGCGGCCCTGATCGACTGCGAAGGAATTCGTGTTGACGGTCGCTTCCTGAACGGCGTCGAGTCCGATGACGAGGTTCGTGGACAGGCCGATATTCAGTCCAAGCCAGGGATCGTTCGTATCGTATCCGTCGAGGATGTAGCCGTTGGACGTTGCCGGCAGGCCGTTAAACTCCACGTTGCCATAACCGCCCGCGGCCTTCGCGTCGTTGGAAGATCCCGCCGTGTTCATCAAAGCGCCCTGCGCAAACTGGGCCAGATACGTAAGATCCTGACCGGGATTCGGCAGGCTGCTGATGGTCTTCGCCGCGATGGTGGTCGTCGTGTTCGGATTGTCGAGACTCAGCAGGCCCTGCTGCGCGGTCACTTCGACCGTTTGGTTACTCGACTGAACCTGGAGCCTGAAATTCAGTTCCACGGTGCGGCCAACGCCGACCGCGGTCGGTGGGGATTGGGCGACGGCGAAGCCTCTGGCCTGAACAGTCACCTCATACGTGCCTGGATTGATCAGGGAAAAAAGAAAATAGCCGGCTGCATCGCTCTCCATTTCTCGCGTCGCCCTGGTGTTCGTGTCCGTCATCGTAACCCTGGCGCCAGGTACGGCGGCCCCGCTCGGATCCGTTACCTCGCCGGAGAGGGCGCCGCTGGTCCCACTCTGCGCCAGAATCGTGCATGAGTTAACCGCGGTTAACAGGCATAAGAGAGTAAGGCTGTACCTCCATGCTCGAACCGCGTGCACATCGACCTCCGAATGGATTTTGCCGTCCAGCCTCTTGAGGGTTTTGGGAAACGATCCCGGGAGGCAATTTAGGTCTGCCTAATTACTTAGGTTCACCTAAAATGATGCCAGTGTCAAATCCCGGGAAACGGAGAAGCATGACCACCCGCCGCGTCAACCTGAACACGGAATCCGTAGACAACTACCTGAAAGCGATCTTTGCGCTTGGTGGGCCGGGGGAAGAACGCGTCAGCAGCACCGCACTCGCAGACCGGCTTGGCGTGTCTCCCGCCTCGATCACCAATATGCTGCAGAAACTCGCTGCTTCCCCCGTTCCCCTCGTCGAGTACGAATCTCGTCGTGGCGTTCGTTTGTCGCCTGCGGGGAAGCGGCGCGCTCTGGAGATCCTGCGCCATCATCGATTGCTCGAGACATTCCTGTATGAGGTGTTGGGCTACCCCATTGAGGAGGTCCACGACGATGCGGAGCGCCTGGAGCACTTCATTTCCGAGCGTTTCGAGGAGCGGATCGACGCGAAGCTGGGCCGCCCGAAGTTCGACCCTCACGGACATTGCATCCCCGCACTGGACGGCAGGATGTCGAAGCAGACCTCCCGACCGCTTTCGGAGATCGAAGAAGACGGAGAATTTCTTGTAGATAGCGTTTCAGATGGGGACTCCGTGCTGCTGAAAAGGCTCAATGCTCACGGCATCGCACCGGGGGTTCGCCTGCGCGTGCTGAGATCATCTCAGGGAGAATTTGTCCTCAGGGCAAGTAGGCGCTCCAAACCTTTGCAGCTTCCGCTCTCCGAAGTCAGTGCGGTCCGAATCCGATCTATCGGCTGACTCAGGCGCTCCCGGGGCAGAATATCGAGCTTCCACTGCTGCCAACAGGGCAAGTCACTCATTGAGTTCGGTGTGGATCCAATTGGGCAGATTAGTACTAATTAGACAGGCATCGCGCCATGTTTCCGGGCAGGCGCCTCGTCTCCAGATTCCGCCACACTAGCCGACTTCCCCATGTCAGTGAGTGACTTGGCGATTTGGCGTCAACTGAAAATGTTCCGAGTCTTTCAACATCTCATTTCTCTTCCAGGGTGAGAGCGTAGACATCGCTGGTCGATACGTCGCGAAGCATCAGGGGGGCGTCGGTGGGGTCCAGCCCAAACCATAAGCCGAGCGTTCCGGTGAAACGAAAGTCCTTCAAATCGACAACCTCCTTCGCTTCCCCGCCAGTGACTGGAATGCGCAGGATGGCAGGCTTGTCTACATATCTCAGGAAATAGAGAAAACGGCTATCGCTCGACCACGAGGCATACGCATGGATGCCGATGTGCAGTGCTGACCAATGCCGGCTCTTCATCGCGAAGATATAAAGGGTGGACAGGTCCTGGGAATCGGCCTTGATCGATTGACCATCAGGAGACCAGTGCGGCGAAAACATGTCTGCTGAACCAGGAAGCATTGTGACCTGACGGCTGGCAAGGTCAAGAATGCGTATGGAGCTGCTCTGCCGGTTGCTGTCCTCGATCCCACCGGTAGCAAAAACAATCCTGCGCCCGTCTGGCGACCAGCTCGGATCCGTCTCCCGTCCGCTGTCCTCGGGAAGAAGCCGCTGTGGCATACCACCTTCGGCCGAGATGATCCACGCTTGCTCGCGACCCTGGGAAGACGGAGCAGTGAAGACGAGCTGCGAACCGTCGGGAGACCAATCCACCGATATGACCTGCAAGGGGGAACTGGTCAGTTGAACGCGATCGCTTCCATCCGGGTTCGCTCTCCAGAGGATGCCCTCGCGATAAGAGACATACGCCACCGATCGGCCATCTCTGCAGAAGGCCACCAGGTCGGCGGAAATTCCGCCCAGGAAGGGCTGAAACTGGTTCGATTTTCGATCGAGACGAACGAGCTCCCCGGCATGTGTCGCACCGGTGGCAAAGATTTTTTTCCCATCCCTGCTGAAAAACGGGCGGTCCCAGTCGATTGGGCCATAAGTCAATTGAAATGGCTTCTTGGCTGGCCGGCGAAAAAGTCCGCGCCGTTCGTCGAGAGCGTAGATTTGCGACTCGGGTCCGGCAGGTCCAGGGCCGAGAAAGGCATAAAAGTCTCCGCTGGGCGACCAGCGGCCGCAACACTTCAACTCGGAAGGCTGCCAGTCAGTGAGCATTGGGTGAAGGTTGGAACCGCCCGATGATATTTCCCAAATTGCCCTGTAATGGTCCCGGGAAAACCGGATCGTCCTGCCGTCCGGCGACCAGCTGATCGGGTGTGCAACACCTCCCACAAACGCCAGTTTGTGAGCGCTGCCCCCGTTGCTGTCGATGACATTGAGGTCGCCGTCGGGTGTGGAGTATGCCACAGACTTCCCATCCGGAGACCAGGCGGCGCTTACTGCGTCAGCCAGGTAATGTTGCGCGCCTCCCACAACCTGCACCGTATAGAGCGGTGCCGGGTCCGACTCACCTTTTTTGTTGGACATGACGAGAAGCATCGACCCATCAGGTGAGACGTCAATCAGGTCCGGGATCGGCAATGTGATGGAGGAGACCGGCTCGATCTCGCCTCCTGAGGAGGAAACCTCCGAGATCGAACCGCCGACAATGGGCGTCAGATAGATTCGTTCGCCATCGGTTCCGGCGAGGAATCCCGCATGGCCGTCATGGGTGAGCTGCGCATATTCCGAGATTCGCAGCGGCGGCCCGCTGTTACGGTTTGCGATTACGAAGTACGCCAGTGCGGCCAGGCAGGCGGCCGCAATGAGAGCTGTGGACCAAAGGACGGCTCTTCGCGCCTGGCGGCGTGCCTGCGGCGCAGTGATCGCTGGCGCGCTACCAGAGTCCGACAGCGCCTCCAGGGCAAACGCCAGATCAGACGCGGACTGGAAGCGCTGCTCGCGATTCTTCTCCAGACAACGATTCACGACTCGCTGCAGGGCCGGCGGAATCCTCGCCGCAGTTTGCAAAATCGCTGGAGGCTCGTCGTTCAGGATGGCAGTCATCGTCTCGGCCGAGGTCGACCGATGGAAGGCGCGTTGGCCAGTCAGCATTTCATAGAGAATGGCTCCGAAGGCGAAGTTATCGGTGCGATGATCGACCGTTTGTCCGCGCACCTGCTCGGGAGACATGTAGCCGGCCGTGCCCATGACCATGCCGGGATCGGTATGCTGGGGGATCGTGGTGGCGTCGCCGCCGGAGTCAGTCTGAGGCTGGATCAGCTTGGCCAGTCCGAAGTCGAGGATCTTGATGCGGCCGTCTTTGGTGACGAAGAGGTTCTCGGGCTTGAGATCGCGATGAACGATGCCCTTGTCGTGCGCGGCGGCGAGTCCATGTGCGATCTGAACTGCGTAATCGACGGCTTTGCGAGCCGGAAGCGCGCCGCGTTGCAGGGCCTGTCGCAGGGATTCGCCGACCAGCAATTCTGAGACGAGGTAAGGTACCCCCTGGAAAATTCCGAACTGGTGGATGGCGAGGATGTTGGGATGATCGAGAGCCGCAGCGGCCCGAGCCTCCTGCTCGAAGCGCAGGAGACGATCGGAATCGCGCGCAACAAACGAGGGCAGGACCTTGACCGCAACCTCTCGCTTGAGGGCGGGATCGCGGGCGCGGTAGACCTCGCCCATTCCGCCTGCGCCTAACAGGCCGAGAATCTCGTAACCATCAAGCTTCGTACCAGCGGCGAGTGCCATGGTCAGGCGGATTATAGCTCCCGCTTCAGACTGGTTAACATCCCTGTCGATAACGCAGGAATGCCGGTCCAGCTACTTCCAGCTGCGCCGACCAGCGATCCATTTGTCGACTGGCGATCACGTACTGCTAAGTTAAAGCCGGGCCGCCTTCCCGGGTAACAATCGACGCCGGTCACCAAAATCAGGAGATGCACAACGTGTCGCTGAGATTCTCAGCAGGATCCGTTCTCTCTTCGAGAAACGCACCCCAAACCAACAGAGCCTTGATGTGAACGAGATCATTCCTGAAACCATTTCCGTGCTGCGCGACGAATCAGCGACGGGGCCCCGGGGCGCTCCGCTCGGGATGACAACTCGAAGTTGTGGGCGATGAGTGGGTCTAGTCCTGAGGCTGATGAGGCGTGGCCGGCGGCTGCGAAGGAGGGGTGGAGGATGAACCGCCTTTCCCATCCTTCCTGGCTGCCTGCCGAGCCAGCTTTTCCGCTCGTTTTCGATTGTGACGCCGCACGATGTCGGGCCAGAACTCGATCACCTCGGAACCGATAATCCCCTGGGCAGTGACGGTAAATCCGCGTGCGAATGTGCCCCCTACCGTCCGGTCCGGTTCGGGATAGTAGACGTTGGAGATGGCGGCGCCGATGAGATTGCCGAGCACATTGGCATAATTAGGTCCCCAGGTTCCGCGATCGCGTTTCGACCACACGGTGCCGCTGGCCGCCCAGAGAATGCGGCTGACAGTGCTGCCGGTGCCTTTCTGAAAATAGCGCGGGTCTTCGTGAAATATGCTGGTCAGGACTGCGTTTCCGAAGAAGTTGCCGGTGAAATAGTCGGTGTAGGCCGCGCCAAATCGCTTGCCATAGCCTTCGGCGCCCTGTCCATACTCGGGGAAGCTGTCGTCGGCCTGGTCGATGCCGGCGCCGGCGGCGGAGAGCAGGTAGGCCCAGGGATCGGTGGCGCTTTTGAAGAACAGCTGGTATTTCTGGCCGGTGCTCAGGGGAGCGGCCTGGCGGTTGCTGGTGGTGTTGAAGGCCGCCATCACGCCCAGGACCCGCTGTTTCTCCTGCTGCTTCAGCTGGTCTGCGGAGGTCTGCTGCTGGCTGGTGTTTGAAGTTTGCGACGAGGATGAGGGCTGGGGCGCAGTCTGGCCGGCGGCGGGCCGACTGGCGGCTGGGGTTGAAGCGGATTGCTGCAGGCTGATGGATGGATCGACGGCGAGCTCAGGACCTGCGGTTTGCGACCTTAACGCGGGAGCGGCAAGGAACCAGGCCGCAACGACAGATGCGGCCGCGAGCCGTCGATTGAGAGTCACTCGGTGCACTTGAATCCTGGCGGACAACGTGGGGCCCGGGAAAGCTTTCGTTCGCGCGACGATGGGGTTTCTGTCTGAGGGGCCGATTTTCCAGCCTAAACCAGGAATCAACTGCGTTGGCGGGAACGTGTCGCACTTTCCCGAGCCAGGTGAAAGAATCAGGCCGATCGCGGCATATCGATTCCATCCTTTGACGGTCGACGCGGCCGTCAAGTGGGAAACCCCGGAGCAGTTGTGGATCTATGGCTGAGAGGGATCCGGGGCTTTCTTCTTGTCGTGGTGATGGTGGAAGATTTTGCCGACACCCCGGCCCGTGCCCTTTGCGATTTTGCCTGTGCCCCTGGCGGCGCCCACGCCGACATCCTTGCCAGCGGCGGCTCCGCCTCTGCCGACATTGCCGGCGGCTTTGGCCGGGTGCAGGGTGACCAGGTCGCCCGCACCTTTGCCAACGCCTTCGGCTGCCGCTCCAGCGCCCTTTGCGGTTCCTTTGCCGATGTCTCCGGCGCCCCTGCCCACGTCGCCACCGGGGCTGGGCTGATGGGGCTTCTGCTGAGTGGACGGTTGCGCTGCGCCGGCTGGTTGCGGCGGGGATTGGGTTTGGGTGTTCTGGCCACGGGCGTTCCGGCCGCAGACGGCCAGCGCGAATGCGAGGAGCGCGATGGATGGTTTGAGGAATGCAGTTCGCACGACTTCAGCCTCTGACGGTTGGATTCCAGCCGTGGCTGGAGGATTCCATCGCTCAGGAGAAGAAAGCAGGCAGGAACGCTGACCCGCTTTATGCGGCATGGGATTCGACAACCTGGGGACACACTCCTGGCCTAAGATTCATTCCATGACGCTGGCGCGCGGCACGGAGCGGATCGAATCGGAGCGGCTCACGCTGCGGAGAATCGGCCCGGACGATCTCGAGTTCCTTACCGAACTGCATGCCGATCCGGAGGTCGCGAGATATCTTCCGCTGGGAAGGCCGCGGTCGCCTGAGGAGTCGGCGGCGTGGCTTCAATCTCTGCTGCGGAGTTACGAGGACTTTGCGCTGGGGCAGCTGGCGGTGCTGCGCAAATCCGACGGCATGCTGATCGGACGCTGCGGACTGAGCGGCCTGGCCGTGGAAGCGAGAGCCGGCGCAGCCGCGGTTCCGCGAGGGTGGTATCAGCGTGGTGAGGTACCGGCCGATGCCGAGATTGTGCTGGAGCGGGAGCTCGGATATACGTTTCATCGCAGCAGCTGGGGACAGGGTTACGCGAGCGAGGCCGCGCGCTGCGTTTTTGACTATGCCCGGGACGGATTGAGGCTGCCGCGCGTGGTTTCGCTCATTCACCCGGATAACGTCCGCTCGCTGCGAGTCGCGCAACGATTCGGGGTGCAACGCGAAGATGTGGTGGAGGTGCAGTCGCGCCTCTACGATCGATTCGCATGGCCGATGGGGGCGTGAGGGCGCCGGCTTTCCGCGCAGGGAGCGGGGTGGGAGAGTGCGCAACCACGGGGAGAAGCGAAATCTGGGCATCGAATGCACATAGAATCTCAATCATGCCTGGAAAACTCCTGTCCGTTGCAATTCTGCTTCTGTCCGGCGCTGCTGCTGCTCAATCGGTGACACCGCGCCCGTGCGACCTTTTCGCAGCGGCGACGCCGTGTGTTGCCGCCTTCAGCACCGCGCGCGCCCTGTATCGCGCGTACACGGGTCCGCTGTATCAGGTGACACGGGAGTCGGACCAGGCTCGGATCGACGTCGGCGTGCTTGCCGGGGGCTACGCCAACGCAGCGGCGCAGGACACGTTCTGCGCCGGGACGACCTGCATGATCACCAAAATTTACGACCAGTCGCCGAACCACAACGACCTGGTTCCGTCGCCGCCCGGGGGCGCGTCGCGGGGGCCCTACCCCGACGGCTACGATTTTCCGGCTCTGGCGGATTCTCTGCCGGTCTCCGTGGACGGACATAAGGTCTACGGCATCGCCATCTCTCCGGGGATGGGATACCGCAACGATCACCCTGCGGGCACAGCCGTTCACGGCGAGCCGGAAGGGGTTTACATGGTGACGTCTGCTCTGGATCTGAACACCCAATGCTGCTTCGATTTCGGCAATGCCGAGGCCAACAACCTCGACAACAATGCGGGGCACATGGACGCCATCAATATCATGTGCGCGGGCGAGATTCCGTGCGGGGCCAACGCAGGGCTGGACATGGAAAACGGCATCTACGGCCACCTGAAGGTGCCGGACGGCACAGCGTTCGTGACCGACATGGGCGCGAGCGACGGGCAGCACACGTATGCGATTTACCAGGGCAATGCTCAGTCGGGAGCGCTGACGACGACGGGGGTGATTCCACTGCCGACGGGCTATCAGCCCATGCAGCAGGAGGGAGCGATTCTGCTCGGCACGGGCGGCGATAACAGCAACTGGGCGTCGGGCTACTTTTTCGAGGGCGTGATGACCAGGGGAATGCCCAGCGCCGGCGCGATGGAGGCGGTGCAGAGGAATATTGTGGCCGCTGGTTATGCCGGGCGGCTTCCGCAGGGTTGATCTGCGGGTTCGCGGGATCTGCTGCCGGCAGTCCGAACCACCCTGCCTGCGATCAGGCTGCGGACAAGGGTGGGGCACCCGGTTTTCACCACGGAGGACGCGGAGAGCACAGGGGCGAGGGTGGAACCCACTCTGTCCGCGATAAGGCTGCGGACAAGGGTGGGGCACCCGGACTTTCACCACAGAGGACGCGGAGAGCACAGAGTCAAGGGTGAACAACCCACCCTGCCTGCGATCAGGCTGCGGACAAGGGTGGGGCACCCGGTTTTCACCACGGAGGACGCGGAGAGCACAGAGTCAAGGGTGAACAACCCACCCTGTCCGCGATCAGGCTGCGGACAAGGGTGGGGCACCCGATTATTCGCAGAAGACGCGGACGCGGGTTTTGTTCTCGTCCTTGCCGTCGACGTCGACGGTGAGGTCGCCGAGGTGGTCGACGATCTCCTCGAGGTTCTCGGGCTTGATCTGCGAGAGGGTGATGGGGACGCCATGCTTGCTGAAGGCCTGGTCGAGCTGATCGTGGGCCTGGGTGGGGATGAGCGAGGCGAGGCGGACGCCGGCGCGCAGCAGCTGCATGGGGACGCGGACATTGACGGTGGTGGGTCCGCCTTTGAGGCCGGTGGTGGACTCGTCGGCTTCGACGAGGACGCGGAGGTACTTGGGGCGCCCCTTCGCGCGGCTGGCCGCCGAGGCGGCGTTGTTTGAGACCGGTTCAGCGACGGGCGACGCCGGTTTGGAATCAAGGGCGGCGAGAAGGCGCTCGGCTTCGTCGGCGGTGATTTTGCCGGCTGCGAGCATTTCGAGGATGGTGCGGCGGTCATCGGTCATGGCGGTTCTCGATTCTGCTGCGACCTCAGGGGCTGAAGCCCGGAGATTCGCTGCGGGCTGTTCGGCACGGCTAAAGCCGTGCCCCTTCAAAACGATGCGATCAGGCGACGTCGACCAGAATTCTCGTGGCTGGCGTGCGGACTTCTACGCGAGTTTGGCCGAGGGCGGCGAGAATGCCCCAGGCGGTGGAGTAAAGACGGAGGACGTTGACTCGGATGAAGAGGCAGGCCAGCGCCACGACCGGGAACAGGATGAGGACGAGCGGCAGGAGCAGCAGCCAGGCGAGGAAGAGCGGGATCCAGAGGCTGAAGCGGTGGTTGCGGTGGGCGCGGGTGCACCACTCGACATAGACAAAAGCGGACCAGGGAATCATTCGGGGTCTCCTTCCAGAGCGCGGATGGCGTCCGCGGCGGAGATTTCGCCGCGCCGGAGGCGTTCGATGACCTCGGAGCGGGAGGGTTCGGGCGGGGCGGGGTTGGTCTCAACGTACTCGAGCGAGCCCGCGATGCGGTTGAGGCGCGCCTTGATGGTGGGGTAGCTGACGCCGAAGAC
>DATJQW010000086.1:0-24683 GCA_035505395.1 Acidobacteriaceae bacterium
CGCTGTCTTTCTCCCTGCCGTCGCATGGACAGGCGGTTTACGGATCTATCAACGGCACAGTCACCGATAACACGGGCGCCGTTGTGCCCAACGCGACAATCACGGTCACGGACATCGAGAAGGGGACTTCGGTGACCGTCCAGTCGAATGCCTCCGGCGAATATATCGTCGAGCATCTGATTCCCGACACGTACAACGTGAAGGTGGAAGCGCAGGGGTTCCAGACGTTTGCGGCAACCGGGGTACTGGTGCAGGCCGATACTTCTCCGAAAATCGATGCGGCTCTTCAGGTGGGTGCGCAGACGCAGACGGTGAACGTGAGCGCCGATACGATTCCGGAACTCAAGACGGATCGCGCCGATGTGGCGACGGAGTTCACCACCCAGGAAGTGGAGAACCTGCCGATTCCGGATCGCAATTTCGCGAATCTGCAGTTACTGCTTCCCGGTGCGCAGTCGCTGAGCTGGAACCATGCGGCGGACGAAAACCCGCAGGCCAGTAAGCAGATTCAGGTCGACGGCCAGGCCTTCGGGGGGGTGGCGTACCAGCTGGATGGCACCGACAATCAGGATCCCATCCTCGGCATCATCGTCATCAATCCGCCGCTGGATGCGCTTTCCGAGACGAAGATCACGACCCAGAACTTCGACGCCGAGTTTGGCAAGGCGGTTTCGTCGTTCATCTCTGCGCAGACGAAATCGGGATCGAACAGCTTCCACGGCAGCGCATTCGATTATCGGGAGAGCAGCGCCAATCTTGGACGCGATCCGTACACACAGTTTCCGGGTACGGCTTTCCCTCCGGGATTGAAGAACCAGTTTGGCGGTTCGGTGGGAGGGCCGATTTTCAAGGACCGTCTGTTCTTCTTTGGCGACTACCAGGGTGTGCGGCAAAAGGTGGGAACAGCGGCGACGGCAACGGTTCCGACGGCACACCTGGTGGCGACCTGCCTGGGGCAGGCTACGGCAAGCAACGGGGTGGCGGGCTGCGATTTCAGCGAGTATGCGGCGGCCGATAACCTGACCCAGCTGATTTATCAGCAGACCTCGGGCGGCTCGGTTCCATACTCGGGCAATGTGATTCCCACCGGCCAGTTATCGATGCAGGCGATGGCTTTACTAAAGCTGCTGCAGCCGTATGCTCCCAATAAGGGCGGGGCGGGGGCAGTGATGGATAACTATGCCGCGAGCGGCACGGGTTTGTTCAATAACGACCAGTGGGACGTGCGCGTCGATGACACACTGTCCCAGTCGATGCATGCTTTCACGCGGTTCAGCCGGTTTACCGACGTGCTGTCCGGAACCACGATGTTTGGCGCCGCGGGCGGACCGGGCTTCGGGATCGGGGGATACGGCGGCGTTTCGAATGGCGCAGACGACAGTCTGGCGGCGGGCATGGACATTTCCATCAGCCCGAAGCTGCTGACCGACTGGCGGATCGGCTATTACCGCTATAACGTCATCGATCACAAGTACGATCAGTCGACGGCATTCGCAACGCAGCTGGGAATTCCGGGCATGAATATTCCGGGGAACGCGTTCACCAGCGGCGCCCCGGGTTTCAACATCGCAGACGCCAACATCTTTGCGCCGAACGGCCCCAATAACCCAACGGGCGGCGGGGCACAGTATGGATCCGGGCTGAATATCACGCGATGCAACTGCCCGCTGACTGAGCGCGAGGATCAGTTTCAGATCGTGAATAACTGGACCAAGCTGATCGGCAACCACGCGTATAAGTTCGGGGTGGATTTGCGCTATGCGCGCAACCTGCGCGTGCCCAGCGACAACGACCGCGCCGGGTTACTCAACTTCTCTCCCGGGCCGACCTCTAACAATGGAGCGTCGGGCGGCCTGGGCATGGCGACCTTCGTGCTGGGAGACGTGAGCAGCTTCAACCGCTATGTCAGCGTTTCAACGAATGCGAAGGAGTTCCAGAAACGCGACTTCTTCTACGCGCAGGATACCTGGCGGCCGCGTCCCTCGCTCACCATCAACTACGGCATCCGCTACGAGATGTACTTCCCCGAGTCGGTGAACGGCAAAGGCAACGGTGCTCTGATGGAACTGAATGGCGGTTCGGGAGGCTATCAGACCGATGGCTATCTGCGCGTCGCGGGTTACGGCAATGTGCCGAGCAACATGGGATGGGGTGCTGTTACGAACGCGTGGAATCCCCGCATTGGCGTGGCCTGGTCCCCGGATTCGAAGACGGTGATCCGCAGCGGCTATGGCCGCAGTTTCGATCTGGGCGTGTTCGGTTCGATCTTCGGGCATGTCGTCACGCAGAACCTGCCGGTTCTCGCAAACCAGTCGGTGAGCGCGTCGACTACAACGGGAGCGGCCTTTACCCTGACGCAGGGGCCACCGGCGTTCCAGTTTCCCTCGGTGCCCTCCGACGGATTGCTGCCCGCACCCGGCTACGGGGTCAGTCCCAAAGCGCGGCCGAACACCATGCGACTGCCGACCCTGGATGCATGGAACCTGAGTGTCCAGCGAGCGATCACGCCCACGCTTTCGCTGACCGTGGCCTATGTGGGGAACAAAGGAACGCACACGCTGAGCGCAGGCGACGGCAATAACACCAATCCTAATGAGGAAGGGATGTTCCTGCCCGCGGAGTACAGCGTGACCGGTGCCGCACTGCATTACGATCCGAGCGTTGCGGGGGGGACGATCGCCGCGAACGGCGGAACATCGACCTCCAACTTCCTCTCGCGGTTCTATGGAGGCGGACTGTCGGCGTGTACCGGCGCAGCCTATGAAGCTCAGTTGATGGCGCAGAACGAGCCCTTCGTCACTTCCGGCATGTGCGGCTGGACGCAGGGCATCGGGTATTACGGGGACGACCAGAACACAAATTTCAATGCGCTGGATATTACTCTGGCGAAGCAATACACGCGTGGATTATCGTTCAACGCGCAGTACGCCTGGCAGCGGTCCTTTAACTTCAACAGCGGCTTCTATACCTGGGACAAAGCAGCGACCTACGGTCCCGATGACTGGCTGCGCACGCAGCAGTTCGTCGTCTATGGTCTGTATCAGCTGCCTTTCGGCAAGGGGCGGATGTGGGCGAGCAACGTGACGCACTGGCAGGACGAAGTTATCGGCGGATGGCAATTCAGTCCCGTCCTGAACTGGTCGAATGGTTTGCCTTTCACCCTCAACGTGGGTGGCGGATGCGGCGCTTCGGTTCCGGGCAGCGCGCCCTGTTATCCGGTGGGAAAAAGGAGCGCTCTGCATACGAGCCTGTCCGGGTTCAACGCCGCCAGCCATACGCGTACGTTCTGGCAGACGCCTGCCTCAGGGACATTCAGCGAAGCTGGTCTCGATCAGTTCGGAACCATCGGCCGCAACAGCTTCTATGGTCCCGGGTATTTTAACGGCGACCTGACGCTGATGAAGAATTTCCCCATCCGCGAAAGCATCGTTGCTCAGTTCCGCATCGACGCCTTCAACGGTTTCAACCACATCAACCCCGGCAATCCGTCGACGACACTCACCAATGCGCCTGGCACGATCACCGGCGAGCCGGCGCTGGGGATCTACACCAATCCACGGCAACTGCAGTTCTCGCTGCGTGTGGATTTCTGAGCTGCATGTCCCTTTTCCCGGAGGGGAGCTGGTGTCCCCTCCGGCAGCTGCGCAGGAGTAAACTTCCCGCATTATGTTTTGGGGTCCGTGTTTCTGTGCGTGCGCCTTGTTTGCTCTGATGCCGGGTGCGCCTGCGCAGAACAACGCCGCGGCGAGTCCGCCGTCGGTGGCGGAGGTGCGGTCGCTCATCGATCGGGGCCGACTCGACGACGCGCGGCGGGAACTGGACACGCTGGCCGGAGAAAAACCAGAGGAAGCCGGCGTCGAGCGACTCCGCGGGATCGTGGCGTACGAGAACGACCGCCTGGCGGAAGCCGATGCGTCCTTCGCGCGCGCGCTCACTCAGGATCCCACGGACCTGGAAGCCATGCAGCTGCGCGGCGTCACTCTCTACCGTCTGGGAAAACCGGATGAGGCGATTCCTCTGCTGGAAAAGGCGCATGCCGCGGAAGCCGTGGCGAACGCCGATCCGAACTATGTGCTGGGACTGTGCTACATCAGCACAAGACGCTACGACGATGCCCGCCACGCTTTTGCGATGCAGTACGACTTTTCGCCGGACTCGGCGGCGGCGTGGCTGGTAACGGCGCGTATGCTGCTGCGCGAGGAACTCACGCAGCCGGCGGCGGCCGACGCCCGCGAGGCCCTGCAACTCGATCCACGACTGCCGCTCGCCCATCGCCTGCTGGGCGAAATCGATCTGGCCAACGGCGACGTGGCCGGGGCTCTCGACGAGTTTCAGCAGGAAATCAAAGTGAATCCGCTGGACGGCGAGACGTGGAACCGCATGGGGGACGCTTATCTTCGCAACGGCCAGTATGCGCGCGCACAACAGGTTCTGGACCGCGCGGTGCTGCTCGAGCCGAACGCCAGCGGGCCTTTTATTCTTCTGGGCAAGGCGCTGCTGGAGGAACACGATCCTGTGACGGCTGCGATGTACCTGGAGCGGGCGGAGAAGATGGATCCTTCGAATTCCATGGTGCACATGCTGCTGGCGCGGGCTTTCAGCGGCGCGGGACGCAACGATGACGCAACGCGCGAACTGGAGATTTTGCAAAAACTGCAGGCAACGACCCAGTCCGGAGACCCTCATCCTTAGCCGGAGCGCGTGGAGATGTTTCTGAGGACAACGCGAACCCGGGCTTCGTTCCTCTGCCTGCTTGCAGCGACGGCGCCGGGCATGGCGCAGCAGGCTGCGATGCAGCAGGCCAGCGACGCGTTCCGCGCCGGGACGGCGGCTTACTCCAGGGGCGATTTGAGCGAAGCGCGGAAACAGTTTGAAGCCGCAGTCCGTCTCGCGCCCCGGATCGAGGAGGGCCACAGCGCGCTGGGAGTTGTTCTGTGTGCGCTCGGGCAGTATCCCCAGGGCATCGCGGAACTGAAGACCGCGCTGGAGCTGAGGCCTGACGATCGCAATGCGGAGGAGGATCTGGCGCGCGCCTACAGCCAGACCGGCTCCTACGACGAAGCGAACGCGCTGTTTCAGAAGATGGATCGCGAGGCTGCTCTCAGCGGGGAGTTACTGACGATGTGGGCACAGGATCTCGCAGCAGTCCCGAACACGCCGGCTGCGATCGCGGTCATGCATCGCGCGGTCGACGCCGATCCGGATAATGCGGTCCTGGTAGATCAGCTGGGGTCGCTGTACGCGCAGGCGGGGCAGTGGGTGGATGCCGAGATGACGTTCGGACGTGCGATCACGATCGACTCCAGGCTCGCTTCAGCACACCTGCATCTGGCCGTGGTGCTGGACCATGAGCAGCAGACAGGGCGCGCGGACAGCGAGTTCAGCCGGGCCGCACAGCTCGATCCGCATAGCGCGCAGACACAAGTGGAGTGGGGCGACGCGCTGGCATCCGCCGGCGCAGACGATCAGGCGATCGAGCATTTTCAACAGGCGATCGCGATCGATCCGCATCCGATCGACGCCGAATACCAGCTGGCCCTGGCGCTGCAGCGCGTGGGCAGAGCGGCGGAGGCGATCCCGCTTTTCCAGAAAGTCGTGATCGCGCAGCCGAAGAATGCCGAGCCGCTGACTAACCTCGGGCTCGCGATGGTGCAGACGGGCCATGCGCGGGATGCTGTGCCGCTTTACCAGCGCGCCGCCGCACTGACCCCGCAGAATGCGACGATCTACGAGGACCTCGGAGCCGCGTACCTGCAGGAGAACAATATCGACGACGCAATTCGCGAGCTGCAGACCGGACTGAAGCTCGCCCCGCAGAATCCGCACTTGCACTACGATCTCGGTCTGGCGTACAAGCTGAAAGACGATCTGCCGGACGCCATCGCGGAACTGGAGTCGGCGCTGCGCTTCGATCCGCAGTCACCCGACGCGCCGTATACGCTGGGCATTCTCTATATGCAGGATGGCCGCTTCGACGACGCTGTGCGGAATCTGCGCGCCGCGCTCGCGCTGCGTCCGCAAAACGGCGACGGCTGGTCGATTCTGGGCAGCATTTATCGCCAGCAGGGTAAGTATGATGATGCCGCGGCTGCTCTGCGCAAAGCCATCGAACTGCTTCCCGATCAGCCGGGACCGCACATAACTCTGGCCGGCGTGCTGCAGGAGGAAGGCCAGCAGGGGGAAGCGGCCGCCGAGCGCAGGAAAGCTGCGGACCTGACGCGCGTTGCGGTCAATCGCCAGCGCGCGATTTTTGCCACGAACGCGGGCAACGCACTGCTCAACAGGGGCCAGATTGCCGATGCCATCGAACGGTATCAGGAGGCAATCGGCAGCGACCCGAATTACGCAGAAGCGCATCGCCAGCTGGCCGCGGCTCTGCAGCAGCAGGGGCGGATGGCTGAAGCAGCGGCAGAACGGCAAAGGGCCGACGCACTCACGGCACAGAATCCATAGGAGCGCTGTGGTATTTTTTTTCCGATGAATCGCAGGCAGTTTGTCTCCTCTCTCAGCCGCACTGCGCTGGTCCTTCCCTTCGCCGAGGTCCTGCGGCTGGCGACGCCTCCCGGGCACCGCGACGCAGGGTTCGCCGGGCAACAGACGCCTGCAAACCGTCCGGGAGCGCAGCAGTCGTACGATGCAAAGCCCATGCCGCCTCCTCCCGGACCGGCGTCGCCGATTGCAGGGACCCCGTTGGGGGTGCAGTTTGTCGACGCAGCGACAGAAAGCGGTCTGAATGCAAAGACCATTTTTGGCGGAGTTAGGAAAAACAAATATCTCCTGGAAACCACCGGCTGCGGCGTCGCTTTCTACGACTACGATCAGGACGGCTGGCTCGATATCTTCCTGGTGAATGGCTGGCGACTGGACGGGTTTGCGAAAGGAAACGAACCCACGTGCCACCTATTCAGAAATAATCGCGATGGCACCTTCACCGACGTGACAGCAAAGGCGGGTGTAGGGCACAGCGGATGGGGCCAGGCCTGCTGTGTCGGCGACTACGATAACGACGGATGGGACGATCTGTTCGTTACGTACTACGGGCAGAATGTGCTGTTCCGAAACAACGGCAATGGCACCTTCACCGATGTAACTGCAAAAGCCGGACTCCTGCAATCGAGGACTCGCTGGAATTCCGGATGCGCCTTTCTCGACTACGATCGGGACGGCCATCTGGATCTCTTTGTCGGCAACTATATTGATTTCGATTTAAAGACGGCGCCTCTGCCGGAATCGGGACCCTGTCTCTACAAAGGAATCCTCGTGGCCTGCGGCCCGCCAGGACTGGCGCCCGGGAAAAATATTCTCTACCACAATCGCGGCGATGGCACGTTCAGCGACGTTTCAGAGAAGGCGGGCATGTGGAACACGCTGGGCAACTACGCCCTGAGCGCGGCGGTGGCCGACTTTGACGACGATGGCTGGCCGGACATCTATGTCGCCAACGACTCGACGGCGGCCACCCTCTACCAGAACCAGAAGGACGGTACCTTTCGCGACGTGGCGATCGAGGACGGAGTAGCGTTCTCCCCCGACGGCAGGCCGCAGGCGGGTATGGGCGTCACGGTGGGCGATTACAATCGCGACGGCCGGCTCGACATCGCGAAGACTAACTTTGCGGGCGACACCGATTCTCTTTATGCAAACCTGGGCGGAGGCAACTTCGAAGACCGAACCTATCAAGCCGGGCTTGGCGTTAATACTCGATACCTTGGCTGGGGTATCGGCTTCCTTGATATGGACAACGATGGATGGCTCGATCTGTTTGTCGCCAACGGCCATGTCTATCCGGAAGTCAGCAGCGTGAAAACGGAAGCGCCTTATGCGGAGCATAAGTATCTGTACCGCAACCTGCGCAACGGCCGGTTCGAAGATATCAGCGCGATGGGAGGGCCGGGTATCACGGCAGCGGTTCCGGCGCGCGGCTGCGCCTTTGGCGATTACGACAACGACGGCGACATCGATGTTGTGGTGAACTGCGTCAACAGCCTGCCGCAACTGTTGCGCTGTGACTCCACGTGGCGACGCCACTGGGTGAAGGTCAGACTGGTTGGTACGAAATCCAACCGCACAGGCCTTGGTGCGCGCGTGAGCCTCACGGCAACTCCGCAGCCGGGCAAGACACTCGTGCTTGTCGACGAGGTGCGCAGCGGCGGCAGTTATTTTTCGCAAAGCGATTTGCGGCTGCACTTCGGCCTGGATCAGGCGATAACCGTGGATCGGATGGAACTGCGGTGGCCTTCGGGGCAGGTCGACGTTTTCAGCGATCTCCCGGCGGACCGTCTCTATGTGATCGAAGAGGGCGCGAAGGAGCCGAAGGCGTTTCTCCTGCCCACGATGAGGAGAGTCTGACGGTGCGGCGAACGGCGACGCAGACGCTCTGCTGGATCATGGCGAGCTGCGCTGTCTACGCGCAATCCACGCCGCCGAATCGGGCGCAGGATCCGGACGTGGTGTGCGCGCGCTGTCACCGGCAAATCTACACGGAATGGAAACGGACGCCTATGGCGAATGCGAGCGGCCCGGCTGTCGATGGATTCCTTCCAGCCGATTTCATCCACGCAGCCTCCGGCGTGCACTATCGAATGATCCTCGACAGGGGCCAGGTATGGCTTACGTACGAGCGGCCCAATGCGCCGCCGGGTCGAGAACTGAACGGAAAGGTGCTGCTGCGTTTCTATCTCGGATCGGGTCGCCGCGGCCGCACATGGATCTTCGAGCGGGAAGGCTATTGGTACGAGATTCCAATTAACTGGTACGCGAAAAAGCACCTTTGGGATATGACCCCCAATTATCTGAGCGCCCGCTCCGCTCCGTTGACTCTGCCGGTCGATTCCGGTTGTCTGCACTGCCACGCCAGCAACGTGGCCGACTCGCTTCCCGATGCGCGCAACCACTTCGCGGGCGATCCTTTTTCGCGTAGCGGTCTGTCCTGCTCCTCGTGCCACGGCGATCCAGCGCAACATTTGGCTACGCGCGGCAGGGCACCTATGCTGAATCCCGCCGACCTGGATCCGGTTCGGCGGGACTCCATCTGTCTCGAATGCCATCTCGAAGGGGAGGTGGCTGTGATCCGGCAGGGCCAGCGGCTGAATGCTTTTCGCCCTGGCGATAGCCTGTTCGACGAGGCCGTCTATTTCGAAGATGGGCGCAGTGCCGGACCCGGAGGGCGCGCCACCAGCCAGTGGGAGTCCCTGCTGGAGAGCGCCTGCAAGCGTGCCAGCGGCGATCGGCTCACCTGCACCACGTGCCACGATCCGCACGCGTCACCCTCCGCCGGCGAGCGCGTGCAGTTCTATCGCAGGAAATGTCTTGCCTGTCATGCCGGTCTGACGTCGGGGCACCATGAGGAGAATCCCGATTGCACCTCCTGTCATATGCCGCGCGAGGAAACAGAGGATATTGCGCATGAACAGGTGACGGATCATCGGATTCAAATCGCATCCAAACCATTCGTACGCGCGGCGGGAGCCGCAGAACTGGTCGCCATTGGAGGCATCCCGGCAAGCACACGGGATGAGGGGCTGGCCTGGGCGCAACTCGCGCTGCGCGGGGACCGCGCGGCGGGTGAGCGCGCGATGCGGTTGCTGCTCGCCGCCGAGGCATCCGATCCGCGGCAGGCGACCGATGCAGATCTTCATATGGAACTCGGCTTTCTGGATCAGATGAACGGCGACGCCGGCGCGGCATCCGGCGAATATCAAAAGGCTCTGAGTGCTGATGCTTTCAACGAAACTGCGGCGGGCGATCTGGCCGTGCTCGACGCGCAGCGCGGCGATTACGCGGCGGCGCTGCCCCTGTGGCAATCGGTGTTTCAACACGATCCAGGCGCCTCCGCGGCCGGGATCGACCTGGCGATCGCGCAATGCCGCATCTCCGGCGCGCAGGCCGCGATCCGAACCCTGCGGCGGGTTCTGCTCTTTTCGCCCGATGAGGAGGCGGCGCGACGGCGCCTCCGCGATCTGCTCGCAGGATCGGAGCCGTGCGCCACCCGGTGAAGAGGACAGAGGTCTATTCGGCGCGCAGGGCGATCGAGGGATCGACACAGGCCGCACGCCATGCGGGTATCCAGCAGGCGATGACGGCAACCATGCTCAGCAGTGCGACGACGCCCAGCCACGCGATCCAGTCGAGATACGAGATGCCGTAGAGCAGGGTCGCCATCGCCCGGCCGGCGCAGAGAGCTCCGCAAATTCCGATGAGCATGCCGAGACCGGTGAGCCGGAGGCCGTCGCCGAGGACCAGTCGCATGATGCTGCCGCGCGAAGCGCCGAGCGCGGCGCGTACGCCGATCTCCCGCGTGCGTTCTGCAACGTCTCCGGCAAGCACCCCGTAGATTCCCACTGCGGCCAGGGACAGGGCGGCGAGCCCGAACGCCTCAAAGAGAATCAGGACGAAGCTGCGCTGTGCCTGCGTGACATCCAGCAGAGCGTCCATCGTGGCCACGCGCACAATCGGCTGGTCCTTATCGACCGACCAGATGGCGCTCCTCACGGCGGGGGCGAGCGACGCCGCTTCGCCGTGCGTACGGACCACGAAGGAGAGCGTTTCGTCGGCAAACCAGGTTTGCTCGGTGGAAAGGTAGACCGCGTCGGGCGCGGAGAGGGCGAGGGAAGTCTGCCGCACATCGCCGACCACGCCGACGACCACGTACCAGGGACGGTCGTCGGGACCGACGTGGAGGCGCTTGCCGATCGGATCCTGAGCGGGGAACTGCCGCCGCGCAAACGAAGCGCTCAGCAGCGCCGCCGGGGGCGCCGACTCAGTATCGCGTTCGTCAATACAGCGGCCGCTCACGATGGGGATGCGCATGGTTTTGCAGTAACCCGGGCTGACGGCATAGCGAATCACGTTGTGACCGCCCTGGGGATCTTCGTCTTCGAAGCGTGCCCCGTAGAGGATCTGCCAGGAGGGATCGTCGCTGAGCGGCAGGGCGCTGGTAAAGGCCGCCTCTTCGACACCGGGAACGTGGCGAACGGCCTCGAGCGCTTCGCGATAGAAGCGGCGCCGGTTCGCGTCGCCGCCTCCGGGCGATGCAGGCAGATTGTCAAACTGATGACCGGAGGTCTGGACTTCGAGGGTGAGCAGGTGCGAGGGGTCAAATCCCGGCTGGACAGCAAGGAGCCGCCGCATCGAATGCAGCAGAAGTCCGGCGCCCACCAGAAGCACAAGGGCCAGAGCGACTTCTGTGACGACCAGCGCGCGGCGAATGACTGAAGGATGACCTGCGGTGCGGCGCGAAGTCTGCTGAAGCGTGCCCTGCAGTTCAGGGCGGGAGACGTGCATCGCCGGGATGAGACCGGTGAGGAGACCGATGGCGGCCGTGATGCCCAATGCGAAGCCGAAGGCTGCAGCGTTGACGGCGATGGCGTCGAGGCGCGGCAGCCGCGGCGGACTGAGGGCGACCAGCGCGCGCACCCCGGCGAAAGCCAGTCCCAGACCCAGCGCGCCGCCCAGTATGGCGAGGAGAAGATTCTCGGTGATGACCTGGCGCACGATGCGCAGCCGCGAAGCGCCGAGCGCGCCGCGGACGGCGAATTCGCCGCGCCGCCGTTCGCTGCGGGCGAGAACCAGATTGACGACATTGACGCACGCGATGGCAAGCACAAGGAGGACTGCCAGCAGAACGGCGAGCAGCGCCGGGCGAACGGTCTGGGCGATGTCATGCTGGAGCGAATCGACGATGAGACCGTGCCGCAGCGCAGCCCAGCGCGGGCGCGGAAACTGCGGCCAGGGTGTACCGGCAATGCTTTCGAGTTCACCCGTCGCTGCGCCTGCAGTCACTCCAGGCCGCACCCGCCCCACGATGCGCAAATGGTTGCCCCACGCCCAGCCGCTCATATCGCTCGTGATCCGGCGCCCGTCGTACTGGGCCAGGGTCCAGATTTCGGCATCGGGCGCAAGTACATCTTCGAACCTGCTCGGCATCACGCCGACAATGGTGAAGTTATCGCCGTCGAGTTTGACCGGCCTGCCGAGAATCGCGGGGTCGCCGTGGAAGCGGCTCCGCCAAAGGCCATCGCTGATGATGACGACTCTGGGTCCATTGAAGACGTCCTCGGAATCCCGAAAATCGCGACCGAGAACCGGCGCAACGCCTAAAACGCGGAAGAAGGCGGCGCTGACGCTCTGCCCCTCCAGGCGCTCGCCGTGCGCCGTTCCTGTGAACGCCGGCTGCCAGGGCTCGAAGGTTGCCATGGCATCGAAGCTGCGGCTGCGCTGTGCCAGCTCGCGATACGTGCCGAAGGCCAGTTCGGAGCGCGTGCCGTGGTAGGTATTCCAGATCGCCAGAATGCGGTTCGCGTGAGGGTAGGGCAGCGGCTGGAACAGAATCGGATTGACCGCGCTGAAGATGGCTGTTCCGGCGCCGATGCCCAGGGCCAGCGTCAGAATGCTCACAACCGCGAATCCCAGGTCGTGCCGCAATTGCCGGGCAGCGTAGCGGAGATCCGACGTGAATGCCCGCACCGCGTTCTCCCACCCAAAGGAACGTACCTGTTCGCGCAGCGCGGTCAGGTTGCCCAGTTCGCGTCGCGCCGCGCGCCGGGCGTCGTCGTCGGAGAGTCCGCGCTCCTTCCACGCAGCGACGGTGTCTTCGAAGTATTGCCGCACCTCATCGGCGGCATCGTTGTCCGCCGCATCTCCGCGCATCATTCCGCGCAGTCCGTACCTGACCTGGCGCCACAGAGACATCGGTCATCCCTCCTGGCGCAGAAGGCGCGCGATAGCCGACGCGCGGCGGTTCCAGTCAGCGGTCTCGATCTCCAGCTGCCTTCTGCCAGACCGGGTGAGCCGATAAAACTTCGCGCGGCGCGCATTCTCCGTCTGCCGCCACTCTGCGTCGAGCCACCCGGCCCGTTCCAGGCGCTGCAGCGCCGTCAGCAGCGATCCGGGATTGACCTTGAAGACGCCGCGGGAGATCTGCTCGACGCGGCGCGCGATGCCGAACCCATGCAGCGGCTCAGGACTCAGGGTTTTCAGAATCAGCATGTCCAGCGTGCCCTGGATGACGTCGGTGTTCGCGTCGTTCATGGCAGGACACTAGCAGATACTCATCATGACCGTCAAGATGTGAGGATCATGGGTAAGAATGCGGACGAAAAGTCAGCCGTTCCGGAGCCGCGCCGCCAGACGCTGTTTCACCTCGGGCCACTCCGGGGCGAGGATGGAGAAGCGCGCCGAGTTGCGCGGAGTATTGTCGGAGGCCATGCGGTGCGCGCGCAGAATGCCCTCGAACTGCCCGCCAATGCGGGCAATGGCAGCCCGCGAGCGCTCGTTGCGCTCGTCGGTGTGCAGGCAAACGCGCAGCATCTGCCAGACCTCGAAGGCGTACGTCAGCATCAGCAGCTTGGCTTCGGTGTTGGCCGCTGTGCGAATCGACGCCGGAGTCAGCCACGTGTAACCGATCTCGCACACGTCCGGCTGTTGCCGTCCATAACGCTCGTGCCCATGGGGCCAGGGAAAACGCTCGATGTCGAAGAAGCGCGTCGACCCAATCGCCACACCATCCGCCTGGCGCACCGTGGCAAACGGAACGGAGGTGCCGGCTTCGCGCCAGGCGAGCGCAGTGTTTACATACTGCGTGGTTGCATCCGCGCCGCGGGGCACAGCGCTCCAGCGATAGAGGTCTCCCACGTCGCCCGAGGACGCCGCCACCAACGCGTCGATGTGATGCGTCTCCAGCGGCTCGAGGCGAATGTACTTCCCGGCAAGCGTGAATTTGGGCTGGCTCATGGTGTCGTCCTTTGCGAAGATGAGGAACTCCGCGGCGCCGGGTCGCCATACAGAATGCCGCGTCCATGCGTGCCGACATAGACGCGTCCAAAAATGCGCGGGTCCCCGGTGATTTGCAGAATCAGGCCCCACTGATGCCGATCGTCGTTGATGCGCGTCCACGAATGGCCCTGGTCGATGGATCGGAAAACGCCTGCCTGGCTGTGAATCGTTCCGGCCAGGTAGAGCGCCGGATCCGTGCGTCCAGGAGCTGCTTTGCCGAAGCCGAACGCCTGGACTTCGCTCACGCCTGTCAGCCGCGCGAAGGAAATGCCACTGCTACCTTGGTGGCTGGCCAGCGATCCAGCGTGATACAGCCCATCGAACGCAGCGAACCAAAGATCGCCGCTACGGCCAGGTGTCGCGTACAGGCGATCCTGCCCGCCGCGCGGATCGCCGCGCGGAGAAACGGACGTGGGCGGAGCATTTTGGAGAGTGAACGGCTGCCCGGCAAAGCTGGCGCCCGCATCGTCGCTCCGGTAGAGCTTGTGGTCCGCAAGAGAGACGGCGTAGAAGACGCGTGCGTTTTGTGGATCGGCAACCACGCGCGTGTCCGGCGGCAACCCCGCCGCGGCCTTCCAGGTTGCGCCATGGTCCCGCGTAACGAAGGGCGCTTCACGATCGGGGGTCCACACCCAGGTCGCGCCGTCGGCGGAGACCGCGATCGATCCGGCCCGGCTGCCGGGTGTGGGAGCGGTTTGCGTCGGATTCCAGGTTCGCCCCGAATCGAGCGAGTAGCCGATGCTCTCGCCCGGTTTGTGTTCTGCGCTTACGCCCACCCGCACCACGACGCTGGGCCGCAGCGCCGCCGAAACCACACCCGTGGTGTTGCCGAAGCGCGGCGGCGCCGACGATCCTTCCGGCGCCGGACGATCGAGATCCCAATGAACGAAGCCGCCGTAATCGCCGATCGCGCTGATGAGATGCGCGCCCTCCGCGGGGCTGTCGAGCTGCAACGCGACCGTCTCCTCGATGCCGGGAACCAGAATGCTCCAGTGCGTCGGTTGCCCACGATCGATCGCGCTCAGGTCATGAGTTTCCCATCCCCCATAGCCGGTAGTGAAAACGGCATGATCGGAATCTGCGGGGTCGATCTCAATGTCGAACAGCCAGTGGATCGGCGTGGGCCTGACGTAGGGCGCAAGGGAGTAGTCGAAGATGCCGCTGTTCACGTTGCCGAAGATCGGCTTCCACGTGGCGCCGCCATTCGTGGAACGGAAGATCGTCTCGCCGCCGTCGTATCCCGGACGGCCAAAGGTGCTGGCGATCACCGTCTGCGGGTGATGTGGGTCGACCGCAACCGCTGCATAGCCAAACTCTCTGCTGCCGCGCACGGGGTGCTCGGGCGTGACATCGGTCCACGCTCCCGTGTGCGTATCCAGCTTCCACACCGCGCCATCGGTCATCCGCGATGGTCCCGGCGCAGTACCGTAGGCGATGTAAAGAAATCCGTCGGAGGCCAGCGCGGCGCGCGTTGGCCGATACCGGGCCGGCGCGTCCGCAACCGGCTGCCAGGTCGTGCCGGCATCGCCGGAGACGAACAGATTGGGCCGGCCCATCAGGGAAACCCCGGCGTAAATCGTCTGTGTCGCGGCGCGGAAATGTGTGCCGATCACTGGTACAAATTTCACAAAGACAATGCCGCTGCCGTGGACCGGCATGCGCTGCCAGCGCTGCGCCGGGGTTTCTCCGGGAATGGAAGCGGGCGCCGGCAGTACCTCTTCCGTGACATCCGGAAAGGCGGTCACGCGCTGCCAGGTCGCGCCGCGATCGCGCGAGCGCCACAACCCGTCGTGCCGCGTGCCCAGATAAAGGATGCGTCCGTCCTGCGGATCGACCGCGAGACGCTCGCCGTTGCCGCGTCCGTCCTCGTTGCCGCCGAACTTGATGGGGACGTTGCTGCGCTGAAACGTCCGGCCGCGATCCGCGGAGCGAAGGATCGCGCCGTCCGGAGCGCTGGCATTGGTATACGTGCCGCAGGCCAAATACACGCGATTGGGGTCGGACGGGTCGAGGGCGATCGACTCGACGCCCATCAGGTTGCGATCTCTGTACGAAATCCAGTCCAGCAGCGGCTGCCAGCGATGGCTCGCCGGGTCCCACCGATACGCGCCGCCGATATCCGTTCGCGCATAGACAACATCCGGCGCGGTCGGATGAAAGACGACTCCATCGACGAATCCTCCGCCCACAATCTGCACATTCTTCCAGGAGTAGCGCTCCGGAGCGGTCAGCTGGGCCGAACAGTTCAGCGCGCTCAGGAGCAGCAGGGCTGCAAGGCGGGAGGGCTTCAAAAGGCCGTGATCCTTTCGTGGCAGTCGTGAAAGTACGGCTTCAGTTTATTGCACAGCGATGGACGAAACCGGGCCGCCGTACGAGTCGCTCGCGGGCGTTTGCGTCAGACCGCTCCCGGCGAGGGCGCGCAGCTCTCCGCAAACAGACCTCGCCATGAGGGATCGAGGCAGAGCCAGCGTTGCGTGCTGAACCAGCTGGTGGGCAGTTCCGGAATGTGCAGCAGGCCGTGGCCGCGCATGCAGAAAAGCTCGGTGCCGTTCCACGAAAGAAAATTGCATGAAGCCTGGCCCACGCGCGCCGGATTCGACAGCCGGCGCAGGCATTCCGGGCAGCGCCGGCGCTGATCCTGCAAGGTCCAGCGGAACCCGAACAGCAGCCCGGGAAACGCCGCGACAATCTGGACGTAGATCGCGTTCACGGGATTATGCGCGTAAAGACCATACGCCAGAGCGGTGGAACACAGATCGACCAGGATAATTACGAGTGCAAATTTGACGAACAGAAAGCCCCAGCGCCGCGCGTTCACGGCGGCCGGCAGATGGTCGTGGCGCCGCGGGTAGTCGCCCAAAGGGATCGCGGTCGTTGCGGGCAAAGCCAGGCAGGCCAGCAGCAGAGCAAACAGAAAGACGATGGAAGGTTGTCCCAGCAGATGTGCAACCGAGATGCAGTCGAATGCATACTCGACGCCATAGCGGGCTTCCACCATCTTGCGCCAGCCCCCGTGTGGCGGAGGAAACGCCGACTTGCGAATCCTGGCGATGACGAATCCGCGCGCTCGGGTTGACAGCGCAGCCAGGTCCGACGGGCTCTCGAGCAGCACGGCATCGATTCTTCCCGGCAAACGCCAGTCCGCATCGGGGAGGATGCCGGCGATCGCTACGGTTCGTCCGTCAATGTCCACCGACTGCCCGACAATGCCTGGGTTGCTTTGGTACAGAGCGCTCCAGACGCTGTGGCTCAGCAGGAGTCGCGGCTCGCCTTTCGCCGCGGAAGCGGCAGCGCCCGCCACGTGCAGGCCCAGCAGCTGCAGGAGATTGTCGCTGGCCTGCGCCACCACCAGCCGCGCGTCGTCGTAATGCGCAATGTGGATGCCTTTGACGGCGGGCCGGTAAAACGCAATCTGCGTGAACAGATTGGCTGTGTCGTTCGTCCACTCCTCGTAGTCGGCGAAGGCGGTGGAGGGCTTTTGCGTGCCGTTATAGCCATCGCTCGAGATCAGCACGAGATCGCCGGAGTCGCGGTACGGCGGCGGGAGAAGCGCGTCCCGGGCGCCCGATTCGGCCAGGCAGATGAGCAGCGCGGCCAGAACGCCGGCGACAAGAAACAGTCCGCAGCGCAGCGCCGATCCGGCGCCGAGCCTCGCCAGACCATCGGAACGCAGATGATGGCAGCAGATCCAGAAAGCATCCGGGTACGCGCCCAGGCTGAACTGCACGAGGTCGGAATCCGGCGACCCGGCAAGATCGTCTCCCGCGGCGTGGCACAAATGGTGCAGCTCCGCGGTCCATTCCGCGGTCCAGTTGGCCCGGCCGGACCGCGGAACCAGCAGCGAGGCGGCTCGCACGTTGATGCGCGCGAGGGCGGAATCGACCCGGCCGCGCCTCATGCGCGCTCCGCCTCCGGCGACGGAATCATCTTTTCCAGCAGCGGGTAGCGTTCGTACGCGGCCTCCAGCGTCGCCCTGCCGGTGCGCGTCAGCCGGTAATACTTGCGCGGCGGGCGCTGCTCGGCGTCGGCAATCGACTGCTGTTCCCATTTGGAGGCGATCAGTCCGTCGCGCTCCAGGCGCCGCATGGCCGGATAGACGGTGCCGCTGGGCAGGCCGGTCATCTGCATCACGCTGAAGCCGTAGATCTGCCCGGCATGGATCGCCTGCAGGATCATGGCGGCGGTGTGCGACAGTTTCGCGTCGGCCGGCATGGCCAGCATTCTACCCTATGTAGCATTCTTGACGCGATAAAAGCAGTATGCTACATAGGGTACAGGACACAATCGGGAGGGAGATCTGCTTCCATGCTCGAGCTCCAGCATCTGTCCCGCAGCTACCGTGGCATTCCCGCCATCAGCGATGTCAGCTTCGAGGTCCGTTCCGGCGAGATCGTCGGTTTCCTCGGGCCCAACGGGGCAGGCAAGTCCACTACCGTCAAAATCGTCACCGGCCTGCTGCGCCCGAATGACGGGCGCGTCCTCTTCGAGGGCCAGGACATCCACTCCGACCTGCTCGCGTGGCGCGCAACCTTCGGCTATATCCCTGAGGAAGCGCACCTCTACGCGTGGATGTCCGCGATGGAATACCTGCAGCTGGTGGGCCGTCTGCGCGGCATGCGCGAGCGGGTGATCGACGAGAAAGCAACGGCCCTGCTGGCGCTGCTCGGTCTGGAGTCGTGGCGGCACTCGCCCATGACGGTCTATTCCAAGGGCATGCGGCAGCGTGTGCTCATGGCCGCCGCGCTGATGCACGACCCGAAGCTGCTGGTCTTCGACGAACCGCTCTCCGGTCTTGACGTTCTCTCGTCGCGGCTTTTCCGCGACCTGCTCCACGAGCTGGCCGGCGCCGGCAAGGCTGTGCTCTATATCTCGCACGTGCTGGAAATCGTCGAGCAGATCTGCGACCGCGTGATTGTCATCGCGCAGGGCAAAGTCGTGGCCGACGCGGCCCCGTCGGATCTGACGCGGCTGATGGAATTGCCCAGTCTTGAGAAAGTTTTCGCCCAGCTCGTCCGCCAGCAGGATACGCGCAGCGCGGCGCGCGCCATGGTCGAAGTCATGAGGATCGGCGATGGCTAGCCTGGCGCGCGAGTCGAAATCCGGACGCGGCGAAGTCCTCTCGCTCGAGGTGCTGGCGCGCGGGAAACCGGCCGAACCTGAACAGGAGCCCACGCAGTTTCGCGTGCTGGTGCGCCACTTCCTCGACCGCTTCTTCACCAGCGAGATGGCTTCCTCCGATGGCGATGCGAAGACGCGCCTCGTGCAGGCGGCATGCGCCCTGGCGCTGCCGGGAATGATCGTGGCGATGTATCTGTACCCCCTTTACCATTTGCCGCGTGGCCGTGTGGGCCGGTACTGGGGCCCGCGGCCGTACTGGTCGCAGGCGGGCGACCACTATTTCTACGTCCTCTTTTCGCTGGTTGCCATGGGACTGGTGACCATCTTCGAGTGGGATCTCCTCTTTCCCGACCTGCTCGACGTCTTCGTGCTCTCCGTGCTGCCGGCGCGCAACAGCCGCATGCTGGCCGCTCGCGTGACCGCCATCTTCATCCTGATGGGCGCCGCGCTCGTCGACTCGAATTTCCTGGCCCCCATCGTTCTGCCCGCCGCCACCGATCCGCCGCATCTGTTCCGATTCTGGGCCGCGCATCTGCTCTCCGTTGCAGCCAGCGGCATCTTCGGTGCGACGTTCTTCCTCGCCCTGGAAGGCATCCTGCTCGGTCTGTTCGGCGACCGCGTCTTTCGCAGGATCTCCCTGTGCCTCCAGGGCGCCTTTATCCTCGCGCTTCTCACCCTGCTGTTTCTCTATCCGGCACTCGCCGGCGCGCTGCAGCCCCTGTTGCTCTCGGGAAGCCGCTTAGTGTTCTGCGTGCCATCGTTCTGGTTCCTCGGCATCTACCAGCGCCTCCTCGACGGGGCCGCGACGCCAGCCATCTTCGTTCGCCTGGCGCAGATCGGCTGGACCGCTCTCGTCGCCTCAGTGATTCTCGCCGCCGCGTCGTACCCCCTGGCCTGGTGGAGAAAGACGCGCGGCCTGGTCGAAGGCGGGGCCAAACGCGAGCGGCAAAGCTGGATCACGCTCCCGCTGCGCAGTGCCCTGCATGCTACCCTGGCGCGCACCCCAGCCTGCCGCGCGGTCTGGCAGTTCATCGGGCAGAACCTGCTCCGCGTGCCGCGCTATCGCATGGTTCTGGTGATGTACGGCGGCATGGGCGCCGCGCTGCTGCTGGCAACGGTCACGCGCGCGAGCCTCTCCCGCGGTCACCTTGCGTTTGTCTTTTCCGCAGAAGGATTGCGCGCCACGGTCCCCATTGTTGCGTTCTGGACCGTCTCCGGCCTGCGCAGCACCTTCCTGGCGCCCGCCGACCAGCGCGGCCGCTGGATCTTTCGCGTCATCCTCGGCAAAGCCGGCCTGGCGGAAGTCGACGCGGCGAAGCGCTGGGTTTTTCTGTGGAGCGCGCTTCTCAGTCTGGCCGCGGCAGCATGCGCGTGCCGGTTCGGCGGACCGGAAGCGCATGCGCCGTTATGCGTCGCCGATCAGGTGCTGGTCGCGCTGGGCTGGAGTCTCATTCTCACGGATATTTTCTTCCTCAACGTCACTGCCATCCCGTTCACCGGCGCGCGGCCCAACTCTGCAACCAACTTCGCGCTGCTGCTCATCCCCTATCTCGGCTTCTTCCCTGCCATCGTCATGTTCACCGTTGCTCTGGAACCCGTGGTGGAATCCACGCCGGTCACCTGGCTGATCGCGGCCGGCGTGATGACCGCTGCGCATACGATCCTGCGTGCCATCTATCGCAGCCGCGTGGCCGAGCATGTGAATCGCATCGATGCCGACGAAGACGAAGAGGAATTTCCCCTTCGTCTCGGCCTGCGCTATTAGTGCCACTCGTCGGCGCTGGGGCCATAAATCGCCGGCACCTTCGCCTCGTTCAGCCGCAGGTACACCGTGAACTGCCCGCGATGATGCGCCAGGTGGCTCAGCGCGCCGTCACGAATCTGGCTGTAGCGCGGCCCCTCGGTGAGAACCTGATCGCCCATCTTCAGCCGCCACGGCTTCATGAGGTGCTGCTCGGTTGTGTTTTCGAGTGCCTTTCGCGATCGCGCCAGACCCTCGTCGAGCATCGCCAGTAACTCCGCGCGGCTGCCCACGGCGCGCGTACGGAACGACGCGCCGCCGGCGTTGAGATCCGTCTCGTCGTTCTCGATCATCATTGCCACCCAGCCCGGCATCCCGGCCACCAGGGAGGCCAGATACCCAAACTCCATCGACCGCTCATGGGGCTTCCACGAGTTCTGGCCTTCCGGCATCCGTTCCAGCGCCTTCCGCGAGGAAGCCGCTTCGGCCTCCAGTTGCTGCAGGAAAAAGGTCCTGAGTTCCATTGGCGAATCCTCCGCGGAGATCGTCGCGATCTCACGAGGACAACCGTAAAAGGCTAAATATGACAAAGGATGTCATAATTGCGGAAATATTCTTCTGCCGATGCGCGCCCGCCCGTGAAAGCCGATCGCCTCCTCTCCACGCTGCTGTTGCTGCAGGCGCACGGGCGGCTTTCCGAACGCGAGATCGCCGAGCGCCTCGAAGTTTCGCAGCGCACCGCGCACCGCGACATGGAAGCCCTCTGCGCTGCTGGTGTGCCGCTGGTCGCCCATCGCGGCGTGCGTGGCGGATGGGAACTGGAGAGGAACTGGCGCACGAAAGTCCCCGCTCTCGACGACGCCGAACTGCGCGCCCTGCTCATGGCGCAGCCGAGTGCCCTCGGCGACCGGGGTCTGACCGCGGCCGCCGAACGCGCCTGGAACAAGCTGGTTGCCTCGCTTTCCCCGCCCATGCGCGCGCAGGCCGAATCCATGCGAGCGCGCCTGCACATTGACCCCACCGGCTGGCGGCCCGCCAGCGAGGATCTTTCCGCGCTGCCGGTCGTGCAGGACGCATTGGCGCGCGACGTGAAGCTGACTTTCCTCTACGCCGGCATCGAGGGCAAATCGCGAGCCCGCACCGTCGACCCGCTGGGGGTGGTTTCGAAGCAAACCGCCTGGTACCTGGTGGCGCGAACGCCCGAAGGCATGCGCACCTTCCGTGTCTCGCGCATGCGCGAAGCAGTCGCCCTGTCGATCCCCCTCGAGCGCCCTGCGAACTTCAATCTCGCCGCACACTGGAAGCGCAGTACCGAAGCCCTGCAGGACGCGAAGCAGCGCTGCACAGCCCTCCTCGGCCTCGCACCCGAAGGCGTCGCAAAGCTCGCCGAGTGGGTGACCATGCAACCAGCGCCGCCGGCGCCGGAACCCTTGCCTGCCGGCTGGAAAGCCTGGACCGTCGAATTCGACAGCTTCGACTCCGCGCGCTTTGTAGCCCTGGGGATGGGAACCGCCGTTCGCGTGCTGGGTCCGCAAGCCCTCCGGCAGACCATTGCCGGTGACATCCTGCAAAGGGCGCCATGGGCGCGGCGCGTGCAGCCAAGGCAAAAGCGGAGTGGAAGAAAAGCGGAGCCGCAGGCGCCGCGGATCCGCTCAGGCTGAGGGTTCCTTGGGGCTCGAGCGCAGCGCGTCCAGAACCAGCAAAATGCCGCCCACCACAATAGCCGAATCGGCGACGTTAAAGTCCGGCCAGTGGTAGTGGATGATGTGGACTTCGAGAAAATCCGTCACCAGACCGGTGCGGACGCGGTCCCACGCGTTGCCGATCGTGCCGCCCAGGATCAGCGCCAAAGCCACCATGGTCGGTGTCAGACGCCGCCCGAAGCGCAGGATGATCCAGAGCACGACCGTCGCCGCAACCAGCGAAAACCCAGCCAGGATCCAGCGCGTGAGCTCCGGCCGCGGCGATTCCACGAACATCGAGAACGCCGCTCCTGGGTTGCGCACGTGCGTAAGGCGAAACACATGCCGGATGACGACGATGGCGTCGCCCTCCTCGATGTGCCGGCTCACCCAGAACTTCGTCAGCCGGTCCAGCACGACGATAAGAGCCGAGATCCCCAGGAGCCATGGACGCCGATCCCTGCCGGCCGGACCGCTCATCGGGCGTCCTCGCTGTAGCCCATCGCCCGGAGCGCTCCGGCACACCGCCCGCAGACCTTCGGCCACGAACCGAAGGGTCGAACGTGCAGCTGCGAATGGTCGGGCCAGGAATTCCAGCAGCGGTCGCAGCGTGTCCCTTCGGCCGGCGCCACCATCACCCGGGTCAGCTGCGCAATCGACTCCGGATCGCCCATCGGTACCGCGCCCGCTTCGTGCTCCCCGGCGCTGATCAGCTTCACCGACGAGACGTTCAGGAACTCCTTCAGCGCCGCCTCATAGCGCAGCAGCAGTGCGCCGTCGCCCACAGGCTTGCCGGCAAAGGTGTGGTACTCGATCAGGACGGTCGAATCCAGCCCTTTACCGATCTTTCCCGCCTTGCGCTCGGCCTCCAGTGCCACCAGCACTTTGTCGCGGATGGCCAGCAGCCGTTCCCAGTCGGCGGACACCTGAGAATCGGCCGGACCCAGCGCGTCGGAGGTGGGGAACAGGGCCAGATGCACGCTCGCCGGTCTGTCCGACACGGCGGGGAGGTACTGCCACACCTCGTCCGACGTGAAGGTCAGGATCGGCGCCACCAGCCGGATAAGGGCTTCGGCGATTCTCCACAGGACCGTCTGTGCGGAGCGGCGTTCGAGGCCCTTCGGGGCAAAGGTGTACAGCCGGTCCTTGAGCACATCGAGGTAGAACGCGCTCAGATCGACGATGCAGAACTCATTTACGGCGTGGTAGACGCGGTGGAACTGGAAGTCGCCATACCAGCCGCCCTTGCCGTCAGATCCAGAGACCTTTTCTACCAGTTCGCGGCAGCGGATCAGCATGTACCGGTCGAGCGGCAGGAGTTGCGCATCCGGCACGGAGTCCGACGCGGGATCGAAGCCCGCCAGATTTCCCAGCAGAAACCGAAAGGTGTTGCGCAGCTTGCGGTAGTTTTCCGCCAGCCGCTGCATGATGTTTTCGCTGTTCACCACGTCTTCGCGGAAATCGACGCTGGCGACCCAGAGCCGAACAATCTCCGCGCCCAGGCGATCCGCAATGTCCACCGGATCGACGCCGTTGCCGAGAGACTTCGACATCGCCCGGCCCTGCTCGTCCAGCGTCCAGCCCGCGGTCCCTACCATCCTGAACGGCGTCTCGTTCCTGTGTCCGACGCCGACGGACGTGAGCAGGGAGGTGTGGAACCAGCCCCGGTACTGATCTCCGCCCTCGAAATAGAGATCCGCAGGGGGCGCCAGCCCCGTCTCCTTTTCCAGCACCGCATGCCAGCTCGAGCCGGAGTCAAACCACACATCGAGGATGTCCGTTTCGCGGCGAAAGGCCGTACCCCCGCACGTCCCGCAGTGCGCGCCGTGGGGCAGCAGCACATCGGCTGCCGCCGTGTGCCACACCTCGGCGCCTTCCTTCTCAAACAGCTCCAGAATCCGCTGGTTCAGCACGCAATCCATCAGAGGCTGGTTGCATCCGCTGCACAGGAACACCGCGATCGGCACGCCCCACACGCGCTGCCGCGAGATGCACCAGTCCGGCCGCGTCGCGATCATGTTCGCGATGCGTTCACGACCCCACGCCGGGTCCCAGACGACTCGGTCAATTTCGTCCAGCGCCCGCTGCCGGAACGTCGTCGTTGCGCCATGCGGATCTTTCATTTCCTGATCGATATGGATGAACCACTGCTCCGTCGCCCGGAAGATGACGGGGTTGTGGCAGCGCCAGCAGTGGGGATAGCTGTGGAAAATGTCCGACCGCCCCAGCAGCGCGCCGCGGCTGGCCAGCAGATCGATGATCGGCTGGTTCGCCTGGAAGACCGTCTTGCCGTCGTACTCCGGCAGACCGTTGCGGATCCGCCCCGCGTTGTCCACGTGGCAGGTTTGATCCAGTCCGTACTTCGCCCC
>DATJQW010000087.1:0-7099 GCA_035505395.1 Acidobacteriaceae bacterium
GGCGGCGGCAGATGAAAGCCGACGTCTCCCGCGCGACCGTGGTGGTGACCAATCCCACGCACTACGCGGTGGCGCTCAGTTTTGATTTCGAAACGATGGAGCCGCCGAGGGTTCTGGCCAAGGGGCGGGACCTTCTGGCCGCGCAGATCCGCGAGGAGGCGCAGTGGGCGGGGGTGCCGATCGTGGAGAATCCGCCGCTGGCCCGCTCGCTCTACCGCCAGGTCGAGCCAGGCCAGGCGATTCCATTTGAACTGTACGCGGCGGTGGCCGCGATTCTGGCCTGGCTCTACCGGCGCGAGGTGGAAGAAAAGCTGCGCCGCGAGGGGGCTGCGGCGATCAAGGGGATCAGGGAAGCGAGGACGGCACGATGAGCGGGTCTTCCGTGAGGGTAAAGCCATGAGTGCAGGTGTTCTGGCACCGGCGGGACCGGGGCAAACAGGAGTGGGGCAGAAAGGCGCAGCGAAGGCACTGCGGTCCATGGCTCTGCCGGCAGCGGCAATCAGCGTGATCTTCGTCATGCTGGTGCCGGTGCCGGCGTTTGTGATGGACATGCTGCTGGCCTGCTCGATGGCGCTGTCGATCCTGGTGTTCCTTTCGGCGGTGCAATTGCGGCGGGCGGTGGATTTCTCGGTGTTTCCCACACTGCTGCTGCTGCTGACGCTCTTCCGGCTTTCGCTGAACATCGCCTCGAGCCGGCGGATCCTGCTGCACGGCAACGAGGGCACGGCGGCGGCGGGGCGGGTCATCGAGTCCTTCGGGCAGTTTGTGGTGGGCGGGAACTACGTCGTCGGCTTCGTCCTGTTCCTGGCTCTGATCGCCATTCAGTTTCTGGTGGTCAGCCACGGCGCGGTGCGAACCGCCGAAGTGACCGCGCGCTTTACCCTCGATGCGCTGCCCGGCAAACAGATGGCGATCGACGCGGACATGAACGCCGGGCTCATCGACGAGTCGATGGCGAGGAAGCGCCGCCAGTCGATTGCCCAGGAGGCGGAGTTCTACGGCGCCATGGACGGGGCCGCGCGTTTCAATCAGCGCGACGCGCTGGCGACGATTCTCATTACCGCGATCAACATCGTGGCGGGGCTGCTGATCGGGACCCTGCAGCAGGGCATCGACCTCAGCGAGGCGGTGCGGACCTACACCATCCTGACGGTCGGCGACGGACTGGTGACGATGATCCCGTCGCTGCTGGTCTCCGTGGCCGGCGGCATTGTGCTGACGCGAGCCTCCTCGTCGGGGCAACTGACGACGGAGCTGGGAACGCAGCTGCTGGGCAAAGGAACGACGCTGTACGTGGCCAGCGGCGTGCTCGGGGCGCTGTGCCTGATTCCCGGGCTGCCCAAGCTCGCCTTTCTGCTGCCGGCAGTGGCGCTGGGCTACGCCGGGACCAGGGTGAAGCGCGAAACTCCCGGTCCGGAGGCGGCGGAAACGGCCAGGAAGGCGCCCCAGGAGAATCTGACCGCGGCGCTGCGGCTGGACGATCTGAGCCTCGAGATCGGATTCCAGCTGATCCCGCTGGTCGACGCGAAGCAGGGAGGGCAGATGCTGGAGCGGGTGCGCACCCTGCGGCGGCACCTCGCCGGAGAACTGGGATTCCTGATCCCTCCGGTGCATATCTCCGACAATCTGCGGCTGAAGGCGCGCGAATACGTCGTTTCGCTGCGCGGCATGGAGATCGGGCGCTGGCAGACGGAGGGCAACTGCCTGCTGGCGGTACACGCCGAGGCGGCAGCGCGTGCGCTGCCCGGCAAAGAAACGCGGGAGCCGGCCTACGGCGCGCCGGCGCGCTGGATTCAGCCGGCGCTGGAGGAACAGGCCCTGGCTGCGGGCTACTCCGTGGTCGATCAGGTCACGGTGATCGGCACGCATCTGGCGGAGCTGATCCGCCGGCACGCGCATGAGCTGCTGGGGCGCGCGGAGACGAAGCGGCTGCTCGATTCCCTCGGCGAAAGCCATCCGAAGCTGGTCGAAGAGCTGGTGCCGAAGGTGCTGTCGCTGGGCGAGATCCAGCGGGTGCTGCAGCAGCTCCTGCGGGAGCAGGTCTCGATTCGCGACCTGGGCACGATTCTTGAAGCGGTGCTGGAGACGGCTCCGCAGAACCGCGCTCCGGCGCATCTGGTGGAAGCGGCGCGGCAGGCTCTGGGACGGCGGCTCACCCAGCCCCTCGTGGATGCAGACGGCACGCTGCGGGTAATCGCACTCGAGCCCGCCATCGAAGAAGAGCTGGTGGAGCTGGCCGCCCCGGATTCCGGCGCGCGGCTGCTGTCCGCCGGCGGAAACGGTCCCATCCTGCGGCAGATCGTCGATTCTGTGAAGCGCCTAATCGGGCCGGCATCGGCTTCGGTCCCGCCCGTGCTCCTCTGTCCGAGTCCCGCACGGTATTACCTGAAGCGGTGGCTGGAGCCGGCACTGCCGCGTCTGCCGGTCATTGCCCCCGCGGAGATTCCGGCGGGGATCAGCGTTCGCGCGGTGGGTGTGGTGCGCCGAGGGTGATCGCGGAGGCCACACGAGGGAGCCATGGAATACGCGAGTCAGACGCGGGAACGATGGGCAAAGCCGGTTGTGCGGGGGGCGCGGCCGGCGCCGCCGCCCGCCGAAGAGGCGATGCGGAGCGCACCGGAGCAGGACGACCAGGAGCGGATGATGCTCGAGCAGATGCCGGCGGTGCGCTGGATCGCGCGGCGCATTCACGAGCGCCTGCCCCAGCATGTGGATCTGGAAGATCTGGTCAGCGCGGGAACCCTCGGGCTCATCGACGCCTTCCGCAAGTTCGATCCGGGAAAGAAAGTTCAGTTTCGCAGTTACGCGCAGTTCCGAATCCGCGGGGCGATCCTGGACAGCCTGCGCACCCTCGACTGGAGCCCCCGCGATCTGCGCCGCAAGGGCCGCGCGGTCGAGGAGGCGGTTCACAAGCTGACAGCCCAGTACGGGCGCGCGCCCCTGGAGCCTGAGGTGGCGCGGGAAATGGGGCTGGATCTGGAAGAGTACCAGCAGCTGCTGGGCGAGCTGAAGGGTCTCGAAATCGGTACCCTCCACCTGGAGCGCGCCGAGGATTCCGGCGAGGAGGACCTCGCCTACATTCCCAACTCTCCCGAAGAGGATCCGCTCTTTCGTTGTCTGCGCGGAGAGATGCGGCAGCGCCTGGCCGCGGCCATCGAGCAGCTGCCCGAACGCGAGCGACTGGTGGTGACCCTCTACTACTACGAAGAGATGACGATGAAGGAAATCGGCCTGGCCATGGGCGTGGTCGAGTCGCGCGTCTCCCAGATCCACTCCTCCGCCGTGGTGCATCTGCGCGCGCGCCTCAGGGAGTTCGGCGGGAAATCGCCGCAGCAGGAACTCGGCAGGAAATAAGGCAAGGGCATGGAAAAGGAACTTCGCCAGGAAGAGATCGACGCGTTGTTTCAGGCCGCGCGGCAGCGCAACCAGGCGAATCCGGCCGAGTCGCACAGCCGGGTCATGCCCTGGAACTTCTCGCGCTCCGGGCAGATTTCGAACGAACAGCTGCGGGCGATCAGCATCCTGAACGACATTTTCGCCCGCAACCTGACCCACCATCTGGGGGCCTGGTTTCGCAGCCGCGTGCAGGTAAGCCTGGTCTCGGCCGAGCAGATCCCCTTCAGCGAGTTTCTGCAGCGCATTCCCGAACTGGCCTATGTGGCCTCGGTGCATCTGGATCCGCTGCGCGCCGTGTCGGTGCTGGAGATGGACCTGACCACCGCGCCCTCCATGATCGACCTCCTACTGGGCGGCGAGGGCGGCCCGTCGCCGCCCCGGGAGCTGACCGACATCGAGGAGTCGATCCTCTCCGGCGTGGTGGAGGCGATCTGCCGCGAACTGACCACCGCGTGGCAACCGGTGGGACTCTCCTTCGCATTCGAAAAGCGGCAGATGCCGACTCAGATTCCGCGGCTGATCCCGGTATCGGAGAAGACCCTGTGCCTGAGCTTCGAGCTGCGCCTGAATGAGACCAGCGGCCTTCTGAATCTGGCCTTTCCCGCAGTCGTGGCGAACACCATTCTGCGGCGGCTGGCGGGCGAGCGCAGCAGGATGGGCCGCCATGCGGCAGAAACAAGGGAGCGCATCCGGGTTCGGGCCCTGCGCTGTCATGCGAAAGCAGCCCTTGACCTGCCGCGGGTTCGGGTACCGGCCGAACTGCTGGCTGGGCTGCGTCCGGGCAGCCTGCTGGAGCTGAATCTGCCCGCGCACACGCCCGCGCACTTCCGCGCCGGCGGGATCACCTTATTTTCGGCAGCCGCCGTCGGGCGCGCCGAGCACCGTGCAGCCAGGTTACTGGCCGCCCATGAGGCGCGGGCATGAACAGTACAGGGGAGTGGATTGCCAGGCTGGAGGCCGAGATCGCGCGCGAGCTGGGGCAGCGGGTCTCGATCGCCGGCGGGGGCCAGTTGCCCGAGGCCGAGGGCAGCCTCGGAACCGTGCTGGAGCTTCCCGAAGCGAGGCTGGCGCTGGCCGTCGATCCCGCAGACCTGAGCCGGATCTTCGTGGCCGGGCGCCTGATCGAGGAAGATTCGGCCACCGCGGGGACGGTCGAGGAACTGTGGAACGGCATCCTGACCAGCGTCGCTGCTCGGCTCGGGGGCCGCATGGGTACGCCGTCGGGAACCCTGTCCTCGGCGCGGGCCGCGGAGCCGTGCACGCTCCATCTGGCTGACGCCACCATGCGCATGGCGCTGCTGGTCGAAGCGGCGGCGAGCGTGGCCGGGCCCTCTGAGACCGCCGCACGCAGCGCGACGCGGGAACCCGGGAATTACGATCTTCTCCTCGAAGTCGAGCTGGATGCTCAGCTGCGCTTTGGATCGCGGGAGATCGAGCTGCAGGAGCTGCTGGAACTGGGCCCCGGCGATGTGGTGGAGCTGGACCGGCGCGTGAGCGACGCCGTCGATCTCATCGTCGGCGACAAGATTGTGGCCCGTGGTGAGGTGGTGCTGGTGAACGGCAATTTTGGACTGCGCGTGACCGAGGTCGCCGAGCCGGTGCGGCGCCTGGAGAGCATCCGATGCGTCTTTTAGGCGCAGGGCGGACGCGTGCCCGGCGCGAACCGGCGCCGGACAAAGGGGCCGGGGCGCTGTTTTCCCGCTGTGCGAATCCGCGCTGCGCAACCGGGTGGATGCGCCTGTGGAGGAGCCGCCAGGGGCCGGGATTCGAGGGGCAGTGGGCATGTTCTGCGGCCTGCATGCAGGAGCTGGTGGCGGCGGCGGTGCGCCGCGAAATGGATGGCGAGACGGTGCCGGAGCTCGTGCACCGGTTGCCGGTGGGATTGTTGCTCCTCGAGCAGGGCCGGATTACCGAGGTCCAGTTGCGGGCAGCCCTGGCGGAGCAGCGCCGGAGCGCCGGCAACGAGGGAGAAGCCGAGCGGCTTGGCGAATGGCTGATGCGGAGCGGAGTGCTGACCGAAGCTGCCCTGACCCGTGGCCTCGGTGCGCAATGGAACTGTCCGGTCTTTGAGCTGGCAGGATGGAACGCGAACGAGGTTGGATGGGTGGCGCCGCGCATTCTCACCGAGGCGAGCGACGCTCTGCCGGTCTCCATCCGGGCCGGCAAGCTCCTCTATCTGGCGTTTGCGAGCCGCATCGATCGCAGCCTGGCCTGGGGTCTGGAGCGCATGACGGGATTGCGGGTGGCCGCGGGGATCGCGCCCGAGTCGGAGCTGCTGAATGCTCTCGCGCGCTACCGGGAGGCGCCATCCCCGGCAGCCCGCTATTTCGAAGCGGGAAATTCCTGGCTGCTGGCGCGGGAGCTGACACGGCAGATCGAAGAGCGAAAGCCGGCCGAGGCCCGCCTGGTGCGCGTGCACGAATTCTTCTGGTTGCGCCTGTGGCGCCGCCGGCCGGAGACAGCCCGGGTCGCCGCTTTGAACGACGTGGAGGACGTTCTTGGAACAGTAGGCGCGAGGCACTGATTTTTGGGTAACGCGCAGGCCCCCGCAGCCGATAAGGAGCACAGGGAGGAGCCGCGCATGCCGGCAACCAAAGTACTGATCCTGGACGATTCCTCGGTGATGCGGAAGATTGTCGAGCGCGCTCTGCGCCAGGCGGGACTCGACCTGAACCGGGTGCTGGAGGCGGGCAGCGGCCGCGAAGCGCTGGCCCTGCTGGAGGGCGAGCAGGTGGATCTGATCGTCTCCGATATCAACATGCCCAATATGGACGGCCTTGAATTCCTGCGTCAGCTGCAGAGCCGCTCGCTCGCTCCCGGCGTTCCGGTGGTGATGATCACGACCGAGAGCGGCGAGGAGCACGTGCGCGAGGCTCTGGCGGCGGGTGCGCAGGGATATATCCGCAAGCCGTTCACGCCGGACCAGGTACGCGATCGGGTGCTGCCGCTGCTGGCTCTGGCCTGATCGGCGGCCGGGCGAGGAGCAAGGAGCCCGCGTTGCGAACCGGGGGCGCGGGCGCGTGTGGGGCTGACAACGAAAGCGCGGGAGTGGGAGGCACAGATGGCGGCATTGTCCGGAACGGGCGCCGAGGTTGGCCGGTTTTCGAAGGATCTCGATCACGCGGCAGACGAGGTATTTTCCACCATGGCCGGCGTGCGCTGTCTCCCGGTGGAGAGCGAAGGCTCGCCGGAACGGGAGACGATTTCTGCGGTCATCGGCCTGGCGGGAGCCCTGAGCGGATCGCTCGTCCTCCACTGCGGACAGCGTGCCGCCCTGCGCATCGCGGAGCGGCTGACAGGGGTGGCCCCGGAGTCGCTGGATGCCATCGTCCGGGACGCGGTCGGCGAAATGTGCAATATGGTGGCCGGCGCCTGGAAGGGTTTTGACCCGAACCTGGCCTCGGGCTGCCTGCTTTCGACGCCCACGGTCGTGGCCGGCTCGAGCTACGAGCTCTTCAGCCAGCGTGCGCCCATCCGCATTGAACGCTGCTACAGCTTCGAGGATCTGACCCTGACGATCACCATCTTCTGCGAGCTGCCTTACTGAGATTTTTCTAATCTCCGCGCCTCACTTCCGGTCCGTTTTCTGCTGGATGGTCTCGACGGGGGCAACCGTGGAGAGCGGATACTATGCAGCGTATGCGGGACTGCTGGCGCGCAGCCAGGCGCTGGATGTCGCGGCCAGCAACCTGGCCAACGCCGG
>DATJQW010000088.1:0-5008 GCA_035505395.1 Acidobacteriaceae bacterium
AAATGCCGCACCAGCGCCGACATCCGGCACTGCGCCGTCTCCGCGAATCTCACCATGTCGTCCAGCTGCGCCCGCCGGTGCTCCCTCTGCGCCTGATACCCCGCTCGCCAGCGGCCCGCATCGGCCGTGCGCAGCAGCCCGCGCACCCGGCCCTCCACGTCGAAGGCCGCCGCTCCCTGCGCCGCCAGCTTGTCGACCGCGCGCCCAAACACTTCGGGATCCATCTTCAGCTTCGCCCACAGCTCCTCGGGCCGCTGAAACTCCTCCGGCAGCGCCCGAGCCACGCGCGCCAGGTCCTCCACCGGTGGATAATCCCGCTCGAAGAAGCTCTCGTGCATTTTGCGATCCGCAAAGCTGTGCAGCAGGATCGCCCGCGCTCGCCGCCCGTCGCGCCCGGCCCGCCCGACCTCCTGGTAATACGCCTCCACCGACCCCGGCAGCGCCGCGTGAATCACGGTGCGGATGTTGGCCTTGTCGATGCCCATCCCGAACGCGATGGTCGCCACCACCACCTCGAGTTCGCCCTCGAGGAAACTCCGCTGCACCCGCTCCCGCACCGCCGGCTCCAGCCCCGCGTGGTACGAAGCCGCGGGAAACCGCCCGTTCAACTCCACCGCCAGCTCATCGGCCGCCTTGCGCGACGGCGCATACACAATCGCCGGCCGTGTCTCCGCCGCCTCCAGATACTCGCCAATGAACTCGTTGCGCCGCGGCTTCGGCATCTCCACGATTTCCAGCGCCAGGTTCTCGCGCCGGAATCCATGCACGAAGAGCGCCGGCTCCTGGAGGCGCAGCTGCGTCACAATGTCCTGCTGCACCCGCGGCGTGGCCGTCGCCGTCAGCGCGATGATGGGCGCGGGCCGCAGCAACGGCAGCCACTCGCCCAGCATCCGGTAGTCGGGACGAAAATCGTGTCCCCACCCGGAAATGCAGTGCGCCTCGTCCACCGCGATCAGTGCCGGCGTCCGCCGCGCCAGCATCTCCGGAAATCCAGGCACCCGCAGCCGCTCCGGCGCGATGAACAAAAACTGCAGCGTGCCGTCGAGATATTCCCGGCACGCCTGCCGCGCCTCTTCGCGCGACAGCCCGGAGTGGATGCGCGCGGTCCGCAGCCCGTGCGCCGCCAGCCGCGCCGCCTGGTCGTCCATCAGCGCGATCAGCGGACTCACCACCAGCGCCGGGCCGCCGCGCGCCACCGCCGGCAGCTGATAGCAGATGCTCTTTCCCGCCCCCGTCGGCATCACCAGCAGCGCGTCGCGGCCGCCGGCCACCGCGCGGCAAACCGCTTCCTGATTCTCCCGGAATCCCGGAAACCCAAACGTGCTCCGCAGCAGCGAGACAAGATCCATGGCGCTGGTTTCATGGTGACACGCCGCGCCGAGTCGAAGAAGATCACCTGCATCGGCGGCGCGGAGTCGAAGCAAGCTGTGGCCGGAGCCGCCCGCGGCGCCAGCCCTTCCTTTTTGATTGTCCGCGGCGAGATTTCCGGTCATCATGGATTCACTCCCAACACATCCCTGGGCCCTCAGCAGCCGGGGAGGCTGACTCTGCAGAACCGGTGGCTGTGCGTTGCTCCTGCTCCTCGTTTTCGCAATCTCCATGTTTGCCGGCGCCGGGCTGTTGTTCGTCGTCGAGCCCATGATGGCCAAAATGGCCCTCCCGCTCTTCGGCGGCGCGCCTTCCGTCTGGAATGCGGCCCTGGTCTTCTATCAGGCCATGCTGCTCGCCGGATATCTCTACGCCTGGGCCGCCGGCAAGTGGCTGGGGCGCAGAATGCAGATCGTCGTGCATCTCTGCGTGGCGCTGCTTTGCCTGCTCGCGCTGCCGCCGCGCATTCCCCACGGCTGGGAGCCGCCGGCCACCGGCGATCCGGTCTGGTCGCTGCTCGGGATCCTCGCCGTCGCCGTCGGCCTGCCCTTCTTTTTTCTCTCCAGCTCCACGCCCATGCTGCAGCGCTGGTTCGCGCAGTCAGCGCACCGCTCCGCCAACGATCCCTATTTCCTCTACTCCGCCAGCAACGCGGGCAGCCTCATCGGTCTGCTCGGCTATCCATTTTTGCTTGAGCCCACGCTGCGCCTCGGCACGCAAAGCCGCTGGTGGGGATTCGGCTACGCCGTCTTCGCCGGTCTCACCCTCGTCTGCGGCGCGCTCATCTGGCGCGCCCAGCCTGTCGCCCCCGACGCGGCGAACACAGCCCCGGAGCCGGCCGAAGATCGAGTGCCTGTCTCCAGCCGCCTGCGCTGGATCGCGCTCGCCTTCGTTCCTTCCAGCCTGATGATGGGCGTCACCACCGGCCTCACCACCGATGTTCCGGCCATTCCTCTGTTGTGGGTCATTCCCCTGGCCGTTTATCTGCTCAGCTTCATCTTCGTCTTCGCGCGCCGGCCCCTGATCTCGCACCGCTGGCTCATCAGGCGACTGCCGCTCCTGCTGCTGCTCACGCTGTTGCCGGCCATTTCCAAGATCGAGCTGCCTTTCTCCGTCCTCTTTCCGCTCTATCTCGTCACCTTGTTTGCCGTGGCCATGGTCTGCCACGGAGAGCTGGCGCGCAGCCGCCCGCCGGCGCGGCATCTCGCCGAGTTCTATCTCTGGATCTCTCTCGGCGGAGTGCTGGGCGGCGTCTTCAATGCTCTGCTGGCCCCGGTTCTCTTCAACACCGTGCTCGAGCTTCCGCTGGCGCTCATCTTCGCGGCATTCCTGCGCCCCGCTTCCGATCCGCAGCCCGGCGCGGCAACCAAAGACAAGCGGCGCAACGACTGGCTGCAGCCCGCGGCGCTGGGGCTCACCATGGCCGCGGTCATCGAAATCGCCTCGCACCTGGCCGATCGCCAGCTGCATGCGATGCGCTTCGTCATCTACATCCTCGTCTTCGGCTATTCCATGCTCTGGTGCCTCAGCTTTGCCAGGCGGCCGCGCCGATTCGCGCTCGGCATGTCGGCGCTGCTGCTGGCCGGCTCGCTCTACCAGGGCCCCTACGGAGCGCCGCTCTTCCGCAAGCGCAATTTCTTCGGCGTGCTGCGCGTGGTCGACGGTCCCCCCGGCAAGTTCCGCTATCTGTTCTTTGGGGCCATCGTGCACGGCATGCAAAACCTCGACCCCGCAAAGAGCCGCGAGCCGCTCTCGTATTACACGCGCTCCGGGCCGGTGGGCAGCATCTTCGACAGCCTGAGTTCCAGGCCGCCCGAGGCCGGCGCCGCGCGCGATCCTCGCTGGGCGGTCATCGGCCTCGGCGCTGGTTCGATGGCCTGCTACCGCACCCCGGGCGAGTCGCTGACCTTCTACGAAATCAACCCCGCCGCTGTCGAAATCGCCTCCGATCCGCATCTCTTTACCTTCCTCAGCCAGTGCGCGCCCCGCGCCCGCATCGTTCTCGGCGACGCGCGGCTCCGCCTGCGCGATGCGCCCGACGGCAGCTACGACCTGATCGTTCTCGATGCCTTCAGCGGCGACACCGTCCCCATGCACCTGCTCACCCGCGAGGCTGTCGCTCTCTATCTGCGCAAGCTCGCGCCCGGCGGCCTGCTCGCGTTCCACATCAGCAACCTGCACCTGCGCCTCGAGCCGCCCCTGGCCGCGCTGGCGCACGACGCGGGACTGACCAGCATGATCGACGTCGACACCCGCCTGACGCCCGCCGAGGAAGCAGACGGCAAGCTGGCTTCGCAATGGATGGTGATGGCGCGCCGCCCATCGGATCTGGGTGCGCTGGCGTCGGACCCACACTGGCACCCCGCGCCGCTCGATCCCAAAATGCCGGTCTGGACCGACGACTATTCGAGCCTGGTGCGCGTCATCATCTGGTGACCGCGGCCGCCTCGCGCAAAATCTTCGTTACTGCACCCTCCGCACCTTGCGCGCCTGGCTCGGGCGGAACGGCCGTCCCGCCTTCAGCCGCAGCTCCAGCCGCGACGCCTGCCGCACGTGGTACACCAGCGCCGGGCGAAAGCAGGCGACGCAGGTTCCATCGTGCCGCCGCACGCTGGGATAGACAATCCCGTTCGCGCCCTCCTGCAGCAATCGCGCCGCAAACCCCTGCGGCTCCGCATAGCACGCCGGCACCGGATCGGGTTTCAGCCACGCCGCATCTTTCCCCGCGCTCAGGACCACAAACTCCGCGCTGAAGTCGGCGAGGTAATCGTCGTACGTCGCGGCCTCTTCGTCCTCCCACGCAATCTCTTCCAGCTGCCGCAGCTTGTGGAAGGCCACTTCGGCCAGCGATGTCTCCAGCTCCACGCCGGCGTACCACGCTCCGCGCTCGCTCGAGTTGAAGCGGCCGCCGTACGGCGCCGCGTGCGTGAAGGACGCGTTGACGATGCGGTAGTACGGCACGCCGTAGACCAGCTCGTGCACGCTGATGCCCGGCAGCAGGCCCTCGTCGGCCTTCAGCCGCGTGTTGGTCGCCGCATCGATCGCCACCAGGTCGCGCAGCAGCTCGGCGTCGCCCTCGGCCAGCTCCGCCAGCACCGTCCCGCCTTCCGAATACTTCGAAGGAATCAGCCGGTGCGTGCCCGCCAGCGCAAACTCACGCTGCGCCAGGCTCACTGTCCGCCCCGCCGCGCGTCCAGCAGCTGCCGCACATGCATCATCCCCGGCTGCCCCAGCCGCAAAATGTAGGCCAGCGGCGCGGCTCCGTGAAACATCGGATTCTGATTCGGCAGCGTCATCCACGCGTCGGCCAGCTTTGCGCTGTAAAGAATGTTGAGCGCCTTGTAGATGCCCACCAGCAGCGAAATGCGCGTCAGCGCGTCCTGGTCCAGAGCCCGCCGCCCCGGGCTGCGCTTGAGCGCGTAGAACGATCCCGACGAGAGGCCGCCCAGCAGGATGCGCGCGTCCTCATCGCGCACCCTCCATCGCGCCATGATGCGAAAAAAGCCCTTCGCCGCGGAAGCGCTGAGCCTCCTGCGTTCCCCTGGGTTGGTCAGGTCCGGAGCGGCGTCGAAATCGTAGCCGGCGACAATCTGCGGCAGCTGGAGTGTGGCAGCCATGCGCACACCTCCTCCAATACCGA
>DATJQW010000089.1:0-14269 GCA_035505395.1 Acidobacteriaceae bacterium
CGCTGGCCGACGGTATTGATTACGTTGTTCGCGACCGGGGCTCTTGCTGCCGCCGGTCAGCAGACGGCTGTGCCTGCGGCACCCCAATCGGCTGCGCAGATGGGTGGGACGGAGAGCTCGCCGGAAGAGCAGCCCGAGATCCAGTCGTCGCCCCAGTCCGATCCGGTTCTGGCTGAATGTCTGGGGCTGATTCAGAAGCACCGTTACTCCGATGCAGGGGAAAAAATCCAGGTTTATCTTCACGATCACCCGGACTCGGCCACGGGCCATTTTCTGCTGGGCTACGCGCTCTATCGCGAGAACAAGCCGCGGGAATCGCTGGCCGAGTACACGGTGGGGGCTCGCCTGCGCAAGCCGGAGGCGAACGACCTGGCGGTGGTGGCGATGGATTACATTCTGCTGGGCGACTATGCCGACGCAGACAAATGGCTGACCATGGCGACCACCTGGGCCCCGGGCAACGAGCTCTACTGGTATTACCTGGGCCGGACAAAATACGAGGAAAACCACTTTGAGGAAGCCATCGCGATCTTCCATCGATGCCTGACCCTTGCACCGCACGACCTGCGGGCTGAATACAACCTGGGCCTCGCCTATGCCGGCATGGGCCGGAACGACGCGGCGGCCGTGGCCTATCGGACCGCCATTGCCTGGCAGCGGACATCCGCCCTTCAGGATCCTCAGCCGTATCTGGATCTCGGGACGCTGTTGCTGCAGGAAGCGAGGCCCGTGCAGGCACTGCCACTGTTGCAGCAGGCGGTGGCGATCGCCCCGCGGAATCCGCGCGCGCACGAGCAACTGGGTCAGGCGTGGGAACAGCTGCACGATCTGCCCAGGGCCGACAAGGAGATGCAGGCGGCCGTCTCGCTCGCGCCGCAGATCTCTTCTCTGCATTACGAGCTGGGGCGCATTTACCAACGTGAAGGCCTGACCGCGAAGGCGAAGCAGGAGTTCGACCGCTGTGCCGCTCTGAACGCATCACATTCCACCGACTCCGCACAGACGCCGAACCCGGCGCCGCCCAATGAGAGCCCCCACAACTGACGATGCAGAAGCGACCGCTGCGGGTCGAATCACGAGCGGGCGATGCGCTCCATTCATCGAGCCATACCGGCCTCTTCCGCGTATTCGCGGAAGGGTACAGGCGGCGTAGTATTCCCTTACCGGCTGCCTGCGCCGCCGAGGGAACTGCCGCAAATTCGAGGGTCACATGAATCGGCGAACGGCATTGAAGCTCCTTTCGATCTCCGCCGGATCTGCGGCCATCGTCGGCGCGGAACAGTTCTGGAAGCAGCATCCGAAGGCGGCAGAGCCTCCTGCAGTGGCGCTGAATCAGGTGGGATATCTGCCGGGGAACCGGAAGGTGGCTACAGTCGGGGCGGGGCACGCGGCCGGTCCGTTCGAACTGCGCGACTCAGGCAGCGGACAGGTTGTCTTTCGCGGCAACGCAGGAACTGCCATCCATGATCTCTGCTCGGGCGATCAGGTTGCGGCCGCGGATTTCTCATCGTTTCAGGCGCCAGGCAAATACCGGCTGGCGACGGCCAGCGGAGAGAGCGGCACGTTTGCGATTGGGGCAGACGTGTATCGAGAGCCTCTGCGGATGGTCACGCGCGCTTACTACGGTCAGCGCTGCGGCTGCGCGGTGGACCTGGGGGGAGGATATCGGCATTCGCCCTGCCATGCGGCGGGCGCCTATCACCCTACCTCGGGGCGCAGCGGAGCCGTGTCGAACCACGGCGGCTGGCATGATGCGGGCGACTACGGGCGCTATGTGGTCAACAGCGGCATCACCGTGGGGACACTACTCTGGGCGTGGGAGCTGTATCCGCAGGCGCTGCGGGGCATGAACCTGGGAATCCCGGAAAGCGGCGGGAAAATTCCCGACTATCTGGCCGAGGTGCGGTGGAATCTGGAATGGATGCTGTCGATGCAGGATGCGGACGGCGGCGTGTGGCACAAGCAGACGAGCGAGACTTTCTGCCGGTTCATCATGCCGCAGGACGACACCATGACGAGTTACGTGATCGGCACCGGCAGTCCTCCGTATAAGAGCACCTGCGCGACAGCAGATCTGGCGGCGGTGGCGGCGATTGCGGCGCGCTGCTACGGCGAATACGATGCCGGGTTTGCGCAGCGGTGCCTCGCCGCCTCGCGCAGCGCCTGGAGCTGGGCGGTGGCGCATCCGGACGTGATGTTTCGCAATCCACCCGGCATCGGCACCGGTGCCTACGAAGACCGGGACGGGCGGGACGAGATTCTCTGGGCCTCGGCCGAGCTGTGGCGGACCACCGGCGAAGCGGCGTATTGGGATGCATTCCTGACCCAGGCGAAGGCGCTGCCGGTGGGAACGTATCTCTGGATGCCGTCGTGGCCGTCGGTGGCGGCGCTGGGATACTGGACGGTCGCCATGTCCGGACGGAATGGCTGCGAAGCGGTACGGGACCAGGTTTTGGCGCGAACCGCGCAGGACACGGAAGCTCTGCTGGCACGGGTGCGGACGAGCGGCTACGGCCAGACGCTGGGGCCACCGGATTACATCTGGGGCTCGAACGGGATGGCTGCGAACCAGTCTCTGCTGCTGATGATCTCAGACCATTTCCAGCGCAACGACGAGGCTCGGGAGGCCGCGCTCGGCAACCTGCACTACATCCTCGGGCGAAATTGCTTCGGCGTGTCGTGGGTGACGCAGATCGGGTACAACCCCTTCCAGCATCCGCACCACCGGCCCAGCGCCGCGGACGGGATCGCCGCGCCGTGGCCGGGTTTGATGTCCGGAGGGCCCAACGCCTCGAACCTCGTCGATGCGGTGCAGCCGCGGCCGCCGATGCGAATGTGGGTGGACGCGCAATACGCCTATTGGATGAACGAAATTGCGATCAACTGGAATGCGCCACTGGTGTTCCTGTTGGCAGGCGCGAATGCCGGCGTCCTCAGCACTTCATAATCCTTCTGCCTTTTTGCTTGCGTTTGGCCCCGTACACTGCGCATACTGACAGGCGCGCGGAGGCTTCCCCCGGCCCTTGCCGCGTTTCGCACCGTCAGCGCAGGCATTCCGAACCCATAGCGAGGAGAAGCTCCGTGAGATTTGTCCCAGCTGTCATGCTGCTGGGTGCTGCGCTGGCCGCTCATGCGGCCGGACCAGCCCCGAATTCCCCCACCAGCCCCGCGGCGAACCCGGCGCCGGCCGCCGACGATGCAACGCTCTGCCAGTGGGATTCTCCCGTTGGAACTCACGGCCGCAGGTGTGCCATCGACGTGGAGCGCGTCGACCGGCGGGCTGCCTGCCACTACGACCAGGCCACCACCCCGGACATGACCGACCATCCGCCGATGCTCTTCTCCGTTTCCAGGGGCGAGCACATGGTTTTCAGCTCCAGCAGAAATCGCAGCTTTCGCGTTCGGCGCCTTGTGCCCATCACAGCCACCGGCGCCTCGGGCCAGGCGTGCCCAAAGCATCCCTTCAAACATGAATTCCACGAAGAGGACTTTACTTTTGGCGACGGCTACGACAGCTTAGTGGCGAAAAAAGCAGCGATCGGGTGCCGCTACAAGCTCGAAGTTCAGTTCCTGACTCTCGATCCCGACGCTCCGGTTGCGACCCACGACCCGCACCACCGGCATCTCGAGTGCCGCGATCCGCACCTTCAGGTCCAGCAGTGAGGCTGCTGCGCCGGATCTAACGGGCCGGCGCAGCAGCCTGGAGGTCCGGAGCGCTCATCACATCGGCTTTTGAATAGCCGTGCGCGATGGCGGTTTCGGCCCATTGATGCGCAGCCGCCTGATCGCCCAGCCGCGCATGCACCCGCGCCGCGTAGTAATTCACCTCCGCATCCTCGGGGGCATGCTGCAATGCCGCGTTCAGCCACGCCAGCGCCTGCTGCCGCTGGCCGAGCGCCGATGCGCAGTACGCCGCCACCATCAGCGCATCCAGATTCTGCGGGTCTACCCTGAGCCGGCTGGTGCTGAGAGCCAGGGCCTGCTGATAACGCGCCGGCGCTTTGGCGGCCTGGGTTCCGCTCCACGCGTAAGCATCGGCCAGGTCCGCCTGCACCGACGCCGATTGCGGATTCATCCGCGCTGCCGTCTCCAACGCCGCAATCGCCGGTGCGAACTGCCGCTGGTGCAGATATACCTGGCCTAAGTCCATCCAGGCTTCGGCATGGGGCCGCTCGGCAAGTGCCTGCTCGAGAATCTTCGCTGCCTGACCGAACTGCCCCTCGAGGAAATAAATCGTGCCCAGCCGCCGTGCCAGAAAACTGTTCGCCGGAAACATCCCAACCGCATGCTCCAGCACCACCGCCGCGCGCGCGTAATCGGCGCGCCGCACCAGGAAATTCGCCAACGCAAGGTAATTCGCCCAGTAAGCGGGCCGCGCCTCGATCGCCTGCTGGTAGACCTGCGCCGCCTGATCGGGCTTGCCCATCTCCTCATAGGTTCTCGCCAGGCCGTTCATGGCCATGTCGCTTTCCGGATCCAGCGCCTTTGCCCGCAGAAAGGCCTGCTGTGCCGCCTGGCTGTTTCCGGTTCCGTCGTCGACCGTTCCCTCGCAGATGAGCGCCTCAGCGGCGGAGGGATTCAACTCCAGCGCCTTCGCGCAGTTTCCGCGAGCCTGCGCAATCTTCGCCGCGTCGCCGCCGGCCTGGTACTGTGTCCACTGCGCCTCGCCCAGGCCGGCATAGGCGGGCGCGAAATGACTGTCTTTCTGCGTTGCTTCCTCGAAGCTTTGCTCGGCCTTCTTCAGGTTGTCCGCAATGTCGAAATCGCGCAGATATCCGATGCCTCTCAGATATGCGTCGTACGCGGCGGGCACCTGGGTCCCGAAGTTCTCCGCTGTTTCAGAACCCGGGCCCGGCGGCGAAAGATGCAGCATCGTCAGTACTCCCTTCACCACGCTGTCTTCCAGAGCAAACGGGTCGGTCAGGGTGCTGTTCACCATATCCGAGCGCAGCACGCGTCCGGCCGCGTCGATCAGCGCGTACGAAATCCGCACTTCATTCCGGTACTGCTGATAACTCCCGTCGATCACCAGATCGGCTCCCAGCTCACGGTGCGCATCTTCCGCCGTCTTCAAGGCGTGGGCGCGCACTTCGCTCGCCGCCAGCACGTCGATCTGGTCAGATGGCGCCACACTGGCGAGGCTCGAGGTGATCGCCTCGCGCAACCCTTCGCTGTAGGCGCTCATCCCGCCCGCATCGGCCGCATCGCCGGGCCCAATGACGCGAAAGGGCAGCACCGCCAGCAGGCGCGTCTTTGCCGCCACGGGGCTGCTCACGACCGCTGCGGGCCGGTGCCACCGCAGCAGAAGCCCTGCGGCGGCGATCAGCAGCACAAGTGCCGCGGCCATCGCGAGGATCATGATTCTTCCTGGAGCCCGGCGCGCAGCGGGCTCGCCGGATGCGCAGTTCTTCAGATCCACCAGCAGATCCCGCACGGTTGCATAGCGCCGCTGCGGGTCCTTCATCAGCGCCTTCTTCAGAACCCGGTTCAGATCCTCGGGCAGCCCGCGCGGCTTCAGATCCAGCGGCGAGGGTTCGGCTGCCAGCGTCATCTGCACGCAGTCCGCGGTGCTCCTGCCCCTGAACGGGGATCGCCCGCCCGCCATCTCGTACAGCACCACGCCGAGTGAAAATATGTCGGACTGCTCGGTCGGCTCTGTCTCCCGCAGCACCTCCGGCGCCATATAGCCCGGCGTTCCGGCAAAGGCCGCGGCGGCGCTGGCCACGCTCACGGTTTCATTTGTGCCGTCGGGGCTGGCCGTCAGCCGCGCCAGTCCGAAGTCCAGCACTTTGACGAAACCCTGGTCCGTGACCATGATGTTTTCCGGCTTGATGTCGCAGTGCAGGATGCCACTCGCGTGCGCCGTCTCGATCGTTTCCGCGATCTGGATCGCCAGCGTGAAAAAGGTCTCCGCCGGCAGCGGCGCGCTCAACACCTCGCGCAGATTGCGTCCGGCCACATACTCCATCGCCAGCAGCCATTCGCCCCGATAGCTGCAAACATCGAAGACCTGGGCGATATGAGGGCTGTCGATGGCCGTGGCTCGCTTGGCTTCCGTCAGCAGGCGCCCGGCCTGGGTTGCGCCGCTGGACCCTGGCGCAGACGTGCCGATCAGCCGCTTGAGCACGAGCTTCCGGTGCAGCAGGAGATCTTCAGCCAGCCAGGCTTCTCCCATTCCGCCGCTGCCCAGCCGCCGTTTCACGCAGTAGCGGTCGGCAATCAACTCGTCCGGAACAAGCCCCGCGCTCTCCGCAGACGGCGCCTGGGCTCCGCTCGAGATTTCCGGAATCGCCACAAGTGGGCTCCCCCGCGAAGCCTGCGGCTCACCCATCTGAATGGCAGGCATTGCGGCTGGCCCGATACTACTATCCTTTGCGCCGGATGCGTGAGCCGCCCGCGACACTGCGAATCCAGTTTGCCGACAAGCATGAGGCCGTTCGCCGGCTCGCTGGAGACGCGGCTCAGTTCCTCGCGATTTTCTCAGTGGATTGCCGGCGGACGAAGCTGGGCGATACCAGAATGGATGGCTGGGGCGGGCCGCCGCTTCCGTCGCGAATGAGGCGCAGAAGATTCACGGCCGCCGTGCGCCCCATCTCGTACAGAGGCTGACGCACCGTGGTCAGCGCCGGGCGCATGGTCGCTGCGCTGGGAATGTCGTCAAATCCAATCACCGAAACCTGACGCGGCACGTGCAGACCCGCTTCGTGCAGAGCAGTGATCGCGCCGATGGCCGAAGCGTCGTTGAAGCAGAAGATCGCCGAAAAACGAGTTCCGTTCTTCAGCAGCTTCTGCGTGGCGGTGTAACCCGGTTCGCTCCCCGGAGCCGTGCCCTCAAGCTGGACGACCAGCTCCGCGTGGACGGGAATGTTCAGCTCAGAGCAAACCCTGCAAATGGCTTCCCACCGCGCACGGGTATCGGAACTGAAGCTCTGGCCCTTGATGAACGCAATTCTGTGATGTCCCAGTTCAGAAAGATGAGAGAGCGCGTAGCGAGCGGCCGCCAGGTGATCGATCTCGATATTCACGATGCCCTTTTTCCGGCTGTGACCCGACACGGCAACGACGGGAACGGGCAGCTCCTCCTGGATCGGAGTGTCCACGGCAATAATCCCTTCCACCGCTCGCGAGAGCAGCAGGCGGGGATATTTCTGCAGGAGTTCGGCGCGGTGGCGATGGCTGACCACGAAGTAGAAGAATTTTTCCTGCAGCAGCGCATCCTCGATGCCGCCCAGGACGGCAGCCGAATAGCCTTCGCTGATCTCCGGCACGATCACGCCCACTGTGAAGCTTCGCTTTTTTCTCAGGCCCCGGGCGAAGACATTCGGTTCGTAGTTCATCGAAGCCGCCGCCTTGAGCACGCGCTCCCGTGTCTCCGCCGCAATGCGGTACTCGCGGGCGGAGTGATTCATCACGCGCGACACGGTGGTCAGCGACAGCCCGAGGTGGGCGGCGAGTTCCTTCAGGTTCACCGCCTGGCGGCCCGATTGACCTGCGCCCACAGGATCGTGACGGCGTTCTTTATTCGCGTTTCCGATATCCCCCTCCCCTTCCCGGTTCATTGACCTCCCGCAGCGGCAGCCTCGCCGGCAGGAGCGGGCGAAGACGGCTGATCGGGGCGAAAGCCGATGCTCCTGAGTGCCTGCGGAATTTCAGGGTTGGCCATAAAGTTCTTCCAGATAAGGCCGGTGCGCTGATTTTCAATCATCACTGCCATGGGCGCCTGATTGAGCCCCATCGTAATGCCGGAGTACCAGTTGTCCTGGAGATTGAAGGCGTCGCGAAACCCGTAGATGCTCCACACCTGCGCGCCGAGATCGCGATAAAAGTGCAGCAGGGCCGACATGGAAGCCTGCGGCGTGTAAGCCATGGCGCTGATTGCCCCGGTGGGTGCGATGGTTCCGTCGTCGAGCCCGAGAGTGGGCTCATAAGGAACATAACCCTGCGGACCATCCACCGCAGTCAGGCCCCACGCATCCGCGCCGTATCCCTTCCAGTGATTCGGATCGTGAATGCAGTACTCCCGGTTGATCCGCGCCTGAGCGCGATTTTGGTCGAAGTAGTCAGTGAAGCGATCGTGGATGCCGCGCGGGTTGAAGCCCATGAAGGAATAATCGGTGAAAAAGAGCGGTCCGCCGGTGCCCCCGCCGACCGGCAGCGTGATGCCGTAATAGCTCCTGCCGTTGGCATAGTGGTTTCCGATGCCCTCACCGGCCCACCCGCTGTAATAGTCGCTGGCGGGGATTGGATAGGTGGGCGAAGCGATGGCCTCGAGATAGGTGATCATCACCTCGTTCCATCCGGTAAGCCGGTTCGCGATATAGAACGAGTAATCCGGCGACCAGTGCCAGTAAAGAGCGTCCCGTTTGGGGGTCGCGCGAAACCAGTTCCAGTCCACGCCCTGCCAGAGCCGCGTGATGCGTTCATACAGCTCGTGTCCGGCGGGACCGTCTCCCTTGAAATATTGCCGCGCCGCCAGCAGCCCCTCCATCAGGAACGAGGTTTCTACCAGGTCGGCCCCGTCGTCGTACATGCCGAAGACCGGCAGGGTGTGTCCTGTGTTTCCGCTCAGGAAGTGCGGCCACGCGCCGTGATAGCGGTCGGCCCTTTCGAGGAAGGCAGTGATGCGCAACAGGCGATCGATGGCCTGCTGGTGGGTAATGAAGCCGCGGTCGGCGCCGACCGTGATGGCCATGATTCCGAAGCCGCTGGCTCCGAGCGCGATCATGTCGTCGTTGCCGGGTGTGCTCTCCCGGGTCATGCCTGAATGGGGCTCGTCCGCTTCCCAGTAATAGCGGAATGAGGCCCGCTCCACCATGGTGAGCAGCTCGTCGTCGGTCATGGGGTGGGTGGACGCGGTGGCCGGCGCCGACGGCGGCGATTCGAGCAGCGAGGAGGTCCGCGCCGTGACGCGGTACGAAGCGGTCATGTGCGGGTTCCCGCTGTAGTCGCAGTAGCGATCGACGCCAGGACGCTGCACGCCGATGGGGCGGAACGGCTGACCGTCTTCCGAGCGATAGATCACATACTGCGCAAGCGCGGGATCGGAAACCGGCTGCCAGGCGATGTCGATGTGGCGTTCATATCCAGTGGCCGTCACTTCCTGCGGCGTCGGCGGCGCCTGCTCACCCGCGGGGGGATCGTCCTCGATGCGAATGTCGTCGATATCGAGCGTATGGTGCGCCGCGTCCGCCGCGCCCTGCACGAAGATCAGCCTGTTCATGCGATGCGGTTCGAACGGATGCAGGGATGCGGTGCGGAACGCGGCGAGAGGAATACCGACGCGAGTCCACTTGCCGGCCGGCAGATCGGAGGTGAACGCGCCGATATCCAGCGGCGAGGTGAAATTGCCGCCGGTATCGTGCAGTGCCAGCCGGGGCAGGTCGCGGGCGCGGATGCCGCCGGCGGTGTAAAGCCAGAGCCAGAGTTTGGCGCCCGGGAACTCCACCGTGCGATTGCGCCACTCGTAGAGAGTCAACTCCGCGGACCAGCCGCCGTTCGGCGCCGAAAGCCAGTCGAACTCGAGAGCATTTGGCCCGCTGATGAAGTTCGCAGTCTCGACCGGGAGCTTTCCATCGATCAGGCGAAGCGTGCTGGGGGCGCTCGCTTTGCCGCTCGAGTAGTAGTAATTGTTTGGCGAGAGGCTGTTATCGAAGAAGACCTGCTGGGAGTAGTTTTGATCCGCGTGCGCAACCAGGGGTGCTGTCAGCAAGGCCGATAACAGGAGCAGCCCGGCTAAACATCGACGATTCAGATTCTTCCGATAACTCACGTTCTCTCTCTCCCCTGAGTCAGATCTCTGATACGGTGCGGGAAGTCATCTGCAGCCAGACCCTGCGGGCTGTTTGCAGCGTAAAAAACTCTCTTGACAGCGGTTAGGGTGCAGTGCTACGAATTCTAGCCGGAGTACAAACGATTGCGCAAGTTGCGCAATCGTTTGCGCTGAAGGAGAAGGCGAGTGCTCGGTATCCAGACCTTCTCCAACGCAACAGGGCATTTCAATCGCGTGCTCGGAACCAGGTTTCACGCGCGACGATTTCGTCAAGGAGAGCCAGTATGCAAATCCCCGAGTCAGGAATGTCCGGCACGTCCCGGACGGAAATTCACCTTATTCCACCCCAGTTGAAAACGGTCTGGCTCGGTCTTCGGGCAACTCTGCTGCTGTCCGCGCTGGCCTGCTTCCTGGTCGCCCCGCTGCACGCCCAGTTCAACGCCTCGCTGCGCGGTGTCGTCACCGACCCGAGCGGCGCAGTGATTCCCGGAGCTACCCTAACTCTCGTCAACACCGACACCAATACCAGCATGACCGCGACGTCTGACGCCAGTGGCATTTTTACATTCAATGCCCTGCCGGGCGGCCATTTCTCGCTCACGATTGAGCACTCAGGCTTCAAGAAGGATGTTCTGTCCAAGGTCCAGATCGTTCCAGAGCAGCAGAACAGTCTCAACGTGCAGCTGCAGCTGGGCACCGCCCAGGAGACGGTGACGGTCAGCGCGGCTGCTCCGGGGCTACAGACGGACAGCGCGAACGTGGCGGCGACGATCAGCGATAACGAAGTTCAGCATTTGCCGTCGTTCAACCGCGACGTCTTCCAGCTGGCGCAGCTGGCGCCCGGGGTCTTCGGCAACGCGGCGCAGGGCAGTGGCGGCGGCAGCTACAACAACCCTGGCAATCAGGGTCCAGGGGGCAGCGGCGGGAGCCAGGCCGGGATCTTTCAGACCGAGAACGGACCGCAGGTCCAGTCCCAGGGTGGCCAGTATGAAACCAACAGCATCAGCATCGACGGCATCAGCACCGTGAGCGCAGTGTGGGGCGGGACTTCGGTGATTACGCCCAGCGAGGATTCGGTCGCCAGCGTGAGCGTGATTGCCAACAATTATGACGCCGAAAATGGACGCTTCACCGGCGCGGACATCGAGGTCACCTCCAAGAGCGGCACTAATCAGGTACATGGCAGCGCCTTCTTCAAAGTCTCGCGGCCGGGCCTGAACGCTTATCAGCGCTGGAATGGAACCGGCTCGAACCATGCCGGCACTGCCGCTTCCCGGGGCGTAAACCGTTACAACGAGGATTTCAATAACTGGGGCGGCAGCCTGGGCGGACCTTTCTGGAGAAACCACCTCTTTGGCTTCTTCAACTTTGAAACCAGCCCGCTAACATCCCCTGGCGTTGCGCAGGGGTGGTATGAAACCTCGCAGTTCGATTCCCTCGCCGAACCCGGGCCCATTGCGGCGAAATATCTCGGCTTTACTGGCGAGGGAGTTGCCTCCGGATCTACGATCATCCCCCGTACCTGCAGCTCTATCAGCCTCACCGAAGGGGTGAACTGCAACACCGAAACGGGCGGTTTGAACGTCGGTTCGCCGATGACCACCGGCGCCGGCAACCAGGACCTGACCTATGGTGGCAATTCCAGCACACCGGGCGTGGGCAGCGGCCTGGGCACCACACCCGATATCGCGTACTTCAACACCCTCGATCCGACCACCATATCGCAGACCCAATACAACGGGCGGCTGGATGCAGATGTCACGCAGAAAGATCGGCTGACCTTCGCCATCTACTGGCAGCCGGAAACCACGACCGATTACAACGGTCCCGATCGCTCTGCCAACCTCTGGCACCATTCGCAGGTGAACGACGCATTCTCGCTCATCTGGAATCGCACCTTCTCGCCCACCCTGCTCAATCAGGCCCGGGCCAACGCAGCTGGATGGCGCTGGAATGAAGTGGCCAGCAATCCGCAGGAGCCCTTCGGCCTGCCTCAGGACAATATCGATAACATTGGGACGGCGAGCTTCCAGTTTTTTGGCGCTCCCGGCCCGAGTAATTTCGATCAGTGGACCTATACGTACGACGACGTGGTCACCAAGGTACTCGGTTCGGAGGACATCAAGGTCGGCGGCGAGCTAACTCGCCTCTATTACCTGAACAATGCGACCTACTCCGCGCGCCCAGGCTATAACTTCCACAACCTCTGGGATTTTGGCAACGACGCTCCTTATTACGAGAGCGGTCAGTTCAATCACTCTACGGGCGTGCCCTTCGCCAACCGGCAGGACGACCGGCTCAACATCTGGGGCTTTTTCGTTCAGGATGATTACAAGATCCGTCCCAGTCTGACCGTGACAGCGGGCCTGCGCTGGTCCTATTTCGGCGATTTCTACTCCAAGGACGGCAACCTCGACACGCTGCAGTTTGGCTCGGGACCGGCCGCACTGAGCGGGATGAGCGTCCGCGTGGGCGGAGGTCTGCAGACATCGCCGAAGAGCAACTGGGGTCCGCAGCTCGGCTTTGCCTGGCAGCCCCCCGGAAGCAATCACAGGGCCGTGTTGCGGGGCGGATTCGGAATCAACTTCAACCAGAATGAGATCGCTATCCTGGCCAACGGCACCGGCAACCCGCCGAATGCCGTGAGCCCCAGCTTTACCTGCGGCTACCCCTATACGAGCAATCCCAGTTGCAGCGGAACGGGGATCGTCTACGCGGTCGGCAATACCACCAACTCGCTTTTCAACTATCCGCCCAATCCGAACACGATCACGACCTTCGGCAGCAACAACCTTCCGACCGGGACGACACTGACCGGTGTGACCGGATTTCCGGGAGCGCAGAAGACGATTACAAATTATCACTACTCGCTGGAAGCGGATTATCAGTTAGGGTTCAACTCCATCGCCACCCTTGGCTATCAGGGGAGCGAAATGCGGCACCTGCTGATCCAGATGAATTGGATTGCCGTTGCCGCGCAGTATGGGCTGGCGATGAATCCGAACAGCAACTATATCGACTGGTACGAGAACTCCGGCAATGGCAATTTCAACTCGATGGTAGCGACGCTAACGCATAACTTCGGGCACCAGTTCCAGGCGGAAGCGATGTATACCTGGGGCAAGGCCATGGACGAGAACTCCGGACCGTACTCGGAGGACCCGTATCCGTATGACACGCACGCTGCCTACGCGCGCTCCGACTATAACGTAGCGAACGCGTTCAAGATCTTTGGCTTGTGGCAGCCGGTATTCTTCACCGGTCATTCACTGGCGGAAAAGGTGGCAGGCGGATGGACGCTGAGCGGCATCTGGAACGTGGACAGCGGCTTCCCGTGGAATCCGGTTTACAACACGGACGGCATCTACCAGCAGGGCACCTACGGTGCGATCCGGCCGGCGGGCATCGTCAAGGGCTACGGCACCAGCACGTCGAACAAGGTGTTCGAGGGCCTCACGCCTTCAGCCAATGGAGGCATCAACCCGAACTTCGGCGGCGACGGGACTCAGTATTTCGTGCCGCCCACCTACACACTGGCACCGAGTTACCCGGCCACCACGCCGGGTCCGATGCCTGGAATCCAGCGCAACAGCCTGAACGGGCCGGGTTACAACGACCTCGATGCCAGCCTGAGCAAGGCTTTCGGCTTGCCCAATAACCGGATCCTGGGGGAGAACGCGAGTTGGTCCTTCCGCGTCGACACTTACAATTTGTTCAACAAGACCAACATCAACACCGGCTGCATGGACGATACGATCGGCTCGGTGAACCCGGACGGGACCATCGCCTCCGTCAATCATGACTTCGGCGTCTCCGGTTGCGGGCTGGGCAGCAGGACCGTGCAGTTGCAGACTCGTTTCAGCTTCTGATTGCCTCCCGGAAGCTGATCTCACGGAGGGCGCTCTGGCCACAGGGTGTCCTCCGCTTTCTCTCCTGTCTCGAAAGAAGAACTCTGGAGGTTGCCGTGAGCAGCACAACCTGGAGTGCGCGATTGGCCCTTCTGACGGCGGCGGCCTGCGCTGCACTGGCACCCGGTGCGCCCGCCCAGCAGTCCACTTCCACCTCTGAAGCGATCGTCGTGGACGCTCACGGTCCGGCCACGCCATTTCCCCATTTCTGGGAACAGATGTTCGGATCGGGCCGCGCGAACCTTGCCCTGCGCAGCGAATATCGTGCCGATCTTCGGCTCGTCAGACAGATCACCGGCTTCCGATACGTCCGCTTTCACGCCATCCTCGACGACGAAAACGGCGTCTACAGCGAAGACCAGCAGGGCCATCCGATCTATAACTGGTCGTATGTCGACAGGATTTACGATGGGCTGCTTGCGGAGGGCGTTCGTCCCTTCGTCGAAATCAGCTTCATGCCCAACAAGCTCGCTGCGAGGGCCGACTATCAGGGTTTCTGGTATCGCCCGAACATTTCCCCGCCCGCGGATTATGGTAAGTGGGACGCGTTGATCGGCGCGTTCGCGCAGCATCTGGTCGAGCGCTATGGCAT
>DATJQW010000090.1:0-38003 GCA_035505395.1 Acidobacteriaceae bacterium
CCGCACTCGTACTACAACATCCGCTACGGCATGGAAATGCTGCCCGCCTTCGCGCTCGGGGTCGGCTTTCTCGCCGCCTGGCTCATCGAGCGCGCCGAGTCCCGCTGGCCCACCCACGCGCAGCTGATCCTGCTCGCCTCCATGGTCCTCATCTTCATCGATACTGCCGTCCTGATTCACGGAACGCCCATCGTCTTCGGCGAAGCCATCGTGAATTCCAGAACCCGCGTGCCCTTTGAAGCCGCCTACGCCCGCGCTCTCGAGCAGTTGCCTCCCACCGGCAAAATTCTGGTCTGGACCTCCGACCACCCCGGCGCCTTCGAGCGCGCCGGCATTCCCCTCCGCCGCACCATCAACGAGACGGACTACTACCGATGGAAGCCCGCGCTCGAGCATCCCGCGCAATCCGCCGCCTTCATCGTTGCCTCTGACCACGACGCCGTCGCTCAGGCCGTCGCCGCCCATCCCCAGGGCCTCACGCTCCTCGATATCGTCTGCTCCACCGGCCAGCCCTGCGTCCGCTTTTACCGCTCCGATCTCCACGCGCCCGGTGTTACGATCACCCCCGGAGGATGAATGACTCGGTTTGCCAAGCTGCACGCCTGCAGCAACGACTTTCTCGTCGTGGAAGGTCCCGCAAATCCCGATCTCGCAAAGAAACTTTGCGAACGTCACTCCGGCATTGGCGCCGACGGCGTCGAGTTTCTCGATCGCACCGGACCGCTCGCCGGCCGCATCCGCCTCGCCAACGCCGATGGCTCGTTCGCGGAGATCTCTGGCAACGGAACCCGTTGCGTCGCCGCATGGCTCGCATACACATCGCAGGCAGCTCCCGGAGACGTGCTCACCCTCGAGACCGATGCCGGCCCGCGCGCCTGCCGCATCGTCGAAACCGCCGGCAGCCACTTCAAGATCGCCGCGAACATGGGCGTGCCGGAAGTTCGCCCCACCCACGTCACCCTCGCCGACAAGACTCTCGTCCGCGGCATCTTCGTCTCCATGGGCAACCCGAACTTCGTCCTTCTCGTCGACGACGGGAACTTTCGCGCGCACGGCCGCGGCTGGACCGAGCTTGGCCGCGAGATTTGCTTCCACAAGGATTTTCCGCAGCAGATCAACGTCGTCTTCGTTCACATCATCCGCGCCGATGAGATCGAGATTCGCCTCTTCGAGCGCGGCGTCGGCCCCACTACTTCTTCCGGTACCGGGAGCTGTTCCGCCGCGGCAGCGCTCATCGCCCACAGCGGCGGCCGCTCGCCCGTCACCGTCCACGCTCCCGGCGGCACGCAGCACGTCGAATGGGCCGGCCCCGGAACCGAGATGACCCTCACCGGCCCCGCCGATCTCATCGCGTCGGGCGAGGCTTTCATCGCAATATGAGCTGGACCGGTTTTGTATCAGGACACGGCTTGAGCCGTGCCGAAAAGCCCCGAGAAAGATCTGCGGTTTTAGCCCCTGCAGCTTTGAAGGGGCAAGGCTTGAGCCGTGCCGAAAAGTCCCGGGAAAGATCCGCGGCTTTATCCCCTGCAGTTTTGAAGGGGCAAGGCTTGAGCCGTGCCGAAGAGCCGTGGGAAAGATCCGCGGCTTTATCCCCTGCAGTTTTGAAGGGGCACGGCTTGAGCCGTGCCGAAAAGTCCCGGGAAAGATCTGCGGTTTTAGCCCCTGCAGCTTTGAAGGGGCAAGGCTTGAGCCGTGCCGAAAAGCCCCGAGAAAGATCTGCGGTTTTAGCCCCTGCAGCTTTGAAGGGGCACGGCTTCAGCCGTGCCGAAGAGCTCCGGCAAAATTCCGGGGCTTTAGCCCCTGAGGTACGCCGTTGACCCCACTCAAACCTCCCGCCGTCCTTCCCGGCGCGCGGCTCGCCATCGTCGCGCCCGCCAGCAGCGCCAATCCCGACCGCATCACCCGCGGCATCGAGGCTCTCCGCGCCCTCGGCTACGATGCTTTCGCCGCCGAGCACGCTTACGGCAGGCATCCGCCCTATTTTTCCGGAACAGCGGAAGACCGCCTCGCCGATCTGCATCGCGCCTTTGCCGATCCCTCCGTCGCCGCCATCATCTGTACCCGTGGCGGTTACGGATCGAACTATCTGCTTCCCGCGCTCGATCTCGATCTCATTCGCTCCCACCCCAAACCGTTCTTCGCCTACAGCGACATGACCGCCCTGCAAACCTGGCTGCTCGATCGGACCGGCCTCGTTGCCTTCCACGGCCCCATGGCTGCGGCGGATTTCTCCCAAACTGACGGCGTTCACCTTCCGAGTTTTCACGCCGCCCTCAGCGGCGGATTGGTTCAAGCTGGTTCGGAGCAGGGAATCCGCGTTCTCCGTCCCGGCCGCGCCCGCGGCATCCTCTACGGCGGCTGCCTCAGCATCCTCGCCGCCTCGCTGGGCACGCCGTATGCGCCGCAAACGGAAGGAAAGCTGGTATTCCTCGAAGATCAGGCCGAGAAACCCTACCGCATCGACCGCATGCTGCGTCAGTTGATCCTCGCCAGAAAATTCCACGGTGTCCGCGGCTTCATCTTCGGCGAGATGCTGGGCTGCGACTTCGACAATGGTCGCTCCGATCGCCTGGACGACGTGATCCTCCGTGTCCTCGAGCCCTTCGATGTCCCCATCGCCATCGGCCTGCGTTCCGGCCATGTCTCCCGCGGCAATGTCACCCTGCCCCTCGGCATCGAGGCCGAGCTGCTCCTCGAAAACGATCAGCCTCTGTTACGTTATTTGGAAACTTCCGTTCACCATGCAGGATAAGAAACACATTCACCTCATCGGCATCTGCGGCACCGCCATGGCGTCGCTCGCGGGCCTGCTCCAGCTCAAAGGCCATCGCATCACCGGATCGGATCAGGCCGCCTACCCTCCCATGTCCGACCAGCTGCGCGCGCTCGGCATCCCCGTCGCCGAGCCGTTTTCTCAAGCCAATCTGCAGCCCGCGCCCGATCTCGTCATCGTCGGCAACGCCATCTCCCGCGGCAATGTCGAGCTGGAGACCATCCTCGATCGGCGCATCCCTTTCACCTCGCTCGCTCGCGTCATGCACGACGAATTCATCCGGCCGCCCGGCGCCGGGAGCAGGGAATCGCTGGTCGTCGCCGGAACTCACGGGAAAACCACGACGACGAGTATGCTGGCGTGGATTTACGAGGTCGCCGCGCGCCGCCGTCCCGAGCTCGCACCCTCGTTTCTCATTGGAGGCGTTGCCGAAAACTTCGGCTCCAGCTTCCAGCTTCGCGACGGCAATCCCTTCATCATCGAGGGCGATGAATACGACACCGCTTTTTTCGATAAGGGCCCCAAGTTCATGCACTACTTTCCCGACGCGCTGATCCTCACCCACGTCGAATTCGATCACGCTGACATCTACGCCGATCTCGACTCCGTCAAAACCGCGTTCAAACGCCTCGTGAATCTCGTCCCGCGCCGTGGCCGCATCGTCGCCTTCGATGGCTCGGAGAATGTAACCGAATGCGTCAGCCGCGCCTTCTGTAACGTCGAGCGTTACGGATTCGCCGCCGATTCCGCCTGGCGCCTGACCGATCTGCGCTTCGAAAACGGTGTCAGCCGCTGGCATCTCCTCCGCTCCGGAGAGCCCTGGGCCGAGCTTGCGCTCCCCGTTGCCGGTGAGCACAACGCGCTGAACGCGACCGCCGCCGCCGCTCTCGCCGCCGGGCAGGGAATCGCCCGCGAGGACATCGTCGAGGCGCTCTCAACCTTTCGCAGCGTTCGACGTCGGCTCGAAGTTCGCGCCGAGATCGACGGCATCGTCATCATCGACGACTTCGCCCACCATCCCACCGCGATCCGCGAAACCCTCCGCGCCCTTCGCTCCGCATATCCAGGCCGCCGTCTGTGGGCCGTCCTGGAGCCGCGCTCCAATACCCTTCGCCGCAACGTCTTTGAGCGGGAACTGGTCGAAAGCCTCGCGCCGGCCGATCGCGTCATCCTCGCCGCTGTCTTTCACTCCGAAAAAATCCCTCCATCCGAGCGTCTGCACCCGGAAAACGTCGTCTCCGCGCTCGCCGCGCAGGGCCACGACGCCGTCCTCCTCGAAAATGCCGACGCCATTGTTACAAATATTGTTTCCCGCCTTGCCTCCGGCGACGTCGTTGCCATCCTGTCCAACGGCGGCTTCGACGGCATCTATGAGAAACTTCCCGCAGCCCTGCGTGTCTGACCATGTTCGCCGCCCTTGTCCTTTTCGTCACCTGGATCGTCCTCGGCGTTCCCGGTGCGCTCATCTTCTATCCGTGGTCCCTCATCACCGGCGACGTCACGCGCCTCTATCGCTATGCCATGGGCGTGGTCCGCATCGGCCTGCGCGCCGCCGGCATTCGCGTCCAGGCGGAATTTCGCGCGCCCCTCAGCCCTGCGCAACCGTACATCTTCCTCTCGAACCACGTCTCGAACCTCGATCCCCCCGTGCTTTTTCCGCTGCTTCCGGGCCGCACCACCGCATTTCTCAAGCGCTCGCTGATGAAAATCCCCGTCCTCGGCTACGGCCTGCGCCTCGCCGACTTCATCCCCGTCGATCGTGACGGCCGCGTGGAGAGCGCCGTCGAGAGCGTCGACGCGGCGGCACTCGTCCTCGCCTCCGGCGTCCACGTTCTCTCGTTTGTTGAGGGCACACGCTCGCGCGACGGCCGCCTCCAGCCCTTCAAGAAGGGCCCGTTCTTCCTCGCCGAGAAGACCGGCGCGCCCGTCGTCCCCGTCTCCATTTATGGCACGGAATCGATGATGAAGAAGGGCAGCCTGCGCATCTATCCCGCCACGGCGCACGTCATCTTCCACGCACCGCTGCTGCCGCGCAACTACGCCACGCGCGAGGACCTGCTGGACGCTGTCCGCGCCAGCATTGTTTCCGGATTGCCTGAGTGGATGCGCAGCTGACGTCACCGTACCATGGGGCGAATTCAGCTCGCGGATTTTGGCGCCAACCGGTTTCTAGCCAGCCGCTTCCCCGCTACCCGGTTTTTAGCTACCCGCTTTTTAGCTAGCCGGTTCTTAGCTACCCGCTTCTTAGCTGCTCTTACTTAATCACCGCGTTGTAGCCATCCGCCAGCAGCCGCGACCGCATGTCGTTTGCGGCAATGCGCGAGGGAAACGGCCCGATCTGCACGTGCAGCAGCGCGTCCGTCGGCGCGTGCCTCACCACCGCGGTATACCCATGCTTCTGGAGCGCCGCGACCAGGATCTCTGCGTCCTGCTCGACGCTCACCGCCGCTACCTGCACCATAAACATTCCCGCAGCAGGCTGAACCGCCGCCGCCTGCTCAAAGCCGGACGGACTAATTTCCCGGTTTGCCGGCTGAGCTACCGGAGTAGGCGCCGGCTTCGTTACTGTTTGAACAGCAGGCTGAGCGGATGCTTGCGTAACCGGAGCTGCCCCCGCCTGCGCCGTAGTCGCCGCCGCTCCACCCGAGGGGACCACCACCGTTCCTGGCGCCGCCGCCGATGAAGTCCCCGCCGCGCCGGCATCCGTGGTTGCAGTCGTATCCGGAGTGGGTGTCAGCGCCTGTTGCGCCGAGGGCTTCGGCAAATGGCTGTCGGCGGCGTTGTCCACCGCGTCGGTGGGCGATTGCAGTGCCGCGCGCGAAGCGCTGCCGCGTCCTACGGAATATCCCAGCCCGAAGAAGATGCCGCACACCAGCGCCAGGCCGAAAAAGATCCCCAGCAGCGAGCGTGTCCCCAGCGTAATTTCGGTATCCGGATTCTGCTCGCGCACTCCGCGCCCCAGCCCGCGGCCGCGCCTTGCAGCCTCGGCCAGCTCCTCTTCGCGATCCACTGCGTATCTCATGGTCCTGCTACCACTCCATCCAAACCCGCTATTTTGCTTCCGGTTGTGCGCCGGCAGCCGCCGTCGCCGCTTTTCCCAGCAGTGACACCAGTTCCATCGGCAGCGGGAAGACGATGGTCGTGTTCTTTTCCACGCCGATATCGATCAGCGTCTGCAGATATTTCAGCTGCAGGGTCATCGGCTGCGCCGCCAGCAGGTCGGCCGCTTCCACCAGCCGTTGCGCCGCAGCGAATTCGCCTTCGGCGTTGATGATCTTCGACCGCTTCTCGCGCTCCGCCTCCGCCTGCTTCGCCATCGCCCGCAGCATGGAATCCGGCAGGTCCACCTGCTTCACTTCCACGCTCACCACCTTCACCCCCCACGGCTCGGTGCGCAGGTCGATGATGGTCTGGATCCGCTGGTTCAGCACGTCCCGGTGCGACAGCAGCCCATCCAGCTCCACCTCGCCCAGCACACTGCGGAGCGTCGTCTGTGCGAACTGCGAGGTCTGGTAAACGTAGTTCGAAACCTCGATGACCGCTTTGCCCGGGTCGATGACCCGCATGGTGATGACCGCGTTGACCTTAATGGTCACGTTGTCCTTGGTGATCACATCCTGCGGCGGCACTTCCATCACTTCCTGCCGCAGAGAAACCCGCACGTACTGATCCAGCGGACGCAGGATGAAAATGATGCCCGGCCCCTTCGGCGAGGGCAGTGCGCGGCCCAGCCGGAAGATCACAGCGCGCTCGTACTCACGCAGGATCTTGATGCAGTTGAGCAGGTAAAGAATGACGATCGCGATGAAGACCAGGAACGGAATGCTGAACATAGGCGGGACCCCTTGCACCCGGCCCGATTGTAGCGCACCGCCGCCTGCGCCCAGCGCGGATTTTCAGTGCGAGACGCTTTCTCGTAACCCCTCGCCGCTCGCCCGCTGCGGCGATGCCAGCGGTTCCACCAGCAGGGTCAATCCGTCGACGGCGCGCACCCGCACCCGTTCTCCGGTGCCCACCGGCGACACCGCCCGGGCCAGCCACAGCTCGCCGTGAACCAGAATTTGCCCCTGGGGCGCAATCTCCTGCTGCGCCACGCCCACCTCGCCCACCAGCGCTTCCGGCCCGTTCAGCACCTTGTTTTGCCGCGCTCGCCATGCCAGGCGCACCAGCAGCGTCGTAATTAGCCCAAAGGCCAGCCCGACCGACACCGCCGTCGCCAGCTGCACCCGCATCTGCGGAATCGGCCCCGCCACCAGCGTCAGCGTGCCCAGAATCAGCGCCGCCGTCCCGGTGATGGCCAGCACCCCGTGGCTCGGAAACTTCGCCTCCAGCACGATCAGCACCAGCGCCGCCGCAATCAGCGCCAGCGAGGTGTAACGCACCGGCAGCAGATTCAGCGAGAACAGCGCCAGCAGCACCAGCAGCGTCCCCACCGACCCCGGCACGATCGTTCCCGGGTGGTTGAACTCCAGATAGATCAGCAGCGCGCCCGCCATCAGGATCAGCACCGCCAGATTCGGGTCCATCAGCCGGTCCATGATCGCTTCGCGTATGTTCTCATCCACCGTCACCAGCTGCGCGTCCTTCGTGTGCAGCACCGCGGTCGCGCCATTGAACCGCTTCACCGTCCGCCCGTCCAGATCGTTCAGCAGCGTCGTCTCGTTGGGAGCTTCCAGGTCGATCAGCTTCAGTTGCAGCGCCTCGTCGGCGGTATAGGACTTCGAGTGCGTCACCGCCTCCTGCGCCGCGTCCACGTTGCGCCCGCGCACCGACACGTAGGAGCGCAGGAATGCCAGCGCGTCGTTGAGAATCTTTTCCTTCAGCGTGTCGGAAATCTGTCCGACCTCGACCACCGGGTGTGCCGCCCCCGCTTCCGTTCCCGGCGCCATCGCCGCGATGTCCGCGGATTCCATGATGAAGAATCCCGCCGACCCCGCGCGGCTCCCCGCCGGAGCCACGTACACGATCACCGGCACCGGCGAAGCCAGAATGTCGCCCACCATGTCGCGCATCGAGTCCAGCAGCCCGCCCGGCGTGTTCATCTCGATCAGCACCGCCCCGGCATGCAGCTCTGCCGCGCGGTCCAGCCCGCGCTTCAGGTAATCCGCGCTGATCGGTTGAATCGTGTCGTCCAGGTGCAGCACCACCACCGTGTTGCTCTGCGCCCGGCCCAGGCCTGGAAGAGCCAGCGCTGCCACGAACGCCAACAGCACAGCCATCCGCTTTCTCATCGCTGCACCCTGGTCGCTGATCCCTGTCCTCATCGCTGACCGTCTCTTTCCTGGCCGCTCGCTCGCGGTTACTGGTTGCCGGCCTGGCGCCGTTCGATCGCCATCTCCATCCCCTTCGCGTTGGCGTTGTTGGGATCCACCCGCAGCGCGCCGGCCACGTCGTTCTGCGCCGCATCCAGCTGATTCGCCTCGAGGTCCAGCCGAGCCAGCACCAGATACGCCGGAACGTTCGGCTTCAGCCCCAGCGACGCCTGCGCTTCCTGCCGCGCCGTGCCCGGATCGCCGTCGCGCTCCTCCACCGCGGCCAGCCCCGCATGCGCCGGCGCTGAGGCGGAATCCGCAGCCAGAGCCTCACGATACTCCCGTTCCGCTTCCAGCACCAGCCCACGCGCGAAGAACGCGTCGCCGTCTTTCACCAGTGCCGCAGCGCGCTGGTCCGCCGGCATCGACGCCAGCCGCATCTGTTGCATCTGCTCCAGTTCGAAAGCGGCCTGCCGGAACCCCGCCTCGCTGTAGCTGCGCTTGATCCGCTCCAGGGGAATCCCCGAATCGCCTGCGTCCGGATCGGCGATCGCGTGCCCCGGGTCCGGATTCGCCTGCTGCGCCTGCGGGTTCTTCAGCTGCGCCTCGAATCCCTGCGCCTCGGTATCGTCGGGACGCAGCTTCAGCTCCTCTTCAATCTGTTCCAGCGCTCCCGCCGTGTCTCCCTTGTGGTCCAGCGCCACCGCCAGATTGAAGTGGTAGTCCGGGTCCCGTGGATCGGCCGTTACCGCCTGCCGGAAAAGCGCGGTCGCGTCCTTGCCGCGCCGGCTCGCCGCCACTCCCTGGTTGTTCACCACTTCCGGCAGCGGCAGCCGCGTGCTGTCGAAGGCAAACGAGTCTTCCGCCTCGCGGTAATTGCCGGTGTAGAAGCAGGCCAGCCCGCGATAGAAATCCGCCTGCAGCGCGTTCGGATCGTCCTGGGGCAGCCGCCCCAGCGTCTGCGCTGCCGCCGTAAAGTCCTGATTGCTGAAGTAGGCCCGTCCCAGCGCCAGCCATGCCGGGTCGAACGCGGGATCCAGCCGCACCGCCTCCCGCAGATGCGCAATCTGCTGATCGGCACCCGGCGCCACCAGCCCCTGGATGTACGCCTGGAACGCATCGGTGTGCAGCGCTCCATCCGCCGCCAGGAATGTCTGCTCTTCCACCGCGAAGCTCGGATCCAGCTGCTTCGTCACCTTCCACGCCAGGCTGTTGATCAGGTTCACCAGCCGATCCTGATCGCCGCTCTGGTCAATCGCCGTGCCCAGCCGCAGAGCCGTCACGTCCAGAATCTCCGCAGTGGCGTCCAGTTGGTGGTCGCTGCCCAGCGCGTAGCTGCCGAAGACCACGTAGTCCGCGTCCAGCGTCTGCGCGATGCGAATGGCCATCGCGCGCGACGGCTGTAGAGTCAGAGGCAGTCCCAGATGATCGAACGCATAGAGGCGATCTCCCCTGCTGATCGTCAGATAGCCGGCAGAGTTCAACCTTCGGTTGAGAATGTCGGGAAACGCCTGGCCCACCCAGTCCAGGCCCCCGACACTCGTCTTGTTCTCAAACGGCAGCACCAGGATCAGACGTCCGTGCATCTCCGAGGGCTCCGGAGGTTTGCTCTGCGCCGGTTCCTGCGCCGGCGCAAACGGTGCCAGGACGAACGCGGCCAGCACGGCAACGAGACAAATGCGGAATTTTCTAAAACCCAGTCCCACCACAAAATTATAGGGCGCGCCCGCCCGCCTTCCCTCAGCTGGATCCAGCATTTGCCGGATTGAGCTGGTTCGCCGTCGCGATTTTCATTGCCATCCCGCCTTGTCTCCGGCATAATCCCTCGCAACTCCCGCCACTGCTGTCTGAGCCAAACGGTCGCCACGGAGGCCGTCCATGGACCCACGCAGAGTATCGGCTGCAGCGAACGCGCTGCGCTGTACGCTCCTGTTTGTTCTCGCCGTGGTTTGCCTTGAGCCTCAGCTCTCTGCGGGCGCCATGCCCTCCAGTCAGCCCGACGAGCAGTCTCGTGCCGCTGCCGCCGAGGGCCACATCGACAAGGAACTGCAGCTGGCCGGCGATTACCTCATCGGCCGCGGCCTCCCGCGCAATCCGGAGCGGGCTGCTTTCTGGTATCGCAAAGCCGCCGACCAGGGCGACTCCGACGCCCAGGCCGAGCTAGGTTACTTCTACCTCGTCGGTACCGGGGTCCGGCCCGATCCGGCTGAGGCGATCCGTTGGTTCAGCCGCGCCATGGCCGCCGGTTCGCTGAGCGCGAAGCGCAATCTCGCCGTGATGTATCTCAAAGGGCTCGGCGTGCGCCGCGACATCCCTCTCGGCCTGCAAATGCTCACGCAGGCCGCGCAAAAGCAGGATCCCGGCGCCCAGAACGACCTGGGCCTCGTGTATTTCCTCGGTTATGGAATCCCGGCCGATCATCGCGCCGCCGAAAGATGGTTCCAGCTCGCCGCCAAACAGCGGCTGCCCGAAGCCGAATATGCGCTGGGCACCCTCTATTCCGTCGTCGACGATCACGTCCATGACTTTCCCCGGGCCGCGGAATACCTCCGCATCGCCGCGCAGGCCGGCTACGTTCCCGCCATCCACTCGCTCGGCCAGCTGCTGGTCAACCACTCTGACCTTCCGCAGAAACCCGGCGAAGCGACAGCGCTTCTCGAGCAGGCCGCCGGCGCAGGCTCATGGCGCTCCTCCGCAATTCTCGGCGCGATCGCTCGCATGGGAACCTTCGCGCCGCCCAGCCCGCCCGATGCCTGCCGCTGGTTCCTCATCGCCGCCCGGCAGGGCGGTTCCGAAGCTCAGCCTGTGCTGAAGAACGATCTCGCCAACTGCACGACCATCCTCGATGCGCCGTCCATGAATCAGCTGAGCGGGCAGGCGGATGCGTGGATGGCGCAGCATGCCGGTCCGGAGATCTTCCTCTCCGGCAACCAATATCAGACCGGCAATTTCCCCTTGCCTGCGGTGCCGGATCTGGATCTGTTCAGCAGTCGCTGAGCCGTTGCGCTGCGCCTCCCCACTCGACGCTACAGCACCGCCCGCAACACCCGGCGCATCAGCTCCGTCGTCGCGCCGTAGACCAGGTGCGCCGTATACGGATTCGCCAGCGACTTTGGACTCGATTCCGAGAGCGGCGGCGACAGTTTGAACGCCGGCACCGCCACCAAATCCGCCCCGGCAAACAGGACGCTGCCGAATGCTGTCCCGAAACCCGTCCGCACCGACCGCGAATACTCGGCCAGACCGCCGTAAAGCCCGCCCATCAACGCTCCGAATGCGTAATGCACCATCGAACCGCCGGCCTGCTGCTCGTCCATCGAGAGATGCTGGCCGCCGGTCACTGCGGCTGTGATCGCATCGGCGGCCTTCATGGTCGCGTCCTGTTTCGGCTCGCCGCTCCGCTCCTGCTCCCACGCCTGCAGCCGCTCCCGGTACCGGTCCTCCTCGGTCTCCAGCACCTCCTGCAGCTTCTCGCCCGGTCCGGCCATGAAGAGATTCATCGCCCACGACGCGGCCAGTCCCGCGCCCACGCCCGCCAGCATGCCCCGCATCAGACTTTTTCCATTCTTCTCGCTCATCCGAAGGCTCCTCCCTAAAGGAGATGCGCCTGCGGCGCAGGAAGAAGTCTCACCGGCGTCCGATCGAACGAGGCCTTCGTGAGCAATCGGACCGCGATCAACTCCCCCGCGGCACCGGCACAACCCTCGCCCGGATCAGTTTGTCCAGCCTGGGAAAATTCTGGTCCAGCCAGGCGTTGCCTCCGCTGAACATCGCATCCTGGTGGCCCGCCCGCATTCCGCCCCCGGAATGCTCTCCGTAACCGCCGTAGAGTCGCTCCACCGTATCCATCCCTTCAACAACTCTCCCAAACGGTGCGAAGCCGTTCCCGAGGTTGTGCCTGGTGTTGTCGCCGGTGTTGATATAAACCTCGGTCGAGCGCGTGTTCGGTCCCCTATTCGCGAAGGCCACGTAGCCCGCCGCGTTCGGTTCCACCATCTTGTCGTCCGGGATCACGCGATGCCGCCAGCGCTGCGCCACCTGTGGATCGCCTGCGATCCCAAACTGCACCCAGCGCCCCGGATCCACGCGAAAGAATCGCGAATTGTTGTAATACCCGTCCCGCACCAGCTCGTAAAAGCGATCGGCCCCATGCGGTGCCCAGTCGCGATGCACCTCGATGACAAAGCTGCCGGCCGTTGTGTCGACCCGAACCCTATAAAGGTTCGGAGCCGTGTGATGCCCCAAAGGAAAGCCGAGCAGAAGGCAAAAGAGGAAGGGAAGCATCATGCGTATCTCGCGAACGCCAGACTACCGCATCGCGGCCGAGAGCCAATTCCACCTACACGCTCGACCACGTCTTATCCGCCGCGTGGCACAGCGTCTCCAGCGGACACTCCGCGCATCGCGGCTTCCTCGCCACGCAGATCTGCCGGCCGTGGTGGATCATCTCGTGCGAGAACGCAATCCACCGCTCGCGCGGAATCACCCGCATCAGATCCTCTTCCACCCGCTTCGGATCTTCAGCCCGCGTCAATCCCAGCCGATGCGACAGCCGCAGCACGTGCGTGTCGACCACCACCCCCTCAGCCTTTTCGAACGCGACCCCCAGCACCACGTTCGCCGTCTTGCGCGCCACGCCAGGCAGCGTGAGCAGCTCCTCCATCGTCTCGGGAACCTTCCCGCCAAACTCGCTCACCAGCCGCTTCGCCGCGCCGGAGATCGACTTCGCCTTGTTGTGATAAAACCCCGTCGACCGAATCTCCTCCTCGATCGCCGGCAGCGACGCCGCCGCAAACGCCGCCGGGGTAGGGAATTTGCGGAACAGGGAAGGCGTCACCATGTTCACCCGCGCGTCGGTGCATTGCGCGGAAAGGATCGTCGCCACCAGCAGCTCCCACGCATTGCGATGCTGCAGCGCGCACTCGGCCTTGGGATACGCCGCCCTCAGCCGCCGCAGCAGCTCCGCAATCCGCTCCGGCTGCAGCTCCAATCCCGCATCCTTCGCAGCGCCCTTCGATTTCGCCTGCTTCCCCGCAGGTTTTGCCTTGCTCGCGGCGGGTTTTGTTATTCGTTTGGCGGATTTCTTCGCGGTCTTCCTCGGCTTTGCAGCTTTCCTGGCTGTCATCGGGACGATTGTAGCCGCTCGCCCGGACTTCATACGCCCGCGCCCTCCACAGGTTTAATATGGGTCTCGTACTAAATCGCTTTGTTCGCGTCTCGCCCCGGAGGGTCCGTGCGTTCCATCCCGCTTTCGCGCGTTTGCCCCGTTCTCGCCCTCGCCTGCATCGGCCTCGGCTCAGCCCCGGCGCAGAAATCCCCGCTGCCGCCTCCGGTCAACTTCACCGCCGAGCAGGATCAGCAGAACATGATGCAGCAGCTCGGCATCCAGGCGCTGCGCCCCGGCCCCAGCGGCAACGAGAACGCGCCCAACCACGCCAACTACGACGAGTCGAAGGCGAACCCCTACCCCAACCTCCCCGACGCCCTCACCCTCACCGACGGCCGCAAGGTCACCACCCCCGCCATGTGGTGGAACCAGCGCCGCCCGCAGATCGTCCACGACTACCAGGAATACGTCTACGGCTTCATCCCGCCGCACGTGCCAGCGGTCCGCTGGTCGGTCGTGGCCACCGACCACGAAAACATCGGCGGCCATCCGGTGCTCGCCAAAAAACTCATCGGCCGCGTCGATAACTCCGCATATCCGCTCATCTCCGTCAACATCCGCATGACCCTCGTCACGCCCGCCGACGCCAAAGGCCCGGTCCCGGTGCTGATCATGTTCGGTCCCAGCGGATTTCCTGCGCCCAACGAGCCCTCGCCCGACGAGATGGACCGCATCGACGCCGCCGAAAAAGCCCTCCTCGTCAAACAGGACCCCTCGCTCGCCGCCGTCTTCCGTGAGCATCAGGCTTGGGAACCGGAGCGTCTCCCGCCCTTCGAGTTTCCGAAGTTCAACGACGATGGCGACCCGCCCAGTACCTGGGAGCTGATCGCCGCCGGCTGGGGATTTGCCTCGCTCGATCCCGCCAGCGTGCAGGCCGACAACGGCGCCGGGCTCACGCGCGGCATCATTGGCCTCGTCAACCACGGCCAGCCGCGCAGGCCCGATCAGTGGGGTGCCCTGCGCGCGTGGGCCTGGGGCGCGAGCCGCGGCCTCGACTATCTTGAGACCGATCCCGCCGTCGACGCCAAGTATGTCGGCATCGAAGGCGTCTCCCGCTTCGGCAAAGCCGCCCTCGTCACCATGGCCTTCGATCAGCGCTTCGCCATGGTCCTCGTCGGCTCCTCCGGCAAAGGCGGCGCCACACTCCTGCGCCGCAACTTCGGCGAAGCCGTCGAGAGCCTCACCGGCGGCGAATACTACTGGATGGCCGGCAATTTTCTGAAGTACGGCGCTTCGCAGGCCACCTTCGGCAGCATGAACCCGGGCGACATCCCTGTCGATTCCAACGAGCTCATCGCCCTCTGCGCGCCGCGCCTCACCTTCATCAGCTACGGCATGCCGTCCAAGGGCGACGCGCACTGGCTCGACCATCAGGGCAGCTTCATGGCCACCGTAGCCGCCAGTCCTGTCTGGACCCTCCTCGGCGCCCCCGGCCTCAGCTTTTCCAATCTCGATTACCACACCGCCCAGATGCCGCCCGTCAACGATGGCCTGCTCGGCGGCAAGCTCGCCTGGCGTCAGGACGACGGAGGACACACCGACTGGCCCAACATGAAGTACTTCATCCAGTGGGTCGACAAGTTCATCGGCCACGCTTCACCGCAATCCTGACGAACCGGCCCCCGCACCACCGCCTCACGCTGCGCGGAACTTCCTCACCGCTTCGAGGTAGGCGCGCGCCGTCGCGGTCACCGTCTCCGGCTTGCCTTCGGCAATCGCCTTTGGATTCACGAGGTCCGTGCCCACGCCCAGCGCCCGCGCTCCGGCCTTCAGAAAATCGCCCGCCGTCTGCAGCGTCACGCCGCCGGTCGGAATCAGCTGCAGCTCCGGAAACGGCGCCAGCAGCGCCTTCAGATAGCTCGCGCCGCCCACCGCTGAGCAGGGAAAGATCTTCACGAAGTCGGCTCCGTCGCGCCACGCCGTGATCGCCTCAGTCGGCGTCAGCGCTCCTGGGATCGATACCTTCCCCAGCGCCTTCGTTCGCCCCACCACCTCGGGATGGAAGCTCGGGCTCACCACAAACTCCGCGCCCGCCTCAATCGTCGCCTGCACCTGCCCCACGTCGGTCACCGTCCCCGAGCCCAGCAGCAGCCGCTCGCCGTACTCCTTCTTCAGCTCCCGCAGCAGGTCGACCGCTCCCGGCACGGTCATCGTTACTTCCATCACCGTGATCCCGCCCTCGACCAGCGCCTCCACCAGCGCTCGGCCTTCTTTCGCCGATCTCGCCCGCAGCACCGGCACAATCCCCAACCGCTCAATCCACTCTCTGGTCTTCTCTGCACTCATTTGTTTCGCCGACCGCCTTATCGCTGACCGTTTTTCCGCCAACCGCTTCACCAGCTAACCGCTGTTTCCGCTGACCGTTCTTTCGCCAACCGCTTCTTCGTTATCTCGCTATCCTCGCCGACTCGCCCTTCATCACCCGCTCCACCTCGCCGAGCGTGGCCATGCTGGTGTCGCCCGGCGTGGTCATCGCCAGCGCGCCGTGCGCCACCCCGCAGCGCAGCGCCCACTCCACCGGCTTGCCCTTCAGCAGCCCGTAGATCAGCCCCGAGGCGAATGAGTCGCCGCCGCCCACCCGATCCAGAATCTCGATCTCCCGCTGCGGCACGTGCACCACTTCGCCGCCGTACAGCGCCAGCGCGCCCCACGCATTCCGCGTCGCCGTGTGCGCTGTGCGCAGCGTCGTCGCCACCAGCTTCACATTCGGATACGCCGCCGCAACCGCGCGCAGCATCCGTTCGTAGCTCGGCACATGCAGCTCGGCATAATCCTCCGCCACTCCCTCCACCGAAATCCCCAGCATCGCCGAGAAATCCTCTTCGTTCCCCAGCAGCACATCCACCTTCCGCACCAGCTCGCGGTTGACCTCCTGCGCCTTGGCCTTCCCGCCGATGCTCTTCCACAGCGACTCGCGATAGTTCAGGTCGTACGAGATCGGCGTCCCATGCCGCCGCGCCGCGTCCATCGCCGCCACGGCCACAGTGGGCGTCGTCTCTGAGAGCGACGCAAAAATTCCGCCCGTGTGGAACCATCGCGCGCCGTTCGCGTCGCCAAAAATGTTCTCCCAGTCCCACGTCGCCGGCGTCGCCTGCGCAATCGCCGTGTGTCCGCGGTCCGAACATCCCGCCGCCGCCCGCACGCCAAACCCGCGCTCCGTAAAATTCAGCCCGTTGCGCACCGTGCGCCCCACGCCGTCGTAGGGAACCCACCGCACCAGCTCCGGATCCACGCCGCCCTGCAGGATCAGATCCTCCACCAGCCGCCCCACCGGATTATCGGCCAGCGCCGTCGCGATCGCCGTCTTCATCCCAAAACAGCGACGCAGCCCGCGCGCCACGTTGTACTCGCCGCCGCCCTCCCACACCGCAAAATGCCGCGTCGTGTGGATGCGTCCTTCCATCGGATCGAGCCGCAGCATCACCTCCCCAAGGCTGATCTGCTCCCAGCGCGCCCCGCCTTCTCTCAAAACAATCGGATCCATGTTCACCAGTCTCTGTTCACCATTCTCTGTGAGGCACGTTCGATTTGTCTCGCTCACCCTGCGCACTGTCGTCACGTCGTCGCCCCGCCAGTTCGCCTGGCTCGATTTCGCCATCCCGCCGCCGATCCCGCGGGCAGTATCATGGCATTTTCCGGAGCCCACACGATGAAAGTCGGTGTCTTCACCCCGCTGCTCTCGCAGTTCTCGCTGCCCGCCGTGCTCGACAAGCTCAAGACCCTCGGCATCGACACGGTCGAGCTGGGCACAGGCAATTATCCCGGCGATGCCCACTGCAAGCTCTCCATGCTCGACGACTCGGGCGCCCTCGCCGAGTTCCGCAACGTCCTCGCCGACCGCGGCGCCTCCATCAGCGCGCTCAGCTGCCACGGCAATCCTCTCCATCCTGATTCGGACCGCGCCGACCGCGATCGCGAAGTCAGCCGCAAGACCATCCTCCTCGCCGAAAAGCTCGGCGTCCGCACCGTTGTCGATTTCTCCGGTTGCCCCGGCGACTCGCCGGACGCCAGCCAGCCCAACTGGGTCACCTGCCCCTGGCCGCCCGACTATCTCGAAGTCCTCACCTGGCAATGGGAGCAGGTCGTCGCGCCGTACTGGATCGAGCACGCCAGATTTGCCGCCGATCACGGCGTCCGCATCGCCATCGAGATGCACCCCGGCTTCGTCGTCTACAGCCCCGAGACCATGCTGAAGCTGCGCTCCATCGCGGGCTCCGCCATCGGCTGCAACTTCGATCCCAGCCATCTTTTCTGGCAGGGCATCAACCCGATCGCCGCCATTCGCCTCCTCGGCGACGCCATCTTCCACGTTCACGCCAAGGACACGCAGCTCTTCGGCGCCAATCTCCCCCTCACCGGCGTCCTCGATACTAAGCCGTACACCGACGAGCGTCATCGCGGCTGGATCTTCCGCACCGTCGGCTACGGCCACGGCGTCGAGTGGTGGAAAGATTTCGTCTCCACCCTCCGCCTCTTCGGCTACGAAGGCGTGCTCTCCATCGAGCACGAAGACTCGCTGCTCTCCGCCGAAGAAGGCCTCACCAAAGCCGCCGCATTCCTCAACGATCTTGTCCTGCGCCAGCAACCCGGCGCCGCCTGGTGGGCGTAGGGAAGTTCTGATTAAGGCCATGCTTTGAAGGGGCACGGCTTTAGCCGTGCCGTAAATTGCCGCAGAAGGAGCTGGCTTTAGCCGCCGAGGGGTGGTTTCGAGAAATTTCAGAGGTTTCCTGGCCTGCCGCTTTATCCCGCCCGGAACGTCACCAGCGCCGCGCTGCCCGCCGGCAGATCCAGCATCGCGGTTCCGTCCCGCACCGGCAGTTCTTCATCGCGCTCGTCGCTCCACGCCCCGCTTCCGCCCACCGGATTCGCTCCCAGCGTCACATCCTGTGTGTCATCCAGCCGCGGCGCGACCAGCCGCAGCACCCGTGCACTCCCTGCCCGCTCGCCTGTGTCGAAACCCAGTCGCACGTTGACGTCGGCGTTTTTATTGATGACCACAGCCGTCACTGAATCCTGTGCGTCGTTCACCAGCCCGTAAGCCGTCAACAGTGGCGCCGCACCCTGGCCCTGCAGCTTCGCCTCGATCAGGTGTCCTGCTCCGGCCTCGGCAAACAGCAGCATGCCGTAATAAATCGGCCGCGCTGTGAACCCGTTCTCAACCGTGCCTGCAATGGGCGTGTACCACCCGTATCCGCCGCCGTGAAAATTAATCCCCACGCCGCCCGCCGCCGCCAGCTGATACATCAGGTCCGCGCCCCACAGCGCCGAGGCAAACGTGTCGCTCACACCCTGCTTTCCGCCCTGGTAACACGAGTTCGTCTCCGCCAGCCGGAACGGAAGATGTGATTCCGCCTGCGTCTCGGCCATCCCTTCGAATTCCAGTTTCAGCTTCGGATTCGGCTTGAGCAGCCGTTCGATAGTCATCCACGGATCCGTTGGCGGACCCTCCGCATAGTAGTGCTGCGAGAGAAATGCGACCTCGCTTTTGAATTGCTTCGCAAACGGCACCAGCCACTCGTTGTTGAACGCCGTGTCCGGCCCTGCAAACGGCGCATTCGGCACACGCCGCTTGATCGCCGCGTAGAACGTCTGCCACTCCTGCGCGAACTGCGCGTAGTTGTAATCCGGCGAGCGCAGCCCGTTCCTCGAAAACAAATCTGGCTCGTTGCATAGCTGGAACGCGATCAGCCGGTCGCCCATCGTCCCCATCACAAAGGCGGCTTCATCCGCGGCCGCCTCCGCCGTGCCCGTGCCCATGTTCAGACCGTAGATCAGCTTCCATCCCGTCGCCTCGACGAACGTCCCCAGATTCCGCACCGCCTCCGGCGTAATCGTCTTCTTCGGCAGCGAATGATGCCCCTTGTCCGATCCAAGCGCGTCCGAGATTACGTTCGCCTGAGCCTGATTCTGCGCGGTGGCACTCTGCGCCGGCGCGCCCTCCGGCGCCCAGGAACAGTATTCGCTGCTGTTCCCGCCAATGCGCAGCACGCCGTTGGCGCCCAGCCGCCGCACATATCCCACCAGCTCCGCGTTCGAGGCCGAAAAGAAATCTGGCTGGCTCAGCTGTGCGCTCTCGTAGCTCAGCCCGGTGAAATCCATTGCGATCGGATTCCCCCGCTTCCGCCGGTTCAGCTTCAGTTGCGCCGAAACGGACGGCGTGGCCTGCGCAATACCCATTCGCCCGGCCAGCACCGCACCCGACGCCAGGACAGAACTCCGCAAAAACGCCCTGCGATCCATGCGCCCATTCGACCACACTGAATTTTGCGCCTGCAAATTACGAACGGCGATCCGCTCTCATCCCAGCCACACCGGCTCCGGCTCCAGCTGCACCTGAAACTTTGCCTCCACCGCGGCGACGATCCGGTTGCGCAGCGTTACGATGTCCCTGGCCGTCGCGCCTCCCCGATTGATCAGCGCCAGCGTGTGCCGGCTGGAAATACCTGCCGCTCCCAGCTTGTACCCCTTATCGAATCCCGCTTCCTCCAGCAGCCACGCCGCCGGAATCTTCACAAATCCCTTTGCCGCCGCGAATCGTGGCGTGGGAGTCGACGCCGACGCCGCAATCGCCTGGTACCGCGCCTCCGAAACCACGGGGTTCTTGAAAAAGCTCCCCGCGCTGTGGCAATCCTCCTCGCCCTCCACCAGCAGCATTCCCTTGCCGTGGCGGATCTCCCGCACCGCCGCCGCCGCCTCCTCGAGCGATGGCGGTTCTTTCCGATCCTGAAAGCGCCGCTTCAGATCCGGATACGAAATCACCGGAAACGCACGGTTGCGCAGCCGGAATTTCACCGCCGTCACCAGAAACCGCCCGCGATGGCTGCTGTTGAAAATGCTGTGCCGGTAGGCGAATCCGCATGCCGACGCCGGCAGTTCCGCAAAGGTCAGGTGCTCCAGATCCAGCACCCGCACCGAGACGATCGTGCCCGAAACCTCCTGCCCGTACGCACCCACATTCTGCACCGGTGTTCCGCCCACCGTCCCGGGAATTCCCGCGAGGCACTCGATCCCGCCCAGCCCCCGCTCCACGGCCAGAGAAACAAACTGATCCCAGTTCTCGCCCGCCGCCACGCGAAAGTGATTGCCGTCCTGCTCCACGCCCCGCAGCGCCACGTGCAGCACCAGTCCCGGGAACCCCTCATCCGCGGCCAGCACATTGCTGCCGCCGCCCAGCACGAACAGCGGCACGCTGCGTTCCCGCGCAAAGCGCACGGCTTCCACCACCGAGGCCTCATCCTCCGCCTCGGCAAACCACCGTGCCGGGCCCCCGATTCCAAACGTTGTATACGGCGCCAGCGCAACTTCTTCCCGCACGAGCATCTAAATGAGGTATATCAGGCGGTGGCGCCGAGCGAACCCGCCCCGTACAATAAGCATCATCCCGTAACCTGAACCACCCGGAGGAACCCAGGCACATGTACCCCGAGATCATGCTCATCCCCATGCGTGAAGAGCTTACCCGCGCCGGCATCGAGGAGGCGCGCACCGCCCAGGCTGTCGATGAGGCCCTCGCGAAGCCTGGCGCCACCATGGTGGTGGTCAACTCTGTCTGCGGCTGCGCTGCAGGCAAAATGCGCCCCGGCGTCCGCCTCGCGCTGCGCAACACCGTCACGCCCGACCATTCCATCACCGTCTTTGCCGGGCAGGATCGCGAAGCCACCGAGCGCGCCCGCTCCTACTTCGACGGCAACCCGCCCACCTCGCCCGCGGTCGCTATCCTCCGCGACGGCAAGCTGGTCTACCTCATGCAGCGCTTCATCATCGAAAACGCGACTCCCCAGCAGATCTCCGACGAGCTCTCCCGCGCCTTCAATGAATTCTGCGCCAAACAGGCCGTCTAGGTTGTATCGGCCGATAGCTCTCCAGGGAATCGGCCAATTCATGAACGCGTTGTCATCCTGAGCGAGCCTTCCGAATTCGTTGCGCGCAAGTCTTCGCGCGCAACAAATGATCCAGTCGCGAGTCGAAGGACCTGCAGTTCTCAGAAATATCAAAGGCTGCGCTTCTGCGCAGCCTTTTTTGCTTCTCCGGCACAATCCCTCTGCCCTTACATCGACACCACGTTGTTCCGCCGCGGCTGCCGGTGCACCGTCACCAGGTTCCGCCCTTCGCGCTTCGAGCGGTACAGCGCCTCATCGGCCCGCAGCAGAAAGCCCTCGCTCGTCTCGCCTTCGTGATTCGCCGCGACCCCGATGCTCACCGTCATGGTCACGTTTTCCGGCAGATCGGTTAGCGTTGCGATATCCAGCCGAATCCGCTCCGCCGCCGCTTCGGCTGCCTCCAGCCCCGCCTCGCGCAGCAGAATCACAAACTCCTCGCCGCCGTACCGCGCCAGCACATCCGATGGCCGCGTTCCCTGGCGCAGCGTCTCGGCGATCCGCCGCAGCACCAGGTCGCCCACCATGTGTCCGTACGAATCGTTCACCTGCTTGAAGTAGTCGATGTCAATCATCATCACGGCCATCGCCGAATCCGACCGCCGGGCGCGCAGCAGCTCCCGCCGCAGCACGTCCTCGAATGCGCCCCGGTTCAGCAGGCCGGTGAGGGAGTCGGTCTGCGCCACGTGGTGCAGCTCCCGGCGATGCTCAGAGAGCGCAAGCCATGCCAGCGCCCCGATGTTGCCCATGCCCAGCAGCAGGCTCAGGTAGCTGAAGGCCTCGTCGGCCGGATCGGGATGCGCGAAGCTGGTGGGCCGATGACTGACGAGGTGGTAGATCACCCACACCACCTGCAGCGAGGAGAGCGCGATCAGGGACCACGCGCAGGTCCGCATCGGCAGCCGAAGATCCTCGTCGCGATGCCGAAACAGGATCACGGCCGTAGCCGAGAAGAGGATGCCGACCACCACGGCATGCACGGTGAGACGCGCAACCGCGCCTCTGTCGACGTAAACCCCCCACAGCAGAGCGGGAAAACCGGCGGCCGCCACGGCTACCATCCACGGCAGGTGGCGCAGCCGGAGCCGCAGAATATCGGCGGCCGCGGCGTAGAGAAACAACGGGCCGACCAGCAGAAGATAGTTGCCCAGGACAACGCCGAAGAACGGCGGAATGCGGGACTGGCTCGCGAGCAGCACCATCGCCGCCATCGCGCACAGCAGGAACCCAACCAGCTGACGGATGCCGCGCAGTTCCGGCACCGACCGCAGCACCACCTGGAAGGCTGCCAGCGCCAGCACCGGCATGATGATGAACGCAAACAGAAGGTACGTCGTGTGCATCAGGGTCCTGTTCCTTCTTCCTGCCGAACCATGGAACTCCTTCGTCCCAGGACCGGGGGTGCCCTGCGAATGCGTTGCGCGGTTACGAAGAAATGGTGCACTCAGGATGGCACACCGGTGCGACGGTCGTCACCAGGAAATCGCACTCAGGTAACGGATTTGCCTGGAGGAGTCCAGATCGAGCTCCGCTGGCTTCTGCCGCCTTCCGCCGCCATCCCCAGTTAAAATAATCCTTTGCACCCCAATCCACTTCGCGCCGCTCCCTGCGACTCACCATCCTGCGCGGGCGCGGCGGCACAAAGGCACATCGCACGCATGCATCGCTGGTCGAAGCTCTTCATCCCCACCCTGCGCGAAGCCCCGGCCGACGCTGAAGTCGCCAGCCACAAGTTCCTGGTCCGCGCCGGATACATCCGCCAGCTCAGCGCCGGCATTTATTCCTACCTCTTCCTTGCCCAGCGCTCGCTGAACCGCATCACCGCCATCGTCCGCGAAGAAATGGACCGCATCGGCCAGGAGTTCCTCCTGCCTACCCTCCATCCCGCCGACCTGTGGCGCGAGTCCGGCCGCTGGACCATCATGGGCGACAACATGTTCCGCCTCAAAGACCGCAAGGGCGCCGAGCTTTGCCTGGGATTCACCCACGAAGAGGTGATGACCGACATCGCCCGCAACGAGCTGCGCAGCTACAAGCAGCTCCCCCAGATCTGGTACCAGATTCAGACCAAATTCCGCGACGAGCCGCGCCCCAAATCCGGCCTCCTGCGCGTCCGCCAGTTCATCATGAAGGACAGCTACTCCTTCGACCTCGATGAGGCTGGCCTCGATCGCAGCTACCGCCTCCACGAGGGAGCCTACCGCGCCATCTTCGCCCGCTCCGGCCTCCAGTTCGTCGTTGTCGAAGCCGACTCCGGCGCCATGGGCGGCTCGCAGTCGCAGGAGTTCATGGTCTACACCGACGCCGGCGAAGACCTCATCGCCTCCTGCGCCGCCTGTGGCTACGCCGCCAACATCGAAAAAGCTACCTCGCGCCTCGCTCCGGTCAAAGAAATGGAATCGACCGGCGACGGCACGCCCGAACTCGTCCACACGCCCGGCCAGGCGGCCATCGTCGATGTCGCGAAATTCTTCTCGATCGAGCCCAGCTCCGACATCAAGTGCGTCGCCTACATGGCGACGGTCTCCACACCTGTCGCGAACCAGAAAAAGTCTGCCGAAAACAAATCCGCGCAATCGCCGGTCGTCGCCTTTCTCCGCGGCGATCACTTCGTCAACGAGACCAAGCTCGCCAAGGTCGTCGGCGCCACCGATCTGCGTCCCATGGTCGCCGAAGAACTCGAGCAGTGGCTGCACGCGCCGGCCGGATACCTCGGCCCGGTGGGGCTGGACCCGGCAAAGACCCTCCACGACGGCAAGCTGAACGTCGTCCTCGACCCCGGCCTCGAAAACCGGAAGAACCTCGTCTGCGGCGCCAACAAGCTCGACTACCACTACCGCAACGTCGTTCCCGGCCGCGACTTCGCCTGGACCGTCGCCGCCGACATCCGCAACGCCGCCGAAGGCGAGGGCTGCCCTGTCTGCGGCCAGCCGCTGAAAGTCGCCACCGCCGTTGAAGTCGGACACATCTTCAAACTCGGCACTCGCTACACCGAGCGCATGGGCTCGCGCGTCCTCGACGCCAACGGCAGGGAAGTCACGCCCATCATGGGCTCCTACGGCATCGGCATCGAGCGCATCCTCACCGCCGCCGTCGAGCAGAACCACGACGCCAACGGTTTCTGGCTGCCGCGCTCCATTGCCCCCTTCGATGTGGTGGTCACCGTCACCAACGTTGCCGACGACGCGCTCCGCTCCGCGGGAGAGAAAATCGCCGCCGATCTCGAAGCCGCCGGGTTCGACGTTCTCCTCGACGATCGCGACGAGCGCGCCGGCGTCAAATTCAAGGATGCTGACCTGATCGGCATCCCGTATCGCGTGACCGTCGGCAAAAAAGCTGCCGAAGGCAAGGTCGAGCTGGTCGTCCGCTCCGCCGCCGCCACGCCCCGCGATGTCCCCATCGCCGACGTCGCCCGGCAGTTGAAGGATGAGGCCGCCGGGAATCAGACAGCCCCGGTCCCCACCGCATGACCGTGCGCGTCACTCCAGACACGCCGTGTCTGCCGGCCCACGCCCGCTGTTGCCATCCGCGCGCCAACGCCCTTGTTTTCAGCGTGCCGCCAGCGGTTCCTCGCGTGCACTTTTCTTCATCGCGAACGCGCGGCCGGACCGAATCCCGCATCCGATTCGTCTGACCACCGGTATTTGTTCGACAATAGAGTGAGCGGAGTCCCAATTTGGCTGTAAAACTGAAAGTTCCCCGCGTTGCCATCAACGTCACCGGGCAGAGAGTGCTCATCGTCGCGGCCATGGTTTGCGTGGTCGCCATGCTTCTCAGCGGCCTCGTTTTCACCTACTACTGGAATAAGTACGGCCAGGTGGTCAACGACCGCCTCCAGCACCCGCTCTTCGTCCAGACCGCCGAAATCTACGCTGCGCCGTCCGAAATCCGTCCCGGCCAGAAATACACCGCTGCCGAAATCGCCCAGGAGCTCTCGGCCGCCGGCTACACCGTCACCGGAGAGGGCGCTGCCTCGCCGCTCGGCACCTACTCCGCCGCCGCGGATTCTGTCAGCGTCCATCCCGGCCCTCAGTCCTACCACTCCGAAGACGGCGCGACCATCAGCTTCGATCGCGGCATCGTCACCCAGATCGTCGGCGATAACGGCCAGCCCCTCGCTGCCTACGAGCTGGAGCCGGTCCTCGTCACCGGCCTCTCGGACCAGAACCGCGCCAAGCGCCGCCTCGTCCAGTACGATGAGCTGCCCAAAGAGCTCGTCCCCGCCGTCACCGCCATTGAAGATCGCCGCTACTTCGAGCACGGCGGCCTCGACTACTGGGGCATCCTGCGCTCCGCCGTCAACGATCTGCACCCCAACCACCGCTATGTCGAGGGCGCCTCCACCATCGACATGCAGCTGGCCAAGATGTTCTTCCTTACCCCGGAGCGGACCTTCAAGCGCAAATTCCTCCAGGTCATCATCACCCTCCAGCTCGAGCACCGCTTCACCAAGCAGCAGATCTTTCAGATGTACGCCAACGAAGTTCCCCTCGGCCAGGTGGGCAGCTATGCCATCGATGGCTTTGGCGAGGCCGCCCAGGCCTACTTCGGTAAGGATGTCAGCCAGCTCAGTCTCCCCGAGTGCGCTCTGCTCGCCGGCATGATCCAGAGCCCCAGCTGGCTCAATCCGCTGCGCCATCCCGCCCGCGCTCTCGAGCGGCGCAACGTCGTTCTCGACGCCATGGTGGATACCGGCGCCATTACCCAGGCCCAGGCCGAGCAGGCAAAAGCCGCGCCCCTCGGCATCGCTCCCGGCGCATTCGATGCCGGCGAGGCTCCATGGTTCGTCGACCTGGTCCGCGATCAGCTCATCCAGCGCCTCGGCGGCGACACCGATTACAACCAGCAGGGCCTGCGCATCTACACCTCGCTCGATCCCGCCCTTCAGCAGGTCGCCCAGGACGCCGTCGCCGAAGGCATGAAGATCGTCGATAACAACGTGCGCGCGCACTACGCTCGCCTCGAGCGTCTCGCCGAGCGCCGCGGCGAAGCGCCTCCCGCCATCGTGTATCCGCAGGTAGCGCTCGTTGCCCTCAATCCGCATACCGGTCAGGTGCTCGCTCTCGTCGGCGGACGCAACTTTGGCGCCAGCCAGCTGAACCACGCCAGAGCGAACCGTCCTACCGGCTCCATCTTCAAGCCCTTTGTCTACGCGGCTGCCTTCAACAGCGCCATTGCCGGTACCCCGCTCACCAATCCCGACGGCGTCAGCGGCATCTTCACCCCCACCACGCTGCTCCACGACGAGCCGACCACGTTCACCTTCGACAACGGCCAGACCTACTCGCCCCATGACTTCGACAACGAGTACTTCGGCGACATTCCCGCCGTGGAAGCTCTCTATCGCTCCCTCAACAACGCGACCGTCGAGCTGGCCCAGATGGTCGGCTACGACAACGTCGCCAATCTGGCCCGCGCTGCCGGCATCACCTCGGTTGAGCCCACCCCGGCCATGGCCATCGGCTCCTACGCCGCCACCCCGCTCGAAATGGCCGGTGCTTACACCGTCTTCGCCAACGAGGGCGTCAAAATCAATCCCTGGATGCTGGCCTCGGTCCGCTCCGCCAACGGCGACGTGGTCGCCGACTACACGCCCACCAGCACGCCCGTCCTCGATCCGCGCGCCGCTTACCTTACCGTCAGCATGATGGAGCAGGTGCTCAACAACCACCACGGCACCGGAGCCAACGTGCGCGGCATGGGCTTCTACGCGCCCGCCGCCGGCAAAACCGGCACCTCGCACGACGCCTGGTTCGCCGGATTCACCAGCAACCTCCTCTGCGTAGTCTGGGTGGGCAACGACGACTACAGCGAGCTCAGCAACTCCATGGGCGCCGCGGCCGAGGGCGATCGCGCCGCCGGTCCCATCTGGGCCGACTTCATGAAAGCCGCCGTCCAGCTCCCGCAGTATTCCGACACCAAAGACTTCGTCCCGCCGCCCGGCGTCATCCAGGTCCAGCTCGACGACAATACCAACCTGCTCGCCGACGCATCCTGCCCCGATGACTGGACCGGCGCTTTCGTCGACGGCACCCAGCCCACCGACACCTGCGACCACTCCATGGGCGACCAGCGGAACATCTTCCAGAAGATCTTCGGAATCGGTGAGCGCCCGGTCGGTCCCGCTCCGCCGCCCGCTCCGAGCGTCTCGCAGCGGCCTGCTCAGCCGCAAAACCATGCTGTTCCTGCCCAGCCGTCCCAGGCGCAGAACCAGCCTGCCAATCAGAATCAGGATCAGGATCAGAAGAAGAAAAAGCGCGGCTTCTGGTCGCGCCTCTTCGGCAGGAAAGACAACAACAAGCCGCAGAACGACCAGAACCAGCCGCAGCAACCCTGACCGGCTGCCGGCGTCCTGTCCCTGAAGCTCTCGACATCCTGGCGAATGTCATTCTGAGCGAACGAGGCTCCGAGCGCAGTTCAGCTCGGAGGTGGTGAGCGAAGAATCCGCGGTTGTTCTTCGCCCTCCATCGGATACGATGTCCCGGGGACATCCCGTCCGTCAGTCTTCACCTCTGAATCTCAGCGCGTGCTCACGAAGACCGCGGTCGTGAGCGCCGGAATCGTCGCCGTTCCATTCTCCGAATTAAACGTGGACTTGCGCATAATGGGATCGCTCGATTGTTGCTGAATCGGATCAAGCTGCAGACGCAGCCCCGCCAGCGCCGAGTTGGTAAACGTGATCTGCGTATTCGCCGCGTTGAAGAACACCACGATGTGCTGCCAGGGCCCGTAGTTCCTGCCGTTTTCGTCCAGCTTCATCACGATCAGCCCCGGAATCTGATTCGGTCCGGTGTTCAGGAAACTCAGGTTCGCCTGGATCTCGTTCAGCGTCTGCATCCGGAAGAGTCCCGAGCTGTAGCGGATGGCCATGAACTCCCGGAACGCGCTGGCGGTGCTCCAGATATTCTGCGGCGTCGCGTCCAGCGCCGGATTGGCCAGCAGCGGCTGCATGATCGGCCATTGCGACTGGTTCTGGCTCGCGACCGGCAGACCGATGCCCCAGTTATTCGTCCGGTAACTGAAGTCGATCTTGTTGAACCAGTCCCCGGAGATATAGCTGTTGTTGTCCATGTCCTTCGAGCGCAGCAGATCGTCGCCGCCCAGGTAGAACGGCACCCCCTCGCCCAATGTGATCAGGCTGTCGGCAACCACCTGGCGCCGCGCCCGCATGGCGATCGTGTCCGAAGCCGCGGACTTCAGCTGAATGGCGTCGAACAGCGTCTGGTTATCGTGGACCGAACAGTAGTCGACGTCCTCGATCGGCGTTGCCGCGTATCCAGCCGGCTGACCGTCGTAATTCACGTCGCCGCCGGTCGTTGTCATGCCCTCGGCGTCGATAAAGCTGTAATTGCGCAGGTTGCCGGTGAGGCTGATGCGGATCCAGTCTGCTTCCTGGAGCAGCGTCGAAATCTGCGCGGTTTGCCCCATGCTGGAGTTGGTGAAGTCGCTCGAGTCGGTCGCCAGCCCGGTGGCGAATCCCTGCGTCCGCTCGTCGGTGAAGGGACTGCCGCCGCGGATGCCGTCGCGCATGCGGTCGTTGAACGTACCGACACCCGTGCCGTACAGGTTCAGCTGGCTGGCGTTCGGGCCCAGCGCGTTGTTGGCGGTCTCTCCGATCTGGAAGCCCTCGCCGTAGAGATAGATTTTGCTTCCATCCACGCCGTCCTTCTCCGGAGTGAGCGCGTCGAGCGCAGCCTGGATATCCGTCATGTTGTAGACGAAGTGCAGGCTCATCTCATCGAAGCGGAAGCCGTCGATCTTGTACTCCTTCGCGTTCAGCAGCAGAGTATCGATCATCAGCTTTTCCATCATGCGATGTTCGCTGGCCGTATCGGCGCAGCATGAGCCGGTCAGCAGCACCCCGTTCTCGTCGAGGCGGTGATAGTAGTCGGGGACGATCTCATCGAGGTTGGCCTCGAAGGTCTGCCCGCTCGCGCTGGTGTGGTTGAAGACCACGTCCTGAATCACCCGCAGTCCCGCCGCGTGCAGCCCCTCAACCATGGTCCGGTACTCGAGCACCCGGTTGTTCGGATTGATGGCGTACGCCCCCTCCGGCGCCATGTAATGAACCGGGTTATATCCCCAGTTATAGGCACTATTGTTGCTGTTATCGATCGTGGTTACCGCCGCCTGCTGTTGCTGGCCGTCGGCAGGATACTGCCCCAGATCGCTGGGATACTGCCACGTCGACCTGTCCTCGTTGACCCCGTCGAAGTGGAAGCTGGGCAAAATATGGACCGCCTTCAGCCCGCTCTGCGCCAGCTCGCGCAGGTGCCGCATGCCGTTGCTGTTCAGGTCGGCAAAGGCGTCGTACGTCCCCCGCAGGTTCATCGGAACCGTGGGATCGTCCACGCTGAAATCGCGCACATGCAGCTCGTAAATGCTCATGTCGCTGAGCGAGGCCAGCGGCGGCGACGTCGAGAAGTCCCAGCCCGCCGGCTTGGTCGCCTCGTCGTCGAGATCGGTGATGCGGCTCATCAACCCGTTGAGCGCCAGATCCACCGAGTACGGATCGGTCGTGATGTTGCTCACGATGGCCTGCATCGACGGCACGTAGACGGTCACGTCGAACAGGTAGTACTTGCCCTTCCAGCCATCGTCGCCGCGAGCCACCCAGACCCCGTTGTGTTCGTGCATGGCGATGGTCTGCTCCGGCGCGGTGTCCGCCGGATTGTCGTAAAGCAGCAGCGAAACGCTCTGCGCCGTCGGCGCCCACAGCTTGATCTTCACCGGCACGTTGTTGTCGTCGTCGAAGTCGTACCAGGAGGGATCGCCGTCGTGCTGGAAGACCACGCCCAGCCGGCCGCCATAATAGTAGAGCGCGTCGAGAGTCCCGAAATCCTGGATGCCGGTCGCGTACTTCAGCGTGCCGTTGCCGTCCACAGCGGAAACCACCAGCTGGCTCTTCAGCGCCTGTTGCACCACGCCCGGCTGCAAATTGCCCGGCAGCTTGAACAGCGCATAGCCGGCCAGCTCCGGATACCGCGTCAGCTCTTCCGTGGTCAGGCTGCCCGAATACGGCGTGAGCGGAATGGAGCTGCCCCCGGTGATCCCTGAAAGGGTGAGGTTCAGCCCCGCGCTCGGACTGTAGTTGATCGCGTAAGTCCAGCCCGACTGATAGTTCTGGGGTTGCAGAGCCACCGTGGTGGCGTCGATCCAGTACGCCTGCAGCTCGTCGAATACCCCGCTCAGCAGCTGCGCCGCCGTCGGTTCCACGAGAAAGACCGTGGGATTTCCGGACACCACCCACGCCTCCAGATTGCCCGGCACGTTCAGGTATTGGTTGGGCCCGGGATCCTTCACGCCCGTCGAGCAGTTGTTGATGATGAACCCAAGCTGCCCGCTGGTGATCCCAACGTCGTAGTAAGCGCCGTAACTGTCGTATCCCGACACATAATCGTCGGTGCTGCACCAGCTCCCGGTCGGGTCGCTCGTCGCCCCAAAGGGATAAAGGACCCATCCCGAGTAATCCCCGTCAGGCCGGTAATAGTGGATGCGCGCGTCGCCTGCGGGAATCGGCGGATCGGTCGAGTATTCGGTCACCGGCTGGGTCAGATAGACGGTCAGATCCCCCGAGAGCACCCAGGCCTCGTTGTACTGCGTGATCTGCAGGTACTGGTTCGGCCCCGGATCCTTCACGCCGGTCTGGCAGTTGTGCAGAATGAACCCCAGCTGCCCGCCGTTGAGCGATGCATTGATGCCGACGTCGTAGTAAGCGCCGTATTTGTCGTAACCGGTCACATAGTCTTCCGTCGTGCACCAGTTACCGGTCGGATCGCTGGTGGCATAGAACGGATACAGGCTCCATCCGGCGTAGTCGTTGTCGGGCCGGAAGTAGTGAATGCGCGCGTGCCCCGCCGGGATCGGCGGATCGGTCGCCTGGATCGTCGGCGGCTGTGTCGTCTGGAGCACATCGCTCCCGGAAATCTGCCAGTATTCGTCGCCCTGGGTTGCCGGGTCGACATATTCGTTCGGCCCCGGATCCTTCGTGTTCCCGTTGTGGATGATGATCCCGACGTTGGTCGCCGACCCGGTCACGCCTACGTCGAAATACGCGCCAAAGCTGTCCGTCCCGGTCACGGTCACCGGTCCCGCGCCGTAGTTATTCGGTTCCGATGTGTCGCCGAAGGCGTAAACCGTCCAGCCCAGATAGTTCCCGTCCGGGCGGAAGTAGTGGATCCGAATATCGCCGGAAGGAATCGCCGGATCGGTTTGCGCCTGGACGATGCGTGCAGCAGGGAAGAGCAGCGGCAGTAGCAGAAAGGCGGAAAGGCGGCGCAGCGGGAGAATTCGCGAAGCGAGCGTGGGCATAGGCTCCTCGGTGACGAATGTCTTCTCGGCGTGCCATACTGCTCTCCTGCCTCAGAAGCGCGCAATGCACATCCGTTCACCTGAGGATCAAATGATTATCAACAGATAACCACCATCACTGCATCGAATTACAAGCGCGGTTCAACCCGGATGCACCGCAGCATGCGCCGCGAGCGGCCAACCGATCCCGCAGAGTTACAAAAACCGGGGGCCAGACTGGATTTACAACCGATGCATCGACTCACAATCGCCACACACCGCAAGCGGGAGATCGTCGACATCACCGATCAGGTGAAGGAGCACTTGCACGGCGCATCCGGCATCGCCTGCCTCAACGTCCTGCACACCACCGCGGCGCTCACCACGGCCGACCTCGACCCCGGCACCGGCCTCGACATGCTCGACGCCTTCGAGGCCATGATGCCGAAGCTCCACTACCGCCATCCCCACAATCCCGAGCACGTCCCCGATCACATCCTCTCTTCGCTCATCGGCACCGCGCTCACGCTCCCCGTCGAAAACGGCTCGCTCGTCCTCGGCACCTGGCAGCGCGTCATCCTCGTCGAGCTCGACGGACCCCGCAAGAGGGAACTGACCCTCCACATCCTCCAAAGCAACTAATGCTCCAAAAAACCAAAGCGGGCGCACGTCAGCGACGCCGCCCGCCCCAATTTCCAACCCTAACCGCTAACCGCTAACCGCTAACCGCTAGTCCTAAACGCTACCCGCTAACCGCTGTCGTTAAATCTTCACCGGAAAACCCTGATCGCCTTCCGCCTTCACCGCCGCTTCCGCTGCCTGGAAGCCCATCTTCGAGTGCGTTCCGTCGCAGAATGGCTTATTCACCGACGCGCCGCAGCGGCACAGCGAAAACGCAGGCTTCCCGCTCAGGTCCCACTCGCGACCCTCCGCGTCCACCAGCTTCACCGGACCCTCCACGCGATACGGGCCGTTCGGACGAACCGTGATCTTCACTTCAGACATGCAAAAACTCCTGGGAATGAAATGGCGCTACGAAGTTCAGTCTACAGAACGCCTCACCCGGAAGTGCCATATCTCCATGCAAAGCCCTTGACGAGAATACAATCGTGTCCGCGGCCTATCCTCTGCCCGCGGACTGCGCCTCCCATGACCGTTGCCGCCGCCGAAACTCGCGACGCCGCACTGGCCAGGCCGCAACGCGCCGCCTTCCGCCGCTGGATCCTCCCGTCTCTGGCGGTCGTCTCGGTGCTTGCCGCCTGCATCATTCGCTCGCTCGCCACCCTCGAAGTGGGCGACGAAATCTATACCCACGTCGAGCTCAGCGACCCCTCGCTCGTCCATCTCTTCCGCACCGTCCCTCATCTGGGCGGCGCCGGCATGCCCCTCTTCTACCTCACTTTCTGGTCCTGGTCGCGTCTCTTCGGCCTCAGCGATCTCTCCCTGCGCCTCTGTGCCTCCATCGCCATCTGCGGCGCATTCCTGCTCTTGTTCGCGATGCTGCGCAGGCGCTTCGGCGATCGCGCAGCCTTCATTGGCGCGGCCTTCGGATTCTTCGCCCCCATCACCGTGATCGATGCCGGCGTCGAAACCCGCACCTACGGCCTCTATCTCCTCCTCGCTGTGCTCGCCGTCCGGCAGTGGCTCACCGTTGCCGACACGCCCAGGCCGCGCGCCCGCGATCTCGCCCTGCTCGCGCTCACCCAGGCGGGACTGGTCCTCGGCCATGTCCTCGGCCTCATCTACGCGTCCATTCTTCTCGCCGCCCTCATCGCGCTCGACGCGTTTCGCCATCGCTTCCGGCCCCTGGTTTACCTCAGCTTCATGGCCGGATGGTTAGCCCTCATTCCGTGGATTCCCGCCATCCTGACCTCCGCTGCCGCCGGCAAACCCCGCGGCTGGATTCCCATGCCCGGCATCGGAAGTTTCGCCATGGGCCTCTCCTGCTGGAATTTTCTCCAGTTCTACTGGCCGGCCTTCCACAACCACCTCTCGCTGCTCGGCCTCGCCTGGATAGTGGCCACCGCTCTGATCTTCGCGCTGGTCTTCGGGGCCATCCGTCGCCTGCGCACCGCCCCCGCGCCGGATGTCACCATCATCGCCGCCGGCCTGGCTCTCGTCCTCGCTCCCGAAGTCTTCTTCGTCGTCTCGCGCGCCGCCCAGCCCATCTTCCTGCCGCGCTATATGATTCCTACCGCCATGGGCGTCGCCATCCTTTGCGCCTGCTGGGCCCAGCGTAGCCGCCTCGCGCAAATCGGAAATGGCCGCACCCTCGGCCCGGCGCTGGTCCTGCTCCCGCTCGCTGCCGCTATGGTTCCGCGGCCCGCCCCAGTCGACGCCGCCGCGCTCGATCGCATCGCTGCCGGCCGCCCCCTCGTCTGCGACTACTCGCGCGACTTCCTCGTCGTCTGGCGTTACAGCGCCCATCCTCGATCCATTGAGTACCCGCTCGACTGGCAGGCCGCCCTGCGCGGGCCCCAGAATGCGCCCACCGATTTTCACCTGATGGAGAACTACCGCCGCGAAGGCTATTTTCCCGGCAGCCTGCCCACCATGCAGGAACTGCTCCGCCGGAAATCCTTTCTGCTCCTCGACAGCACCAACACCAACTGGTTTCAGCTTGAGATCGCCTCCAACCCGCGTTTCTCCTGGTCGGTCCTGCGCCAGATCGATCCCGAGCATCGCGTGATTGAAGTGACCCAGCTGCCATGACCGAACTCGCCGGCTCCCGCGAAGCCACTCCGCAATCCTCCACGCCGCCCAGCATCTTCTATCGATGGATCGCCCCCCTCCTCGGCGTCCTCTCGCTCGTTGCCGCCTGCGTTCTCTGGTCGCTGAAAAAGCAGCTCGCCGGCGATGAGCTCTTCACCAGCGTCGAAATCGCCGATCCCTCGCTCACCCACCTCCTCCGCGCCGCGGAGCACCTCGGCGGCGCCGGCATGCCCCTCTTCTACCTCAGCATGTGGCCCTGGGCGCACCTCTTCGGACTCACCCCGCTGTCGCTGCGCCTGGCTTCCTGCGTCGATGTCTCAGCCGCGTTCCTCGTTCTTCTCGCTGTCCTGCGGCCCCGCTTCACTGCGCGCGCAGCCTTCCTCGGAGCAGCCTTCGCGTTCTTTGCCTCGCTCCTCGTCGTCGATCAGAACGTCGAGGCCCGCGGCTACGGCCTCTATCTGCTCCTCGCCGTCCTCTCTGTCGCCTGGGTCCTTCGCGTCGCTGAAATCCCCCACCCCCGTCCGCGCGATCTCGTGCTCCTCGCGCTCACCCAGGCCGGCCTTGTGCTCGGCCACGTTCTCGGGCTCTTCTACGCCGGCCTTCTGCTCCTCGCGCTCATCGTCATCGACCGCGGCCAGCGCCGCTTCCGCCTCCGCGTCTATCTCGCCGCCACGGCCGGTTGGCTCGCCCTCATTCCGTGGATCCCCGCCATCCTCGCCTCCATGGCCGTCGGCAAACCTCACACCTGGATCGCCATGCCCACCCTGGCCGATCTCGCCATCGGCCTTTCGGGCTGGCTCTTCGGCGGCATCTACTTCCCGCCGCTGCGCAACCATCCCCTCGGCCTCGTTGCCGGATGGGCCTGCGCCATGGTCTGCATCCTCGTGCTCGTCGCCGCGTCCGCGATCCGCTTGCGCAGCGCCGAGCCCAGCCGCCGCGCCACCGACATCGTCGCGCTTGCCCTGCTCTCAGCGCCCATCCTCTTTTTCGTCGTCTCGCATCTCGCCTCGCCCGTCTACGTCGGCCGCTATCTCATCCCCACCGCCATCGGCATCGCCATCCTCGCCGCCGCCTGGTTCGAGCGCTCCGCCGCGTTTTCCGCTCCGCGCGCCGCCGCCGTCGTCGCCTGCCTGCTCCTGCTGCTTCCCGTCGCCTCAGCCTTGCTCGCGCACCCTGAAAGCCTTCCCGTCGCCCGCATCGACCAGCTGGCCGCCGGCCGCCCCGTCGTCTGCGACTGGCTTCAGGACTTCCTCGCCATGGTTCGCTACAACCAGGACCCCGCGCCGCCCCAGTACCCGCTCGACTGGAACGCCGCGCTGAACGGGCCATCCTCGGCCACCGGCGCCTACCGCCTCATGGCGAATTACCGCGCCCAGGGCTATCTGGCGAGCGACATCCGCGACGCCTCCGCGATCTTCGCCGAGCCATCCTTCCTCGTCCTCGACGATTCGCGGGCAGACTGGTTCCGTTTCGAGATCGAGAACAATCCCCGCTTTTCCTGGAAGGTCCGCGCGCAGATCGACGCAAAGCGCCGCCTCATCGAAGTCACGCACAAACCCGCCACTCCCTGAAGCAGCGTGCCAGAGGGTCGGTCCGAAGCTGCTTTGAGGGGGCGCGGCATCACAGCTTCACGAAACCGTTGTTGCTTTGAAGGGGCACGGCTTCAGCCGTGCCGCACAGGTCCCCAAAATGGAACCGGGCTTCAGCCCCTGCGCGCCAGCGATCCCGCGCCAGCGGGATGGCGGAGAAAGCCACGGGCTTCAGCCCGTGGAATTGCCCTCACCCCAGGAATCGGGCCTTCAGGCCCGGGCTCCCACTCCGAACGTCCGCATAGCCGACCTTGCGCTCAGCCCCTCACGAATGCCGTCCCGGGCGCCATCCCCGATCCCTCCGCTTCCGACCGCCGCGCCAGCTGAAACCACACCAGCCACGCAATCGACGGCCAGATATAAAACGCCGAATCCAGATTCGCCGTGAACGTCGGCTGCACCATGATCGCCGCGTAGATCGCCGCCAGCAGCGCCAGCAGCGGCCGCGAACGCGTCCGGCTCACTCCGTACAGCACTCCGGCCAGCGCCAGCGACTGGTCGTAGACCCAGCAATAGGGCGCCACCATCAGCGAGACCAGCACCAGCAGGTTTCCGTGCTCCATCCAGTCCCACTCGCGCCGATGCCGCCGAAAATACTCCAGCGCGAAAACCGTCCCGATCGCGCACGGCACAAACGCAATCCACGCCGCCCTCGGATCGATCCAGTTCCGCAGCGCCACGCTCAGGCAGGGAATAAACTCGCCCGAGATCCCCGACGTCCGCGACCAGTGCGCGTATTGCGCCCACGCCGCCGGATCCAGGATCTCCGTCGCGCCGCAGCTCACCGCCAGCGCCGCCAGCGCCCCCAGCAGTACTTTGTAACTTCGCGTCGCCACCATCCACACCAGCAGCACCACGCCAAACGGCAGCAGCACGTGCGGCTTCAGCGTGCAGAACCACAGCCCCGCGCCTGCCCAGAACGGCTGCGTCCGATGGAAGCGCAGAAACAGCGCCAGTCCCAGCAGCAGGAACAGCGACGTCTGCCCCATAATCACGCACATCAGCACCGGAGGAAATGCGTACGCCAGCAGCGGCAGCGGCGTCGGAGGCCGCCCCAGAATTTGCCAGATCAGGTGCGCGCACAGCGCCGCCAGTCCAAAGACCATCAGCGACCACGGCAGCGAAATCCATTGCGCGGGGAAGAACCCCAGCGGCAGCGCCAGCGCCAGCCCCCACGGCGGATTGCGCATGTAAAACGTGCCCTTTCCGACGTAGCCCGCGCCATGCTCCAGCCGATCCATCGCCGCCGTGTCGTACGGATCGGCATGGTGCACCAGCTGCTGCCCGGTCGCCCAGTACACAACAAAATCGCGCCCGCCCGATAAGTTCCGCTCCAGCGGAATCACGCCCAGGAACAGCGCCGTGAACGTGAGCGCCAGGCCGCACACCACTGCGACTGCCACCTCCGCATAATTCGGTTTGTGCCTCGTCGCCGCCCTGGTCTCGGTTTGGCCCATTCCGTGAGTCTACTCAGCGTCAATGCCCGCGGCGATTCCCCATTTCGGTCATCGGCCCCGTCTGCTGGCAGCCGGTTTCACGGACGACTGGGGACCGGGGACTGGCGACTGGAAACTGGGGACTGGAAACTGGAGTCTCCGTGCCACGCCGCGCCAACCAATACCACCCCACCCACGCCACCGCCGGCCACACGTACCACCCCGACTCCGGCTTTGTGTACAGCGGCTGCAGTAGCACCATCATGTAAATTCCCGCCAGCGCCGCCAGCAGCATGCGTGACTGCGTCTTGGCCGCGCCGTACAGCAGCGCCGGCAGCGCCAGCGACTGATCGTAGAACCACGCATAGGGCGCCACCAGCATCGACACCAGCACCACCAGCACCCCGTGATCCAGCCAGTCCCAGCGCGCGCGCCGCTGCCACCAGTGGACCAGCGCCCACGCGCACCCCAGCGCGCAGGGCACAAACGCAATCCACGCCGTGCCGGGATCGATCGCGTTCCTCAGCGCCACGCTCATGCACGGCAAAAACTCGGTCGAAATTCCCGACGTCCGCGCCCAGTGCAGATATTGTCCCCACGCCGCGGGGTCGATCGCCGTAGTCAGCGCGCAACTCGCCGCCAGCGCCGACGCCAGTCCGGCCAGCACCCGGTAACTCCGCGATGCCGCAATCCACACCAGCAGCACCACGCCAAACGGCGCCAGCAGGTGCGGCTTCAGCAGGCAGAACCACAGCGCCGCGCCCGCCCAAAACGGCCGCGTCCGCTGCAGCCGCAGAAACAGCACGAATCCCAGCAGCACCAGCAGGGAAGTCTGCCCCATGATCACGCACAGCAGCGCCGGAGGAAAGCAATATCCCAGCCAGTCCAGATGCGTGCCCGGCCGCCC